>DJUV01000288.1 GCA_002440625.1 Rhodobacteraceae bacterium UBA6273 | reverse complement strand
GCAACGTCATCGCTGTTTGCAGCGCGGGGCGTGTAGGTTCGTATGGCGCCGCGCCGTCGGGACTTCAGCGCAGCGGGGTGTGTCAGAGGGTCGGACGGCTGAAACTCACACAAACTTTACTGGACACCGGCGACGGTACTCCGCCGAGTCCCGGGCGATGGCGGCATAGTGAAAGCGTTGCGCCATGACCTATCTGACGAGGGCCCGTATCATGCTGACCAGACGCCACTTCATTCTGACGACAACGACGTTGTTTTCATCGGCGATTGCGGGGCCTGTCTTGGCTGCCTCCCATTCGACGGATCAATGGGCAGCCTGGGATGCACAGGTGACGCCGCCCGGATATGACCCTGCAACGACCAATCCCTGGGGCTTGCATCCGCGCCTGCTTCCGACACGTGTCGAAGTGCGTTCGGGGCTGGTGCCTGGCGATATCCATGTCGATGCCATCGCGCGCTATCTCTACCATATTGAGGGTGGCGGAACGGCCATGCGCTACGGTGTCGCAATCGGCCGTGGCGGTCTTTACGAGCCCGGCGTCTACACCGTCCGGCGCAAGGCGAAATGGCCGAGCTGGACGCCAACGCCGATGATGATTGAGCGCGAGCCCGAAATCTATGCGAAGTACGCGGACGGGATGGAGCCCGGACCGGCCAACGCGCTGGGGTCGCGCGCTCTCTATCTCTATGCCGGCGACCGTGACACATACCTGCGGATACATGGCACGCCTCTCCCGCGGTCGATCGGCAGCCGCGCAAGCTCCGGCTGTGTACGAATGGTGATGCCGCATATCAATGATCTGTACGAACTGGTCGAGACCGGGATAACCGTGTACCTCTACCCTGCGGAAGAGGGCAACGTCGCCACAGCCGTCTGACGACCTGCATCAAGTTGCTTCCGCCAGGCTGATCGGAGGGCATGGCGCCAAGCGCGGAACTGCCCCGCGGGGATAGCCTCCGCAAGCCGCACGCGGCCACAGGTCCTGTTCCGTCAGCCGGCCGCTGCTGCTTTCCCTTTGACCGCCCTGCAGATTGGCCGCCCCTCGACCGTCCGCAGCGGCAGCATCGTCGTCTCGACCGGGCCGACGTGGCGATACCAGTAACAGCCGTCCTCCGGCTTCAGGGTCACTTCCTGAAGGTTCTGATACGGCGCGGCGAGCAAGGCCACCTGTTCAGGCAACTCCTCGATGAACCCCGGCGATCCCTCTGCGGCCTGTTTGGTCGGGGCGGTGCATGCCGCGACGGCCAGAACGGCGATCAGGAAAAAGCGCGGCCTGCCCAGCGTCCCGGCGACCGGCGTAGCAGTGCCGGAGCAGTCAGGTGTGACCATTGCGACCTGGAGTGCAGTCGGATTGCTTGCAAGCACGGTTTTCCTCGTTTTCGAATTGTCGCATCCGTGATCCGGGCAACGCGACTTTGGCCAGGGCCGGCGCCGACTACACCTCGATCAGCGCCGCTGCGGCATACATGAACGCGATGCTGCCCGGAAAGCCACCCGGAACGTCGGGTGAAAGCAAAACGACGGGCCGGTCGCGGTTCTGCCGCAACAGGTAGGCACCGACCTCAGCCATGACCCGCAGGACGGCACCCGCGAAGACGGCAAGAGCCAGCGCCCTCCGCGAAGGGTCGACCGAAGCAACGTTGTCGGCAGGCATGGTTCTGGTTTTCCTTGCTGGCGGGCGCTCCAAAAAGGCTGAGCGCCAAATATTAGACAAGGCTAATAATCGTCTCTCGGCCTTTACCTGTCAATCTCGTTCGTGCGAGACTGGACCCATGGTGCACGATGACCTCCAGCCATCTCCGCCCGCCGCAAGCGACGAGCGCCCTTCGGATCCCCGCGCGGGGGCGTTTCAGGGTGTGCGCGAAGCGCATCGCAACGAACTGGCCGAAGACTATGTCGAGCTGATCGCCGAACTGATCCATGCACGGGGCGAAGCACGACCCGTCGACATCGCGGCGAAGATGGGGGTCACGCCCCCCTCTGTTGCCAAGACGCTTGACCGTCTGGCACGGGACGGCCTGATCACCCGCGCGAGGTATCGTTCGGTCTTTCTGACCGATGCTGGCCGGGCGCTGGCTGAAGAATGCCAGCGTCGACATGACATTGTCCTGCGGTTTCTGCTCCGCCTCGGGCTGGATGCCGAGACAGCCGAACACGATGCCGAAGGGATCGAACACCATGTGAGCGAGCGGACCCTCGCCCTTTTCGCCGCCTTCGCCGACCGGTCCTGAGCAAGCGTTCAGGAATTCTCCACGGCGAAGCGGACATCGGCGATGAGGCTTTCGGCGCTGAAGTTTTCCAGCCGCTTGCCGTTCTGGAAGAAGATCGGCGTCTGGCGGAGGCCCAGGGCCTCGACATCGACCGCGTCCTGATTGAGCACGCCGACAATTCCGTGAAACTGCCGCTCGGTCAACTGACGCATCCCGGCGACGACCGCGGCGCGTGCATCCGTCTCGGGCGCTAAGTCGCAACCAAGCGCACCCGGGCGCAAAAAGATTCTGGGCGCAATGGCGGCTGCGACGCCTGTTGCAACAAATTACCCAATATTTTCAATGATAGGTGGCGGAGAGACAGGGATTCGAACCCTGGGTCGGCTCGCACCGACAACGGTTTTCGAGACCGCCGCATTCGACCACTCTGCCACCTCTCCGCGTCAGGGATCGTCACAGGCGGGGGATTTAGCGGCAGGCGCAGCACTCTGCAACCCCGTTTTTGCTGGCGCGTAAGCCTCGTGGTGTGCGGAGGACCGCCCGCGGGGCTGACCACCTTGCGGGTTGCGCTTGGCACGGGCGGGCGCGGGGACTAGGACTGTAGGGGCAAAACCTCGCAGGAACCCCGATGCGCCCAATCTTCCTTGCCACACTTCTTGCGACCGGCCTTGCGGTTACCGGTCCGGCCCGCGCGACGGAGGTGGACGAACTGGTGGCGGCCCTGCAACTGCCGGAAGTCTTTGAGGTACTTGCCGCCGAGGGTGAGGCCTACGGCAAGGAAATCGACGAAAACATGCTCGACGGGGCCGGCGGGCAGAGCTGGGCCACAGCGGTCCACCGGATCTACGCGCCTGACCGGCTGCTGGCAGAATTCACCACCGCCCTCACGGCGGCTTTGCCGCAATCGGGCACCGGTTTCGCGCCGGTCATCGAGTTTTTCGGATCGGGCCTTGGCCGGCAGGCGACAACGCTGGAAATCTCCGCGCGGCGGGCGCTGCTTGATCCGGATGTCGAGGATGCGAGCCGCCTCACGCTTGAGGAGATGCGGGCGGGGAACGATCCGAGGATCGCGCTTGTCAAGGATTTCGTCGAGGTCAACGATCTCGTCGAAAGCAATGTCTCGAACGGACTCAACGCAAATTTTGCTTTTTATCAGGGGCTTCGGGATAGCGGCGCCATCGGGCCGGAAATGAGCGAGGACGATGTCGTCGCCGAAGTCTGGTCGCAGGAACAGGCGATCCGGGAAGAGACCGACATCTGGGTCCATGCCTATCTGACGATGGCCTATGCGCCGCTTTCCGACGAGGAGATCAAGCGCTACACCGACTTCACCCGGCGACCCGATGCACAAGTGATGAACCGGGCGATGACGGAAGCCTATGCCGAAGTGTTCCGCGACGTCTCGCGCCAGCTTGGCCGCGCCGCGGGGGTCGTACTTGCCGGACAGAGCCTCTGAGCCGAGGATGCGTCGGCGGGTCTTCTACATTCCGGGCTACGACCCCTTCCATCCGCGCCGTTACCGCGAGCTTTACCGGACCGAGGCGCTTTCTCAGGCTGCGATCAGCGGCTATGCGATCACCGTTTCCGCCCGGCAGGGGGGCGATGCCTTCGGCTGGCGCGTCGTGACCGAGATGGACGGCATCGCGTCTGAGGCCGAGATCGAGGTGCTGCTCTGGTCCGACATCGTGCGCGCCTCGATGCGGCAGGGGATTTTCGATACCTACCGCCAGCTTTGGCGGACGGTGCGGAGCTATGTCGGGTCGGGGGCGATCTTCCGGCTGGCGGGGCTGAGGAAAGGGCCGACGATCGCGGCGCTCTATCCGATCGTGATGCTTCTTTTGCAGCTTGTGGTGGCGCTGGGAGCGGGTGTCGTCGCGGGCTGGCTGGTGCGGATGGCGCTGCCTGCGGGTGGCTTGTCAGCCTTGCTGGCGCTGGCGTCCGGGCTTGCCGGGGCTGCCCTCGTTCTCTGGCAGTTCCGGCGAATCGACGGCAGGCTCTATGCCTATTACCTGATGCATGACTATGCCTTCACGGCGGTCGAGGACGGCGCCTATCCTCTGCTTTTGGAGGACCGGCTTCGGGAATTCGTCGTCCGGGTGGCCGAGGCGTTGCGGGGGCCGCATGACGAGGTGATCGTGGTCGGCCATTCCTCGGGTGCGCATCTTGCCGTCTCGCTTCTCTCCGACCTTCTCAGGGCGGGGCAGGGGCCGTGTGACGGGGGGCCGGTGCTGGCGCTGCTGACGCTTGGCCATGTTGTGCCGATGGTTTCGTTCCTGCCCCGGGCGCAGCGCCTGCGTGGCGATCTCGCCTATCTTTCGGCGAGCGACGCACTGACTTGGGTCGATGTGACCGCGCCGGGCGACGGCTGCACCTATGCGCTCTGCGATCCCGTGAAGGTCACTGGCGTAGCACCCCCTGACCAGCGTTGGCCGCTGATCCTGTCGGCTGCCTTCACCCAGACCTTGAGTCCGGCGCGCTGGCAGAGGCTCAGGTGGCGGTTCTTCCGTCTGCATTTCCAGTATCTCTGCGCCTTCGACCGGCCCGGCGACTATGACTACTTCCGCATCACCGCCGGGCCGCTGACGCTCGCCGACCGTTACCGCGACCGCGCGCCATCGAAGACGGTCATCACCCGCGCGGCAAGCGGCTACAGGGACCTGCCATGATCGCGCCGAAGCCCAAGCCTCGGCCGGATCGTGTGTCGCTCTGGCAGTATCTGAAGCTATTCCGGCAAGACATCCTCTCGGCTCAGCCCGCACGGCTCTATCACGCCTGGATGGCCGAGTTCCGCACACCGTTCTTCCGGTCCTATCTCTGCAACGATCCGGCGCTGATCGCGGAGGTGCTGTCGAAGCGCCCCGGTGATTTCCCGAAAAGCGACCGGGTGCGGGAAGGGCTTGCGCCGCTTCTGGGGCAATCGGTCTTTGTCACCAACGGTGCGCTCTGGCAGGCGCAGCGGCGGATCATCGACCCGGCCTTCGCCCGTGGCCGCCTGCATGAGACCTATCCGGCCCTTCTGGCCGCCGCCGAGGCCGCGCGCGACCGGATCAAGGCGCGGGCGGGTGAGGTGGTGGAGATCGAGGAATTCGCCAGCCACGCCGCTGCCGATGCCATCTTCCGCACGCTCTTCTCGATCCCGATCGAGCATGAGACGGCGGCGCGGGTCTTCGCCGAGTTTCGCGCTTACCAGCGCGCGCAACCGCTTCTGAACCTCGCCGCCTTCCTGCCCTTGCCGCGTTGGATGCCCCGCTTCCTGCCGCGCCGGGCGAAGGCTGCGGCGGCGTCGATCCGCGCGCTGATCGCGGGGCTGGTCGAGGACCGGCTGGCGGCGATCAAGGCGGGCAGGGCGCCCGGTGATCTTGCGACCAAGATCATGACCACGCCCGATCCCGAAACCGGGCGCTTGTTCACCACGGGCGAGATGGTCGATCAGGTCGCGATCTTCTTTCTTGCCGGGCATGAGACCTCGGCGGCGGCGCTTGGCTGGGCGCTTTACCTTCTGGCCCGCGACCGCGCGGTGCAGGACCGGGTGGCGGCAGAGACGGCGGGGTTTGCGCCGGAAGAGGGCATCGCGGCCCTGACGCGGATGGGCTTCACCCGCGACGTCTTCCGCGAGACGCTCCGGCTCTATCCCCCGGTGCCGATGATGGTGCGCGAGGCGACGAAAGCCGAACGCTTCCGCGACCGGGATGTGCCCAAGGGCGCGCAGATCGTGCTGTCGCCCTGGCATCTTCAGCGCCACGAAAGGCTCTGGGATGACCCCGACAGCTTCGATCCCGATCGTTGGCAGCGCGACGAAGGGCGGAAATCCGCCCGCTGCGGCTATATGCCCTTCTCCGAAGGGCCAAGGGTCTGCCCCGGCGCCGGGTTCGCGATGGTCGAGGGGCCGCTTTTCCTTGCCATCATTATGAAAACGCTTGAGTTTATTGTTGTTGATGCTGCCGAACCCGTTCCTGTGGCGCAGCTTACCGTCCGCGCAAAGGATGGAATCCGCCTGATCGCGCGGCTGCGTGACGTCGCGTAACTTGCGCCAATGGCCGAAAATCCGCCGAATTGTGCAACCGGCAATTGATTGAAATCGCGATTCCGGTTCATCTTAGGGCTGTGGGAAAAACGATTCGTTTTTCCCGTATTCTGCCTAGGCCGTTTTCCGCTCATATGGCCGCTGTTGACCGGATCGAATCTGCCATCGTTCCGGATGGGTTCCTTGGGGGGTTCCTGTACCATGAAAGCACTGGATGTTGCCCAGTCTTCCTTCGGCTCCGCGATCTTCTCGGCGCCAAGTTTCCTTCGCATTGCCATCCCGTCGTGGCGGGCGATCGGCATCCAGTACCAGCCCGAACCGGTGGAAGAAGGCACCTCGCTCTCGCGTGAGGAAATCCAGTCGCTGTTCCGGGGCGAGCTTAACCCGAACGCCGGCAAGCGTCAGAACCTGACCGACTGGGAGCAGCAGGAGCAATCGCTGGCAGACCGGATGCGGCGGGCGCTTTATCCCGATCAGCCCGGCGATCACTGAGCGCCGCTGCCGGCGTCCTTCAGCCGTCGCTGCAAATCTCCAAGCACGAATAGCCGGATCGCCGTCGCAAGACCGGTGCCGTCGTCGCGCCGCGCGTCGATTTCGGCGGCGAGGGCGTTGATCGGACGGCCTCGCGCTTCGGCGATCTCGCGGAAGGCGCGCCAGAAGGCATCCTCAAGCGATACGCTGGTCCGGTGGCCATTCAGCGTCAGCGAATGCTTGACCGGGGCGCTCACTCTTCCCGACCGTCCAGCCGGTGCGCGTCAAGCGTGGCCTCGGCACGATCGTTCCGGGCCTTTTCCAGCGCCTTCAGCGCCTTTGAACGGCCATGCCGGGCGGCGTTCTCATCCGCCGCCGCCCGTTTGTCGTCGCGCGCCCTGGCCTTGCGGACCTGCCTGAGATTGACGATCTCGGCCATGACTCAGCCCTTGGGGCCGATCATGTCTTCGGGCCGCACGATCTTGTCGAAGGTCTCGCCATCGACGAAGCCAAGCGCGATGGCCTCCTCGCGCAGCGTGGTGCCGTTCTTGTGCGCGGTCTTGGCGACCTTGGTGGCATTGTCATAGCCGATGGTCGGCGCCAGCGCCGTTACCAGCATCAGGCTTTCCTTCATCAGCTTGTCGATCCGCGCGGTGTTGGCGAGGGTGCCGACCACCATGTTGTCGGTGAAGGACGACGCCGCATCGCCCAGAAGCTGCATGGATTGCAGGACGTTGTAGCTCATCATCGGGTTGTAGACGTTCAGCTCGAAATGGCC
>DJUV01000295.1 GCA_002440625.1 Rhodobacteraceae bacterium UBA6273 | reverse complement strand
GGATGAAGAGGGGGGAGCCGCGAAAGAGGTAGATGAACCATTCGGCGGGCTTACGGAGCCATGGGTTCGCGCTCGCCTTGGCCAGTGCCACCGCATTGGCAAGGAAGAAGCCGAAAAAAAGCGCCAGGATGCCGAAATAGAGGTTCCAGACCAGCCCCGAGCCGATCAGCACAAAATGCTCGCAGAGTGTGAAATCGGTCTTAGGCAGAAGGCGCTCGCCAATGCCGACGGACCGAAACCCGTAGGCCTGGAAGGTTTCCCAGCAGGTCATGTTCATGCTGCGACTTTCCTCTGCTGTTCACCGGCGAGGGTCGCCTGGCCGTGGCTCAGGCGCGCGCTGATACGGCGGAGGACACGTTCTGAAAGGCTGGTCATCAAGAGATAAAAGGCCAGCAGGGCAAGGAAGTAGTAAAGCCGCCAGTCCGGGTGCGGATAGTCGAACTGCGAGGTCTTCGAACCGCCAAGCTCCCGCGCCCAATAGACGATGTCGCGTATCCCCAGGATGAAGAGAAGCGGCGTTGCCTTGATGAGGATCATCCAGAGGTTCGAGAGGCCGGGCAGCGCGTAGACCCACATCTGCGGCACGAGGATGCGGCGGAAGGCCTGCCGGTGGCTCATCCCGTAGGCTTCGGCGGTTTCCATCTGCGCCCGCGGCACGGCATTCATCGCGCCGTAGATCACGTTCGCCGCGAAGGCGCCGAAGACGATGGAAAACGCCAGAACTGCCAGGAAGAAGGCGTAGGTTTCATGGACCCACGGCGGGCTTGTCGACAGGGGCAGCTTGGCTGCGGCGCAGACCACGAAATCGTTGCCCTGCCACACCGGCAGGTCGGATTCGGGGCAAAGCGCCTTGTGCCGGACCCATTCGAAGGCCTGGTCAAGGGCGATGGGGACGAAGAGGAAGAAGATGATGTCCGGTATCCCGCGCACCATCGAGGTATAGGCCTTGCCGAACCAACGCAGCGGCAGGAAATGCGACCGCGCCGCCATGGCGCCGCCAAATCCGAAGCCCAGCGCCACCGGCGCCGTGATGGCCAGCAAAAGCAGGACCGTCCCGATCGAGGTATAGAAGAGAAGATGCTTTCCTGACGTCAGGTAGCACAGAAGCCAGCTCAGGCCTTCAAGCGTTGAGGGATCGGCGCAGGATGCGAACATGGCGCTGGGGGGATCTGGGGGGCGGGACGCGAAGCCCCGCCCGCCTGTCTCAGAACAGAAGCGCTTTGTCGCCGAACCACTTCTTGATAAGTGCGTTCAGCGTGCCGTCATCCTTCATCGACTGGATCGCCGTATCGAACTTGCCGCGCAGTTCGGCATCGCTCTGACGCAGACCCATGCCGACGCCACCGCCAAGCTGGATATCCTCGCCGACGAAGGACAGCTCGCCGTTCGATTCAGCGACGATCGGCACGAGGTAGTCCTTGTCGGCAAAGACAGCGTCGGCCTCGCCGTTGCGCACGGCGGCGATTGTTTCATCCGGCGTCGGGTATTCCAGCAGGGTAGCACCGCTCTCGGCGACATGACCGGCCTGGATCGTCGCCGTCTGTGCCGCGACCACGCCGCCCTTGACGTCGGCATCAGGCTTCAGCGCGACATAGGCCGAGGCTGCCGGCGGGATATAGTTCTGGGTGAAGGAGATGACCTTGGCCCGCTCCTCGGTGATCGACATGCCGGCGACGATGGTGTCGTAGTTGCCGGAAACGAGGTTCGGGATGATCGAATCCCACTCGTTCGTGACCCATTCGCAAGTCAGGGCTGCGCGCTTGCAAAGCTCGTCGCCGAGTTCGCGTTCAAAGCCGTCGACCTCACCCTTGTCGTTGATGAAGTTGTAGGGAGGGTAGGCACCCTCGGTGCCCATGCGGACGGTCTGAGCGCCGGCAAGGCCTGCGGTCAGCGCGAACGCGGCGGCGGCGATAAGAAGTTTTTTCATTTTACACTCCCGGTATTAACTGAGCTGCTTTGAGTGGTCAGGCGGCAACGGTCGCGCTCAGGAACTGTTGCAGCCGTTCGGTTTTCGGCCTGCCGAAAAGCTCATCGGGCCGGCCTTCTTCTTCGATCTTGCCCTTGTGCAGGAAGATCGTGTGATCCGAGACATCGGCCGCGAGCCGCATGTCATGGGTGACGATGATCATGGTGCGGCCTTCCTCGGCCAGCGCCTTGATGACCTTGATGACCTCTTGCTCCAGTTCGGGGTCGAGCGCGGAGGTGGGTTCATCGAAGAGAAGTGCTGTCGGCTCCATGCAGAGCGCGCGGGCGATGGCGGCGCGCTGCTGCTGGCCGCCGGAAAGCTGCGCCGGGAAGACATCGCATTTGTCGACGATGCCGACCTTGTCGAGATATTTGCGCGCCGCGGCCTCGACCTCGGCCTTGTCGCGGCGAAGGACGGTCAGCGGCGCTTCCATCACGTTCTGCAGGATCGTCAGATGCGACCAGAGGTTGAACTGCTGGAACACCATCGACAGGTTGGTGCGGATGCGGATGACCTGGTGCTTGTCGGCCGGGTGCCGGTGAAGGCCGGTGCCCTTCCAGTGCACCGCCTCGCCCTTGAAGAGGATCTCGCCCTGCTGGCTGTCCTCAAGAAGGTTGCAGCAGCGCAGGAGCGTGGATTTGCCCGAACCGGACGAGCCGATGAGCGATATTACCTCGCCGCGATGCGCGACGAGGGAGACACCCTTCAGCACTTCAAGCTGGCCGTAGGCCTTGTGCAGATCTCGCACCTCGATGACGGGTGCGCCGATTTCTTTCGCCTGGTCGCTCACGCATGTCCTCCCCTGGACGCACCGAATAGGGCTGATATTCCGCCATTTTACAATGCGCTTTTTGCGAGGTCTTCGGCAAAATGCCCGACAAACTGCCTAATTGACCGGCACATCTTGCGAAGGTGGCGGCGGCGTGGGCACGGCGAGATAAGCTGACGCCGGGATCGGAATGAGGTCGCGAAGGCCAAGGGCGGCGCGGTCGGCGGGGGTCAACCCGGCGATGGCGGCGGTAAAGGCGCGGGCGAGGGGGGCGGTGTCGCGCCCCTTCGCGGTGATGAGCGGCAGGCCCGGAGTCGGGTCGGTATGGCCGATGACGCGGAGCTTTCGCGCTATATCTTGATGGTGGGCCTCGATCAGACGCCAGCTGATGGCGTCGATGGCGGCGATGTCGGCCTTGCCGGCGGCGACGGCACGGGCGCTGTCGCGGTGGGCGCCGGTATGGCGGGTATGGGTGAACCGGAGGCCCTGCTTCGCCATCTGGTTTTGCGGCGCGGCCCAGCCCGACTGGCTGTCCTGACCGTTGAAGGCGAGGGTGCGGTCGATGAAATCCTCAGCCTCGCCGGGTTCGCCCTTCCGGGTCACGAAGACCGAATAATAATGGCCGGGCGGGGCGCCGGGCAGGCCATAGTCGGGGGTTGCCACCAGTTCCACGGCCCCGTGGAGCTTGGTCCGGTAGGGCATGCCGCAGGTCTGGCCGAGGAGGAGGCCGGGGCTTTGCCAGACCTCCCAGAGGCTGTCGTCACGGGTCAGGTCCGCCGGTGCGGCGATGCCTTCGTCCTCCAGCGCCCCGGCCACAAGCGCCCAGAGCCGGTCGTTCTCTGCCCGCACCTGCGGCCAGTCATACATCGAGAGACTTGCAATCATGTCCTTGATTTCTCAACATTCTGCCGGGCGATGGCCCGGTCCTTGTCGCTGATGCCCAGAAGATCAGCCGTGACGCGGATCATCGCATCCTCGCGCGGGTCGCGGGTGTCATCGGCCAGCGCCACGGACCAGAGCGCCTCCATCAGGCCCATGCGGTCCTCGTAGGGAACGGCATCCTTGAGGGCGCGGGTGAAGCGGACGGTATCGGGCGCCTCGGCCTCCATCTCCTCGGCATCGCTGCGGATCGTCACCGCCTCGAAGGGCGAGAGGTTATAGCGGCGGGCGAGGATGCGGTCGATGCGGGTCCGCTCCTCCTCATCGTATTGCTCATCGGCCCTGGCGAGGCGGACAAGGAGTGCCGCCAGCGCCCGCTGCGCATCCGGCTGCGGCAGCCGGTCGGGCCTTTCGGTGAGAAGCGAGGTGAGGATGCGTCCGAACATATGGCCGATATAGGACGGTTCGGCGGGGGGTGCAAAGGGCGTATGGCATCTGTCGGGTTTGCGTCGGGCATCCGTCCCGACAGGTGTCGGGCGTTTTGGAGGCTGGGTGGGGGGAAAGCTCGCAACGGTGGGCGCGGCGCCCGAGGACCGGAAAGGGACGTGCCAGTGGCACGTCACCCGGTCCGATTTGGCGGAGCGCAAGCCGGACGGCAAGGGGTTTTCAGTTTGCCCCGTGCATCCGGAAATCGGGGCGCGCTGGCCCAGGCCGGCGCGACCCGATTTGTCGCGGGACAAATCGGGCGGAAGGGAAATGGCGTGACGGGGTGATTGGATAAGCCTGATCGCTCGCGTCTCTTGCGGGAGATCGGTGCGTGCGAGCGGGTGCCGTGCGGCTATCTGCGATTGCCTGCTGGGGCCGACAGTCATAGCATCCAATTGAAATAGTGATTCGATTTTTTGCAGAGGTTCAAATGAACGAAGTTAAAGATGTATGCGCGGCTGCAGCGTTTCTTTTGCTATCTCAGCCAGCTTTGGGCAACACGGTTGTTACGTTTCAGACACCACCGGGTCGTCTCGACAGCGTAACCGCTTCAAACGGGTTCGCCAATGGCATATGGAGTGAGGCGGGATTTAGTGTGGCATGGGGGTACGAGGAGTATTCTGACGTTACCGAGGCTATCATTGGGTTCACCTTTCTCTCGGATTGCCGAGGCGGATGTTTCGGAAATGGCACGTCGTTAAAATTCACTAGGCAAGACGGGCAACCGTTCTCGCTAAGGTCGATTGGCATTAGATCGACCGCAACGTCAGCAATCGGTGAAGCTTCTTTCACGCCGTTCGATGCCAACGGAAATCTCGACTATTCAAACATGGTTTTAGAGCAAATGGAGGTGGTATACGATAACCTAACATTTGACGTTACCCGCGCAGGAACGACACAACGTATCTTTGCATCATCTTTTTATGATACAGGGTTTTGGTCGCAAGCTGGTAGCAACGTACCTGTAGACAATGATGGGCTTTTGACCTTTGGCGGTGGTATGCGCGCTGCGTTATCGAATGCAGAATCGATTGAGATTTCGGTAGGTTTCGGCAGATCTTTCCTAGACATAGTTCAGCAATCACGCGACTTCTCGCAACTCAATTCGATCTTCTCACTGGCGCCGTCTGATTGCATTTGGAATTGTGTTGTCGACGGGCTTGGCGTTTTTGGTTTTTCAGTCGACTTCGGGAATTATCAAAACTGGGGGAGTGCGGTCGCGACCGGTTCCTATACTTTCGACGTTGGTCCCGCTCCGGTTCCACTTCCCGCATCTGGACTTACACTGTTGGGTGCACTGTCGGCGCTTAGCCTCAGTGCACTACGGCGGTCCCGAAAACGATGACCTAATTGGTCGCCCTGCAGTCGCCAATAAAGTGCACCACTGCCCCCCCTCACACCAACCGCTCCACCCCTTTCGCCGCCCTGACGAAATCCGCAAACAATGGATGCGGCGCGAAGGGTTTCGACTTCAGTTCCGGGTGGTACTGGACGCCGATGAACCACGGGTGGTCCTTCCACTCGACGATCTCCGGCAGGCGTCCGTCGGGCGACATCCCCGAAAACACCAGGCCGCAGTTCTCCAGCTTCTCGCGGTACTTGGCGTCGACCTCATAGCGGTGGCGGTGCCGTTCCTCGATCTCGGTCGAGCCATAGACATCGGCAACCTTGGAGCCTGATTTCAGCATCGCGGTATAGGCGCCGAGGCGCATGGTGCCGCCCTTGTCGTCGTCGGCTTTGCGCTGGACGGTATGGTTGCCCTGCACCCATTCCTTCAGGTGATAGAC
>DJUV01000296.1 GCA_002440625.1 Rhodobacteraceae bacterium UBA6273 | reverse complement strand
GGGAGTTTTCGTTTGGCGCTTCCCTGTTTCACGCGATCAGGTGAAGCGCAAGGGCTAAACCGTCGATTCCCGACTTGTGCGGCAGGCCCGATGATGCTGCAAGGAGCGGAACAGATGTGGAGGCGGAATGCGCGTCGCGGTGGTTCACAACACGGAAGTCTCGCTTCCCGGTCAGGTCGGCGTGGCGCTGGCCGAGGCTGGCGCGAAAGTGGTTGAGTATCGGCCTTACCGTGACGGAAACCTGCCCACGCCCGACCAGCATGACGGGCTTGTTGTTCTTGGCGGGGAACAGAACGCCCTTGACGACAGCGTCCATCCCTATCTGGCGCGCCTTGCCGAAGTGATGCGCGCCTTTACCGAGGCCGACAAGGCCGTTCTCGGGATATGCCTTGGCAGTCAGGTACTTGCGCGCGCCCTTGGCGGGCAGAACCTGATCGGCACCGCGCGCGAGTTCGGCTGGACCCCGATCCGCCTGACCGGTGCCGGAGAGGCCGACCCCGTGCTGTCCGCCGCCGGTCCTGCCTTCACCAGCTTTGAGTGGCATTCCGACACCTTCACCCTGCCCCCGGATGCCGTCCACCTCGCGACCGGCTACGCGGTCCCGGCACAGGCTTACCGCGTCGGGCGCGCAAGCTATGGCATGCAGTTCCATTTCGAGGCCAACACCCGCGTGGTGCGGGACTGGACCTTCGTCTTTCCCGAGGCGACGGAAGGCATGCGGCCGGGCTGGCTGGCCGACCATCCGGGCGAAGAGGCACGCCATGCTGCGGCGGCGGATGCGGCCGGGCTGGCGATTGCCCGCGCTTGGGTGGCGCAGGTCTGATCCCGGCTCTTTAAGCGATCGCCGCGTTGGTCTTGATGGCCAGCTGCCCGCGCGCCCATGACCGCAGCACCTGCCAGACGATCGGCGGAATGATGATCGTGGCGAACACGAGCGCCGCAAGGCCGGGCCAGCGCCATACGCCGCCCAGCGTCAGCCAGAGCGCAGCCGTCGCCGCCAGGGGGAAGGTGAAGGCACCCCAGAGCGCCGAGAAGCCGGCCGCGGTCAGCCAGAATGCCCGCGCGACAAGCCAGACCAGCATCAGCGCCGCCACGCCGCCGCAGCCCATCGCCACCGCGTCGAACTCCATCCCCGCCGCGACAAGGCCGATCAGCGCCACCGGCGCGAGGTGGATGGCAAGAAGCGGGCGCAAGGGCGGCGGCACATCCTCGCGCACGATCTGTTCAAGGCTCACGGACCAGACGAAGGCGGCCATGAGTGCCGTGAGGCCGAAGAGGATCAGCGCCAGCCCCCAGGATTGCAGGCCGACAGCGGCAAGTGCCGCGATGATGAAGCCGGTGAAAGTCAGGTGCCAGACCGGCGTGACCCGCCGCTGGACCGCCGGACCGGTGGCGAAAACGGCGATGACCACGGCGACCAGAAGGACATGGAGCGCAAGGCCGACATAGAGGACTCCCCGCGCCACGCCCGGATTGTAAGGCAGGACCGTGAGCGAGACGAGATAGACCGACAGGACCGCCGCCGCCAACCCGGCCCGTCCGGGCAGGATGCGAAGGTCTTCGACCAGCACCTTCGGGCGGCGCAGGATCTTCACCGCGTAGGCCATTGCCGCGAAAAGAAAAAGCAGCATCACGGCACCAAGAATCGCTTCGCCCGGCGCCTCATTCAGGCCGAAGGCGGAGCTGGCGCGGCGCCAGGCAAGACCCAGCCCGAAAAGGCCCATGATCGCGGGAAAGATGGCCGGGGGCGTGCGCCGCCACAGGCCGGGCGGCGTCGCTGCCGGAGGGTGAAATGCCATGTCTGCCTGCCTCTTGGAGGTTTTTCCTCATCTTGCACGTTTCCGCTGAGTCGGACGAGCGGCAAATTGCCGGTCTGTTGCGCGCCGCCCGCAAGTCTCGCCCCGGCTGGACAATGCGTCCTCAAGCGGCGATCACTCATCCCCGCCAACCCGGCCACCCGGAGACCCGATGGACACCCCGCACCGCCCCCTTGCCGCCGCGCTCTGGATGAGCGGCTCGATCGTCGGCTTCTGCGCCATCGCCATTTCCGGGCGGGAGATTTCGCCCGACCTCGATACGTTCGAGATGATGCTCTACCGCTCGGTCATCGGCTTCGCGATTATCCTCGGTTGGGTGCTGATCGCTGGCCGGCGGTCCGAGATCAGCACCCGGCGGCTCGATCTTCAGCTGCTGCGCAACCTCGTCCATTTCGCCGGGCAGAACCTCTGGCTCTACGCGCTGCTCCTGATCCCGATGGCGCAGCTTTTCGCGCTGGAGTTCTCCTCGCCGATCATCGTGGCGCTGGTGGCGCCATTTCTTCTTGGGGAACGCCTCACGCCCGTCCGCCTCCTGACTGCGGTACTTGGCTTTGCCGGTATCCTGATCGTGGCGCGGCCCTTCGGCGCCGGCGGACTTTCGGTCGGCCTTCTGGTGGCGATCGCCTCTGCCGTCAGCTTCGCCGGCGCCGCGATCCTGACCAAGATGCTGACCCGCATCGTCCCGGTCCTCAACATCCTCTTCTGGCTGACATTGATGCAGACCGGCTTTGCGCTCGTCTGCGCCGGCTGGGACTTCGACATCGCCCTGCCCACGGCCCGCGCCCTGCCTTGGGTCTTCGTCATGGGCGTCGGCGGCATTGTCGCGCATCTGAGCCTGACCAAGGCGCTGTCCCTCGCCCCCGCGACCATCGTCACCCCGATCGACTTCCTGCGCCTGCCGCTGATCGCCGTGGTGGGCATGCTTTTCTACGCGGAACCCTTCGACCGCTGGGTCCTGATCGGCGGCGCGGTGATCTTTGTGGCAAACTGGATCAATCTGCGCGCGGAAACCCGCGCAACGAGGTCACAGATCAAGATCTCGTGAGTCGGAACGCAACGTCACACGTTGACGCAAGATTGCGACCGCGACAATTTGTCCCTACCACACACTACACGTTAGGGATGAGGACAATGGGACGTGTTCTATTTTCAGTAAGCGCTCTCGCGCTCAGTACGAGTTCTGCCCTGGCGGGTGGGATCGAAAGGTCAACGCAGTCGGTCGCACCCCTGTTTGAAAGCGGCCAGTATATGGAATTCAGCTTCGGCAGCTTCGATCCGTCGGTCAGCGGCGTCTTCGGCGGCGCCATTTCGAGCGGCGACATGGCGGGCAGCCAGAGGACCTATTCCTTCGCCTACAAGAGAACCCTGAGCGACAAGTTCGACGCGGCCCTGATCGTTGACCAGCCGGTCGGCGCCGATGTCGACTATCCCGCCACAGCCGCGCCCTACCCGTTCGCGGGATCGAACGCCGAGGTCCGCTCAAACGCGATCACCGGCCTCTTGCGCTACAAGCTGCCGTCGAATTTCTCCGTCTATGGCGGTCTGCGCGTTGAATCGGTGAAGGGCAACCTTCGGATCATCGCCCCGGCCGTGAGTCCGGCCTTCACGAACTACAATCTGGTTGCCGACACGGACTGGTCGCTCGGCTATGTCGTCGGCGTCGCCTGGGAAAAGCCCGAAATCCATGCGCGCGTCGCGCTGACCTACAATTCGGCGATCAAGCATTCGCTCGATACCGTTGAGACCGGCCTCGCGCCCGTCGCTCTGAACGGCTCGCTCGACGTCGAAATTCCGCAGTCGGTGAACCTTGAATTCCAGACCGGCGTGGCGCACGATACCCTGGTCTTCGGCTCGGTCCGCTGGGTCGACTGGACCGCCTTCGACATCACGCCGCAGTATCTGGGCCAGTCGGTCGTGTCGCACGACGACGACACCTTCTCGACGAGCCTCGGCATCGGCCGCCGCTTCAGCGATCGCTGGTCGGGCGCGGTCATCCTTGGCTACGAAAAGGCGCACGGCACGCCAACCGGTAACCTTGGCCCGACCGATGGCTACAAGAGCATCGGCATCGCCGCGACCTATACGGTCGACAACATCAAGATCACCGGCGGCGTCCGCTACGTCGATATCGGCGACGCGACGACCAAGGGCGTCGGTTCGAACTTCAGCGACAACGACGGTATCGGCGTCGGCTTCCGCGTCGCCTACAGCTTCTGACTCAGCCGCGCTGGCATTGGACGGCCCCGCCATTCAAGCGGGGCCGTTCGCGTTTCGGAATGACCGAAATCACAAGAAACGGGTGGCGCAGGATTTTGGCCGCCGCTAGCGTCGCGGCATGACACAAGCTCCGACCCAGCAAAGCCTGACGCCCCGTGCCTGGGGGCTTCTCATCCTCCTCGCCCTGATCTGGGGCGCGTCGTTCCTGTCGAACCGCGCAGCACTGGAGGAGGTCGGGTTTCTCACCACCGTCGCCTTCCGCGTCGGCGGTGCGGCGCTGGCGCTCTGGCTCTGGATCTGGTGGCGCGGACTGCCGGTGCCGCGCGATCCCCGCTATCTGAGGCATTTCCTCATCATGGGCCTCCTGAACAACGTGATCCCCTTCACGCTGATCGTCTGGGGCCAGACCCGGGTGGATTCCGGTCTGGCCTCGATCCTCAATTCCACGACCGCGATCTTCACCGTGATCCTCTCGGCCATGGTCTTTGCCGATGAAAGGATGACGGCGCGCAAGGCCATCGGCGTGGCGCTCGGCTTTGCCGGGGTGGCGATGGCGATGGGGATCAGCCATCTCTTTGCGCTGAACCCGACCTCGCTCGGCCAGATTGCCATCCTTGGCTCGGGGATTTCCTATGCCATGGCGGCGGCCTATGCCCGCGGCGCAATCCGCGGGTTGCGCCCCGAGGTTTCTGCCGCCGGAATGCTGACCGGGGCCTCGGTCGTCATCGTGCCTGTGGCATTGTGGGTCGAGGGCGTGCCGACCCTGAACTACGCGCCAGCGACATGGGCGGCACTCGCCTATCTGGCCCTCGCCGCCTCCGCGCTTGCCTATCTTCTTTACTACGCCGTCCTGCAAGCGGCGGGGGCAGGAAACCTCAGCCTCGTCACTCTCCTGATCCCGCCTTTCGCCATCGTCCTCGGCGCGGTCGTCTATGACGAGTCCCTGTCAGCCGGCGCCTACGGCGGCTTTGTCCTCCTTGCCCTCGGCCTTCTGATCCTTGATGGCAGGATCGGACCGAAACCCCGGCCAAAGGCGCAAGAAAGCGCGTGAAATCGGCTTCCGTTCCGGCTAGGCAGGGGCCGAAGGACCGGGATGGGAACGATGATCTACGCCAATGCCAACGACTGGCGCGCCGCGCCGCGCAAGAAGGTCCTGCTTTTCGGCATGTCCGGCCTTGGCAAGACCCATGTCTCGGCGCTTCTGCGGGGGAGCGGCGACTGGTTCCACTACTCGATCGACTACCGCATCGGCACCCGCTATATGGGCGAGTTCATCGCCGACAACTTCAAGCGCGAGGCGATGAAGGTGCCGCTTTTGCGGGAGCTTCTGATGACGGATTCGGTCCACATCAGCTCCAACATCACCTTCAACAACCTCGCGCCCCTCTCGACATATCTCGGCAAACCCGGCGATCCGGCGAAAGGCGGCCTGCCCTTCGCCGAATACCGCCGCCGGCAGGACCAGCACCGGGGTGCGGAGGTGTCCGCGCTCCTCGACACGCCGCATTTCATCGAACGAGCGGATGAGCTTTACGGCTACCGGAATTTCGTCTGCGATTCTGGCGGCTCGATCTGCGAGGTGGTGAACCCGGACGATCCGGCGGACCCGGTGCTGACGGCACTTTCAGGCGCCGCACTTCTCGTCTGGATCAAGGGCAACGACGCCCATACCGCCGAGTTGATCCGCCGCTTCGACAAGGCGCCGAAGCCGATGTATTACAGCCCGACGTTCCTGACCGAAGCCTGGGACAGCTACCGGGCCGAAAAGCGGGTGGATGCGGCGAAGGTTGACCCCGACGATTTCGTGCGCTGGACTTACGCCCGCGCCCTCGCCCACCGCCAGCCGCTTTACGCCGCGATGGCGGAAAAATGGGGCGTGACCGTCACCGCCGAGGATGTCGCCGGCATTTCCACCCCCGCCGGCTTCGAGGACCTCGTCGCCCGCGCCCTTGAGCATCGCGGCTAGCCGGATTATCTCACCGGCTTCGCCTCAGGAGACCACCATGCCCATCACCCTGCCCGAGACGCTTCCCGCCTTTGACGTGCTGTCGAAGGAAGGCGTCATGGTGATGTCGCC
>DJUV01000297.1:16692-26357 GCA_002440625.1 Rhodobacteraceae bacterium UBA6273 | reverse complement strand
GCGCCGACAGCATGAGCCGGGCCGCCGGGGTGCCAACCTATATCGCCGACATCCTGCTGGCCGTGTCGCTTCTCTTCATGGTGCTGGCGATCCGCCTGACGCGGTTCCGGGTGGTGTGGAAATGAGCCTGATCTGGGACATCCTGATTTCGGCAAGCTTCTGGGCGGCCACGATCCGCATCGCCTCGCCGCTGATCTTCGCCACCATTGGCGAGCTGATCTGCGAACGCGCCGGGGTCCTCAACCTCGGGATCGAGGGGATCATGGTGATCGGCGCCTTCGCCGGCTGGTTCGCGGTCTATCTGGGCCTGCCTTTGTGGATGGGCGTCGGCGTGGCCTTCGTCGCGGGTATGGCCTTCGGGCTGCTGCATTCTATCCTGACCGTGCCCTTCGGCCTGTCGCAGCATGTCGTCGGCCTTGGCATCACCATGCTGGCGACGGCGACAGCGGCCTTCACCTACCGCCTCGCGCTGCCGGAGGTGACAAGCCCGCCCCGGATCGAGCCGTTCCAGCCGTGGAATGTGCCGGGCCTGTCTGACATCCCCTTCTTCGGCGAGGCGCTGTTCCGGCAAACCTCACTCACCTATGCGGCTTTCGGCGTGGCGATCCTCACGGCGCTGGTCCTTTACCGCACGCCGCTGGGCCTTGCTGTCCGCTCAGTCGGCGAAAACCCCGCCGCCGCCGCCGCGCAGGGGCTTTCGGTGACGGGCCTCAGGATGGGTGCGGTCATCGTCGGTTCAGGGCTGATGGCGGTGGGGGGCGCGTTCCTGACGCTTTCGGCCTTCTCCTCCTTCTTCTTCGACATGGTGAACGGGCGCGGCTGGATCTGTATTGCGCTCGTGGTCTTCGGCGCCTGGCAACCCGGCAAGGCGGCTCTCGGCGCGCTGCTCTTCGCCGCCTTCGATGCGTTGCAGGTACGGCTTCAGCAGACACCGATGGGCGCGGTGCTGCCCTATCAGCTATTCCTCGCGATGCCCTACCTTCTGTCGATCCTCGCGCTCGTCGTCATGTCGCGCCGGGCCGAGGTGCCGCAGGCGCTGATGGTTCCATACAACAAGGGGGAACGCTGATGTTCGACCTTCTCATCCGGGGCGGCACGCTGCCCGACGGCCGGGTGGCCGACATCGGCATCCGGGGCGACCGGATTGCGGCGGTCGGCGACCTGAAGGATGCCGAGGCCGGGCGGGCGATCGACGCGGCGGGCGATCTCGTGTCGCCGCCCTTCGTCGATCCGCATTTCCACATGGATGCGACGCTCTCCTACGGCCTGCCGCGCGTCAACGCGAGCGGGACGCTTCTGGAAGGGATCAGCCTCTGGGGCGAGCTGCGCGAGATTGCGACGGTCGACGAGATGGTCGCCCGCGCCCTGACCTATTGCGACTGGGCCGTCAGCATGGGCCTTCTCGCGATCCGCACCCATGTCGACACCACGCCGGATCATCTGCGCGGTGTCGAGGCGATGCTGGAAGTGCGCCGGAGGGTCGCGCCCTATCTCGACCTGCAACTCGTCGCCTTCCCGCAGGATGGCTACCTCCGCAGCGCGGCGGGGCGGGAAAACGTCATCCGCGCGCTCGACATGGGTGTCGATGTCGTGGGTGGCATCCCGCATTTCGAACGCACGATGGAGGAAGGCGCGGAATCGCTCCGCGCCCTCGCCCGCCTCGCCGCCGACCGCGGCCTCATGTGGGACGTCCATTGCGATGAAACCGACGACCCTATGAGCCGACACGTCGAGACGATGGCGCGTGAGGTGACGCGCCACGGATTGGGAGCCCGCGCCGCGGGAAGCCACCTGACCTCGATGCATTCGATGGACAATTACTATGTCTCGAAGCTCCTGCCGCTGATCGCCGAGAGCGGCATGACGGCGATCCCCAACCCGCTCATCAACATCACGCTGCAGGGCCGCCACGACACCTATCCGAAGCGGCGCGGCCTGACCCGCGTGAAAGAGATGCAGGCCCAAGGCATCACCGTCGGCTGGGGTCAGGATTGCGTCCTTGACCCGTGGTATTCGCTCGGCACTGCCGACATGCTCGACGTGGCCTTCATGGGGCTTCATGTCGCGCAGATGACCCACCCGGCCGAGATGCGCCGCTGCTTCGAGATGGTGACGGTCGAGAATGCCCGGATCATGGGGCTTGCGGACTACGGCCTTCAGCCGGGCTGCATCGCCTCGCTCGTCATCCTCGATGCCGGTGGCCCGGTGGAGGCGCTGCGGCTCAGGCCCGACCGGCTGGCGGTCGTGTCGAAGGGCAAGGTGGTGGCGGAACGGCTGCGCAACGACGCAAAGTTGACACTGCCGGGAAGGCCGGGATCGGTCCGCCGCCGTCTGCGGCCGGTAACTTAGGAAGCGCGACGGACAAGCGGTTTCGGCGAACCGGCAAAGACCTTCTCAACCGGTGACTGAAATGTCGCAGCGCTTCGCACTTGACAGCGGCGCCTGCCCGCCCATGATTTCATCGAGTTCCGTCAATAGTCAGCAGGGAGGGTCGCATGAATATTGACCTGACGCGCCGTGGCTTTTTTGGCCTCGCCGGCGCGGGGGCTGCGGCAACGACGCTCGGGGCCTTGGGCTTCGGTGCGGCGGAGGCGGCAGAAGCAGTAAACGTCCGCGCCTTCAAGCTGACCTCGATGACCGAGACCCGCAACATCTGCACATACTGCTCGGTGGCCTGCGGGATCATCCTTTATTCGAAGGGCGACCTCGCGGCGAGTGAGACGGCGGAACTGATCCATGTCGAGGGCGACGCCGACCATCCGACCAACCGCGGCACGCTTTGCCCGAAGGGGTCGGCGCTGAAGGGTTTCGTCAGGTCCGAAACACGGGCCACGAAGCCGCGCTACCGCGCGCCGGGCGGGACGGAATGGCAGGACATCACCTGGGACGCCGCCTTCGACAAGATCGCCCGCGCCCTCAAGGATGACCGCGATGCGAATTTCATCGCGAAGAACGATCAGGGCCAGGTGGTGAACCGCTGGCTGACGGCAGGCTTCCTTGCCGCCTCGGGCGGGTCGAATGAAACCGGATGGCTGACCTACAAGACCGTCCGAAGTATGGGGATATTACCCTTCGACAATCAGGCGCGCGTCTGACACGGCCCCACGGTAGCCAGTCTGGCTCCAACATTTGGCCGCGGCGCAATGACGAACGCCTGGACCGACATCAGGAACACCGACCTTGTCATCGTCATGGGCGGCAATGCCGCCGAAGCGCATCCCTGCGGCTTCAAATGGGTGACGGTCGCCAAGGCTGAACGCGGCGCCAAGCTGATCGTCGTCGATCCGCGCTATACCCGCACGGCCAGCGTGTCGGACTATTACGCCCCGATCCGCCCCGGATCGGACATCGCCTTCCTGATGGGCGTGATCCGCTGGTGCATCGAAAACGGCAAGGTCCAGTGGGACTATGTGAAGAACTACACCAACGCGGCCTTCCTCGTGCGCGATGGCTTTGGCTGGGCGGACGGGCTTTTCAACGGTTATGACGCCGAAAAGCGTGCCTTCGACATGACCGAATGGGACTACCAGATTGGCGAGGGCGGCTTTGCCAAGACCGACCCGACGCTGACCGATCCGCGCTGTGTCTGGAACCTCTTGAAAGCCCATGTTGAGGTCTACACGCCGGAGTTTGTGACCAATGTCACCGGCACGCCCAAGGACCGCTATCTGAAGATCTGCGAGCTGATCGGCGAATGTTCGGCGCCCGACAAGGTCATGACCTCGCTCTATGCGCTTGGCTGGACGCAGCATTCGAAGGGCGCGCAGAACATCCGTGGCATGGCGATGCTGCAACTGATCCTTGGCAATATCGGCCTGGCCGGTGGCGGGGTGAACGCGCTTCGCGGTCATTCCAACATCCAGGGCCTGACCGACATCGGCCTGTTGTCGAACATGCTGCCGGGCTACATGACCCTGCCCAAGGACAGCGAGACGGACTACCCGACCTACATGTCGACGCGCGGCAATGCGCCTTTGCGTCCGGGCCAGACAAGCTATTGGCAGAACACGCCGAAGTTCTTCGTCAGCTTCATGAAGTCGATGTGGGGCGATGCGGCGACGGCGGACAATGACTGGGCCTATGACTATCTGCCGAAGCTCGACGTGCCCTATTACGACATCCTGCGCACCTTCGACATGATGGCCGAGGGCAAGGTGAACCTCTACTTCGCCCAAGGCTTCAACCCGCTCCTGAGCTTCCCCAACCGGGGCAAGGTCACGGCGGCGCTGTCGAAGCTGAAGATGCTCGTGGTGATGGACCCGCTGACGACCGAAACGGCGCATTTCTGGGAACACCACGGCATCCACAATGACGTGGACAGCGCCGCAATCCAGACCGAAGTGTTGCAGCTTCCGACGACCTGCTTTGCCGAGGAAGACGGCGCCACGGTCAACTCCGGCCGCTGGCTGCAATGGCACTGGAAGGGCGCCACCCCGCCCGGTGAGGCCAAGCCCGACACCTTCATCATGGCCAATATCTTCCGCCGGGTGCAGGATCTTTACCGCGCCGAGGGCGGGGCCTTCCCCGACCCGATCCTGAACCTGACATGGGACTATGCCGACCCGATGGAGCCGACGCCTGAGGAGCTGGCGAAAGAGATGAACGGGCGGGCGCTGGCCACGGTTTACGATCCCAAGGACGCGACCAAGGTCATCGCCGAAGCCGGGCAGCAGGTGCCGAACTTTGCAGCGCTTCGCGACGACGGCAGCACCATGTCCGGCTGCTGGATCTATGCCGGAAGCTGGACCGAGGCCGGCAACATGATGGCCCGGCGCGACAACAGCGATCCGGGCGGCATGGGCACCTATCTCAACTGGACCTTCGCCTGGCCCGCCAACCGGCGCATCCTTTACAACCGCGCCTCGACCGACCTTTCCGGCAAGCCCTGGGACCCTTCGCGCAAGCTGATCGAATGGACCGGCGAGAAATGGGAAGGCTTCGATGTGCCCGACATCTCGCCCACCGCGAAGCCCGAAGAGGTCATGCCCTTCATCATGACCAATGAGGGCGTGGGCAAGCTCTTCAGCCGCAAGGGCCTGAAAGACGGGCCGTTCCCGACGCATATGGAGCCTTTCGAAAGCCCGATCGCCAACCCCCTGAACCCCGGCCTGCGCGGCAACCCTGCGGCGCGGGTCTTCAAGGGCGATCTTGAGCAGATGGCGGCGACAGGCGATCCGGATTTCCCCTGTGTCGCCACCTCCTACCGGCTGACGGAGCATTTCCACTACTGGACCAAGCACGACAAGGTCAACGCCGCCCTGCAACCGCAGTTCTTCGTCGAAATCTCGGAAGAGCTGGCGGCAGAGAAGGGTATCGCCAGGGGCGGCTGGGTCCGCGTCTGGTCAAGGCGGGGTGAGGTCTGGGCCAAGGCCGTGGTGACGAAACGCATCCGTCCGCTGACCTGCGACGGTAAGACGGTGCATGTCGTCGGCATCCCGCTCCACTGGGGCTTCATGGGCGCGGCGAGGAAAGGCTTCGGTCCGAACAGCCTGACGCCCTTTGTCGGTGACGCGAATATCGACACGCCGGAGTTCAAGGCCTTCCTTGTGAACATCGAGCCCGCGAGCGGCGAGGGCATGGCATGACCGACCGCGCACCCCAACCGACCACTGCCGCCGCCAACCCGCCGGTGCAGCCGCTCGCCTCCAACCTTCTGCCCTCGGACGTGGTCCGCGCATCGGCCATGCCGCATATCACGGCGCCCGACCGGCAGTTGACCAAGGTCGCCAAGCTGATCGACGTGTCGAAATGCATCGGCTGCAAGGCCTGCCAGTCGGCCTGCGCCGAATGGAACGACACCAGCCCAGAGATTGGCGAAAATGTCGGCCTGTACGAAAACCCGGCGGACCTCTCGTCCGAGATGTTCACGCTGATGCGCTACGCCGAGTACGAAAACCCGGCGACCAACGAACTGGAGTGGCTGATCCGCAAGGAAGGCTGCATGCATTGCGAGGACCCCGGCTGCCTCAGAGCCTGCCCGGCGCCCGGCGCCATCGTCCAGTATTCCAACGGCATCGTCGACTTCATCCACGAGAACTGCATCGGCTGCGGCTATTGCGTGACCGGCTGCCCCTTCGACGTTCCGCGCATCTCGCCCGTCAAACATGTCAGCACGAAATGCACGCTCTGTTCGGACCGGGTGGCGATGGGGCAGGGACCGGCCTGCGCCAAGGCCTGCCCGACGCAAGCCATCACCTTCGGCACCAAGGAGGCGATGATCGCCCATGCCGAGGAGCGCATCGAGGATCTGAAATCGCGCGGCTATGAAAACGCCGGGCTCTACGATCCTCAAGGTGTCGGCGGCACGCACGTGATGTATGTCCTTCATCACGCCGACCAGCCCTCGCTTTACTCCGGCCTGCCGGACGATCCGCAGATCGCGCCCATCGTCGAAGACTGGAAAGGCCCGGCGAAGAAGGTGGGGCTGGCCGCCATCGGCCTTGCCGCGGTTGGTGCTGCGCTCCATGGGATCTTCGCCCGGCCGTTGAAGGTTGAGCCGGAGGATGAAGAGGATGCCGAGGGTCTGGTAGAGGCCGCTGAACGCAGGGCGCGGGAGGATCGGGCATGAAACGGGTCTATTCCGCCGCCGGCGACAGGATCGTCAGCCATGATCCGCTGATCGTCCGCCGCTACGGCCCCTTCACGCGGGCGAACCACTGGCTGACCGCAGTTTCGATGCTGGTGCTGGTCCTGACGGGCTTTGCCTTCTTCTACCCCTCGCTCTTTTTCCTGACCGGCCTTTTCGGTGGCGGCCAGATCGCACGCTGGCTGCATCCGATTGCCGGTCTGGTCATGGCGGCAAGTTTCCTCATCCTCTTCGTCCAGCTCGTGCGGCTGAACCTCCCCCGCCGCGAGGATGTGGAATGGTCCATGCAGATCGGCGACCTTCTCAGCGGCAATGAAAACGTCATGCCGCCCTTAGGCAAGTACAATGCCGGGCAAAAGCTGGTCTTCTGGGGCATGGCGGGGCTTCTTGCCGTGATGCTCGTCACCGGCATCATGATCTGGGAAGAAATGGTACCCCTCTGGCAGGACCGTTTCCCGACGCTTGCCGGCATTCCGGCCCGGCGCATTGCGGTGGCTCTCCATGCGCTTTCGGCGGTGCTGATGATGCTTCTCCTCATCCTCCACGTCTATGCGGCGATCTGGACGCGCGGCACGTTCAGCGCGATGCTGAACGGCACCGTGACCGGCGGCTGGGCCTATCAGCATCACCGCAAATGGCTGCGCGAACTGGCTGGACGGCAGGGCGAGGGCAAGCCAGAGTAACTCAATTGAAACGATCCTGTGGCCGGTCCGGCCCGGAGGTATTATGTCGAACGGCCTTTCCCCAGATCCATCCCTGATTGGCGGCGTCCCAGAGGCGCCCTTCGCGATCATTCCCGATCCGGAGACCGTCTTCGCGACCCGCGCCCGGCGCTTCGCCTTCCTCGCCGAAAGCGGCAATCTTGGCGGATACCTTCGGTTCCTCGGCGAGCTTGCCCGCGTTCAGGCCGATCTTTTGGCAGACCTGCCGCCGGTTTCCACACCTCACCGGGCCGGGATGCCCCCCATCGACCGTAAGGCACTGGCCGGGGACGCCGCCCTTGACGCCACGCTGACCCGGCTCTGCGCCGCCGCCAAGAGCATCGACATGCCGGAGGCCGCCCGCGCCGCACGTCAGGCAGTCACAAGCGCCAGCCCGGCCGACCGCGCCTGGATGTTCCTCAACCTCGCCAAAGACCACATTCCCGCCGATGCCACCGCGCCGCACCTGTTCGCCGCCGCCGCCTTCCAGCTGCATCTTTCCCTCCTCGCTGCCACGCTGGCGGCAAATGACCTGACGCCCCTCGGTACCGGAATCTGCCCCGCCTGTGGCGGCAAGCCGGTCACATCTTCGGTAATCGCCAACGAGACCGTCGAAAACGTCCGCTACTGCACCTGCGCCACCTGCGCGACCCAGTGGAACGAAGTGCGGATCAAGTGCCAGAACTGCGGATCGACGAAGGGCATCAGCTACCGCTCCGCCGAGACGCAAGAGGCGACCGTGAAGGCCGAATGCTGCAGCGAATGCCAAGGCTGGCTGAAGATCCTCTATCAGGTGAAAAACCCGAGCCTCGATCCCGTCGCCGATGACGTGGCGAGCCTCGGGCTTGACCTGATGATGCGCGAAACCGGCCTGAAGAGAGCCGGTTTTCACCCCTTCCTTGCGGGCTTCTGATGGAAGCCCTCCGCGCCCTGCCGTCGGTCGATCAGGTGCTAGCCTCGGACGCCGGGCGCGGGCTGATCGCGATCTATGGCCGCGCCGCGACGCTTGCCGCGCTCAGGGCTCGGCTTGAGGCGATGCGCGCCGCGCTGAAGGCAGGGGATTTGGCGGATGCCGCCTGTCTTCCTGCGCGCCTTGCCGCCGACCTGGCCGACGCCGCACGCCCGCGCCTCCGGCCGGTTCTCAACCTGTCCGGCACGATCCTTCATACCAACCTCGGCCGCGCGGTCCTTGCCGATGACGCCATCGCCGCCGCGAGTGCTGCCATGGCCAATCCGCTGGCCCTTGAGTTCAGTCTTGAGACCGGAGGGCGCGGTGAGCGTGACGATCACCTGCGCGGACTTCTTTGCGAGTTGACGGGGGCCGAAGACGCCACCGTGGTCAATAACAACGCCGCCGCCGTGCTGATCGCGCTCAACACGTTCGGGCAGGGGCGCGAGGCCGTGGTCTCTCGCGGCGAGCTGATCGAGATTGGCGGTGCATTCCGGATGCCTGACATCATGGTCCGCGCCGGCGTGCGGCTGATCGAGGTCGGCACCACCAATCGCACTCATCCGCGTGACTACGAGGGCGCGATTGGCCCCGAGACCGGGCTGATCCTCAAGGTCCATACGTCGAACTACCGCATCGAGGGGTTTACTGCCGAAGTCTCCGCGCCACGTCTGGCCGGGATCGCGCGCAAGGCCGGCGTGCCGCTTCTGCACGACCTCGGCTCCGGCTCGCTCATCGACCTTTCGCAGCTTGGTCTTCGGAGGGAGCCGACGGTGGCCGAGGCGGTGGCCGAGGGCGCGGACCTTGTCACTTTCTCGGGCGACAAGCTCTTGGGCGGGCCGCAGGCCGGGTTCATCCTTGGCCGCAGGGATCTGATCGCGGCGATCAACAGGAACCCGCTGAAACGGGCGCTGAGGCTCGACAAGATCCGCATCGCCGCCCTTGAGGCAACGCTCAGGCTCTACCGCGACCCCGACCGGCTGGCCGAACGGCTGCCGACGCTGCGCCATCTCTCGCGGCCGCTCGCCGAGATCACGGCGCAAGCGGAACGGCTGGCGCCGCTGCTGGCGCCCCTGCTGCCCGAGGGCTTCGCCGCCGCCCCCTGCGCCTGCGACAGTCAGGTCGGTTCCGGCGCGCTGCCGACCGACACGCTGCCCTCCGCCGGGCTGCGCCTCACCGGGCAGGGCGGCGATGCACCCGACCGGTTGGCCGGTTGGCTGAGGTCGCGCGCCACGCCGGCCATCGGCCGCATCCATGACGGCGCTCTGATCCTTGACCTCAGGTGCCTGCCCTCGGACGATGTGCTGCTCGCGGCGCTTGGCCCATGATCGTCGGCACGGCGGGCCATATCGACCACGGCAAGACCGCACTCATCCGGGCGCTGACCGGGGTCGATGCCGACCGCCTGCCCGAAGAAAAGGCGCGCGGC
>DJUV01000297.1:0-16589 GCA_002440625.1 Rhodobacteraceae bacterium UBA6273 | reverse complement strand
GAAAAGGCGCGCGGCATCACCATCGACCTTGGCTTTGCCTATGCCGATCTCGGCGGCGGCGGGATCACCGGCTTTGTCGATGTGCCGGGGCATGAAAGGCTGGTCCATACCATGCTCGCCGGGGCGGGGGGGATCGACCTTGCCTTGCTCGTCGTTGCCGCCGATGACGGGGTGATGCCGCAGACGCGGGAGCATCTGGCGATCCTGTCGCTTCTGGGCATTTCGCGCGGCATAGTGGCGCTGACCAAGGCCGACCTCGCCGACGCGGCGCGGAGGGTCGAGGTTGTGCATGAAATTGGCGCTGCGATGCGCGGGACTCCACTGGCGGATGCGCCGGTCCTGCCGGTATCGTCGCTGTCCGGCGCGGGTGTCGCGGCGTTGCGCAGCCTGCTGGCAGAGGCCGAGGCCGAGACGATTGTGCGCGCCGCCAATGGGCCGTTCCGCCTTGCCGTCGACCGCAGCTTCACGCTTGCCGGTGCTGGGACAGTGGTGACGGGGACGGTCCTGACCGGCAGGGCGGCTGTCGACGACCGCGTCATCGTCAGCCCCGCCGGCCTTGCCGCCCGCATCCGCGGCATCCATGCCCAGAACCGCCCGGCAGAGGCGGCGCTTGCCGGTCAGCGCTGCGCGCTGAACCTCGCGGGTGATGGCGTGACCAAGGAAGCGATCAGCCGTGGCGACGTCGTGTTGTCGCCGGAGCTTCACGCGCCGACCGACCGGATCGACGCCGAACTTTCGGTCCTTCCCGGTGAGCCGAAGCCCGTCGGCACCTGGTTCCCGGCGCGGCTTCATAGCCACGCGGCGGAGGTCGGCGCGCGGGTCGTGCCTTTGGCCGGGCCGATTGACGCCGGCAGCAGCGGCCTTGTGCAACTGGTGCTCGACCGGCCCATTGCCGCCGCCACGCTCGACCGGTTCATCCTGCGCGATGTCTCGGCTAGCCGCACCATCGGCGGCGGACGGTTCCTTGACCTGCACCCGCCCTCGCGCAAGCGCGGTACGCCGGAGCGGCTGGCGATCCTCGCGGCAGCGGGGGAAAGCGACCCCACCCGCGCCTTGGCGGCACTGGCGGACATCGCCCCGGTCGACCTGTCCGTCTTCCTGCGCGACCGCAGCCTTGCGCCCGACGCGGAAATTCCAAGCGGGGTCACGGCCATTGGCCAGATCGCGCTCTCGACGCAATTGGTCGCCACGCTCCGCACCGGCCTTGCCGAAACGCTGGCCGCCTTCCACGCCGCAAACCCCGATCTTCCCGGCATCGGGCGCGAGAAGCTGCGCCTTGCCCTGTCGCCGCGCCTGCCCAAGGATGCCTTCCTGATCTTCCTCCGCAGCGAGGCTACCGCAGAAAGGGCCGTTCTCGACGGCGCCTTCGTGCATTTGCCGGGCCATGCCGTCGCACTTTCACCGGAGGACGAGGCGCTTTTCGCCCTGATCGTGCCCGATCTTCTTGGCGAAGCGCGGTTCCGTCCACCCCGGGTGCGCGACCTTTCCACTACCCTCGGCGTGGGGGAAACCGACATCCGCCGCCTGCTGAAGCTCAGCCAAAAGCTCGGCCGCACCGACCAGATCGCGCATGACCATTTCTTCGCGCGCTCTACGACGCGGGAAATGGTGGGCCTTGCGCGCGAAGTCGCTGACGACGAGGAAAACGGCTGGTTCGCCGCCGCCGCCTTCCGCGACCGGATGGGCAATGGCCGCAAGGTCGCGATTCAGATCCTCGAGTATTTCGACCGCCACGGTGTCACCTTGCGCCGGGGTGATCTCAGGCGGATAAATCCGCATCGTGCCGATCTGTTCGGGGACGGCGATGGAAGGGAATCGTCCCCGGTGGGGCGGCCGGACTTCAACTCCGGTTGGGGCAGCGAGCCTGTCCTTGGTGGGTTCGACTCCCGCTCCCTTCCGCCAGCCGGGCAGCCGACTTCTGGCTAGACCCTTCGCCTTCTGTGCGCGAAACAAGGGGCGGCTGCGCAGCCGTGCAGATTGGCGGATTGCCCCCCGCGACCTACATCACCTGCAACATCGTCGCTGTAACGTTCCTATTCGGAGATCAGCCTTGAAGAAGATCGGCTTTCTGTCCTTTGGACACTGGAACCCCGAACGTGGCTCGCCCCTCAGAAGTGCGGGGGAGACGCTGAAGCAATCCATCGACCTCGCCGTCGCGGCGGAAGAGCTGGGGCTCGATGGCGCCTATTTCCGGGTTCACCATTTCGCGCAGCAACTCGCCTCGCCGTTTCCGCTCCTTGCGGCCATCGGCGCCCGGACTTCGAGGATCGAGATCGGCACCGGCGTAATCGACATGCGCTATGAAAACCCGCTCTACATGATCGAGGATGCCGGCGCTGCCGACCTGATCTCGGACGGGCGGCTGCAACTCGGGATCAGCCGGGGGTCGCCTGAGCAGGTGATCGACGGCTGGCGCCACTTTGGCTACGCGCCCGAAAAGGGAGAGGATGCCGCCGACATGGCGCGGAAGCATACCGAGGTCTTCCTCAGGCATCTTGACGGCAAGGGCTTTGCCGAACCGAACCCGCGCCCGATGTTCCCCAATCCGCCGGGTCTTCTCAGGCTTGAACCGCATTCGCCTGGGCTGAGGCAGCGGATCTGGTGGGGCTCGGCCTCGACCGCCACGGCGGTCTGGGCAGCGCAACAGGGGATGAACCTGCAAAGCTCCACCCTCAAGGTCGATGAGACCGGGGAGCCGTTCCATATCCAGCAGGCCAAGCAGATCGCGGCCTTCCGCGCGGCGTGGAAAGAGGCGGGGCATAGCCATGAACCGCGCGTCTCGGTCAGCCGGTCGATCTTTGCGCTGATGAATGACAAGGACCGGAGGTATTTCGGTCGGGGCAAGGACAGCGACCAGATCGGCCAGATTGACAATTTCCGCGGCATCTTCGGCCGGGGCTATGCTGACACACCGGACCGTCTGATCGAAGAGCTGAAGGAAGACGAAGCGATTGCCGCGGCCGACACGCTTCTGCTGACGGTGCCGAACATGCTGGGCGTCGAATACAACGCCCATGTCATCGAAAGCATCCTCACCCATGTCGCGCCGGGTCTCGGCTGGCGCTGAGCCCCACGCGGCAATGGATGTTTGACTTACGGCAGGAGCGCCCAGATTCCGCTGGGCGCTCCGCCGAAGAGGGAGAGTGCGCCGGGGCCGGCGACCGCCAGGGCAAAGAAGCCGCCGCACATGGTGATATGCGCCAGCATCTGGTTCACGTCGCTCTTGTGGGCCACAAGCGCGGTGACCACGCACCACAGCCCCAGAAGCACAGCAAAGGTGGCCAACGGATAGCCAAGCACAACGCCGATCCCGCCGACCAGTTCGCAGATGCCGACGAGGTAGGCCAAGGCCGAAGCATCCGGCAGTCCGATTGCGGCAAGCACCGGAACCAGCTTCGCCTCGCCGCCGCGCAGCTTCATCACGCCCCAGATAATGAAGGGAACGCCCATGATGAGGCGTGCAGCGAGAAGTGCTTCGTCAGTCATGTCGGTCCTCCGGTTGTGAGATCTTGCGCGAGGCCGTCATGTGGGCCCTGCCTCTTTTTGCGCAATCCCCCGGCCTCTGGCAATTGCCGCTTCGGTCCCGCCGGCTCAGTTCGCCAGCTTGACCCATACGGCATTGCGCTTCGATGACCGCACGCAGGCATCGACGAAGGCGACACCCTCCAGCCCCTCCTTGAGGCCGGGGAAGCTTATGGCCGGGTCGGGCGCTACCCCGTCGCGCCGCGCGATGATGGCGCGTGCCGCCTCGGCATAGATATTGGCAAAGCCTTCAAGGTAGCCTTCGGGATGCCCCGAGGGAATGCGGGTCACGCGCGCCGCCGCCTCGCCCGTGCCGGCGCCGCCCCGGCTCAGCCGGTAGGGAGGCTGGCCGAGGGGCGTCACGTGAAGGTAGTTCGGGTTCTCCTGCTGCCATTCGAGACCCGCCTTTTCGCCGAACACGCGGATAGAGAGACGGTTTTCCTGCCCCGACGCAACCTGGCTGCACCAGAGCGTGCCGCGTGCGCCGCCTTCGTAGCGCATCAGCACATGGGCATTGTCATCGACCCGCCGCCCCGGCACGAAGCTTTGCAGATCGGCGGCAAGGCCTTCGAGCGTCAGCCCGGTGATGTAGTTCGCAAGGTTGAAGGCATGGGTGCCGATGTCGCCGGTCGAGCCGCCGGCGCCGGTGCGGGCGGGGTCGGTCCGCCATTCCGCCTGCTTCTGGCCCGTGGCCTCGATCGGCTCGGCCAGCCAGTCCTGAATGTATTCGACATTCACCAGACGGATCTTGCCCAAGGCGCCCGCCGCGATCATCTCGCGCGCCTGCCGCACCATCGGGTAGCCGGTGTAGTTATGCGTCAGCGCAAAGACCACGCCCGAAGCTTCGGCCGCTTTCACGAGCTTCCTCGCCTCGGGCAGGGTTGCGGTCAGCGGCTTGTCGCAGATGACATGGATACCGCGTTTCAGGAACTCCATCGCCGCGGGGGCGTGCATGTGGTTCGGGGTGACGATGGCTACCGCCTCGATCCCGTCCTTCCGTCGGGCCTCCCGCTGCGCCATCTCGGCGAAGGAGCCATAGGCGCGGGCGACGCCAAGATCGGCGGCGGAAGCGGCGCTTCTCTCAGCGTCAGAGGAAAACGCGCCGGCCACAAGCTCATACTGGTCGTCAAGCCGCGCGGCGATGCGGTGGACGGCGCCGATGAAGGCGCCGCGCCCGCCGCCGACCATGCCAAGGCGGATGCGCGGCGCGCGGGCGACGTGGGCAGCGGTGATGGCCATTCTTCGGTTCCTTTCGTTCGGGGTCTTCAGAGGCCGAGCATCTTGTTGAGCGCACCCTTGTCAGTGCCAGCATCGGCGAAATCATCGAAGGCGTGTTCCGTCACCCGGATGATGTGATCCCTGACGAAGGGCGCGCCTTCGCGGGCGCCATCCTCAGGGTGTTTCAGGGCGCATTCCCATTCGACCACGGCCCAGCCGGGGAAATCGTACTGCGCCAGCTTTGAGAACACGGCGCCGAAGTTCACCTGCCCGTCGCCAAGGCTGCGGAAGCGGCCGGCGCGGTTGACCCAGGATTGATAGCCGCCATAGACGCCTTGCCGCCCGGTCGGGTTGAACTCGGCATCCTTGACGTGAAACATCTTGATCCGCTCGTGGTAGATATCGATGTGCTCAAGGTAGTCGAGACATTGCAGCACGAAATGGCTCGGGTCGTAGAGCATGTTGCAGCGCTCATGCCCCTTCACACGGTCCAAGAGCATCTCGAAGGTGACGCCGTCGTGCAGATCCTCGCCAGGGTGGATCTCGAAGCAGAGGTCAACGCCCATATCCTCGGCATGGTTGAAAAGCGGCAGCCAGCGCCGGGCCAGTTCGTCGAAGGCTTCCTCGACCAGCCCAGCGGGGCGCTGCGGCCAGGGATAGAGATAGGGCCAGGCGAGCGCGCCGGAAAAGCTGACCTGCGCATCAAGGCATAGGTTGCGGCTGGCGGTCAGGGATTTCCTGACCTGATCGACCGCCCATTCCTGCCGGGCCTTCGGATTATCACGCACGGCAGGGGCGGCGAAACCGTCGAAGGGAATGTCATAGGCAGGGTGAACGGCGACAAGCTGACCCTGCAGATGGGTCGAAAGCTCGGTAATGGCGACGCCAAGGTCGGCGGCCTTGCCCTTGATCTCATCGCAATAGGTCTTCGACGATGCCGCCTTGTCGAGATCGAAAAGCCGCGCGTCCCAGGTCGGGATCTGCACGCCCTTGTAGCCAAGGTCCGCCGCCCAGCGCGTGATCGCCTCGAAGGAGTTGAACGGAGCCTTGTCCCCGGCGAACTGTGCCAGGAAAAGGCCGGGGCCCTTGATCGTCTTCATGTTCGGTCCTCTTTCAAGCGCGGCGGTGTGAAAGCGCCCCGCCACCGACTGGCGGCGGGGCAATTTTCGGATCAGAACGGCGAGTCGGGGAAGTAGAACTCAGCCGCATTGTCCTTGGTGACGAGCGTCGCATCGAGAACATAGGTGCCGCGCACTGGCACCTGGTCAAAGATCGCCGCCGCCGTCAGCTCCATCGCGGTGCCGACCATCGCCGGCGGGTAAAGCACGTCGACCGGGATCATCTTGTCGCCGTCCATGACCTTCTTGATCATGTCCTTGGAACCCGCGCCGGCGATGACATACTGGATGTCCGTGCGTCCCGCCTGTTCGATGGCCTGCAGCACGCCGACAGCCATATCGTCATCCTGGCACCAGACCACGTCGATCTTCGGGAATTTGGTCAGGTAGTCCTGCATCACCTTGAACGCGTCGTCGCGATTCCAGTTGCCGAACTGGCGGTCGAGGATCTTGACGTTCGACCCTTCGATACCCTTGTCGAAGCCGGCCTGGCGCTCTTCGTCAATCGGGATCGGCATGCCGCGGATGACCACCACTTCGGCATCCGGCGAATTCGCCTTGATGTACTGGCCCGCGACCTCGCCCAGGGCGAAGTTGTTGCCGGCGACATAAAGATCACGCACCGAGCTGTCGTTCTGCGACGGGGCGCGGTCGACGATGGCGACGAAGGTGCCAGCATCCTTCACCTGCTTGATCGCGTTGACGAGGGGATCGGGATCGGTCGGCAGGATCACCAGCGCGTCAAGCCCCTGCACGGCAAGGTCCTGAATCGCGTTCGCCTGGCTCGCCGCGTCGGGCGAGGTCTTGACGATGACATTGGCGCCGGGATGTTCGGCCATGATCTGCTTGGCGACCCGTTCGGCATGATAGACGACGCCGCCGGTCCAGCCGTGGTCGGCGGCCGGGATCGAAACGCCGATGGTCTTGGCCTCCTGTGCGAAGGCAGCAGTTCCGAGGGCAGTGGCGACCAGCGCCACCGCTGCGAATGATTTCAGCATGGTTCCTCCTGTTGGTGCGGGCCTTCAGTCGGGGGAAACCGGGCGGCCCGCCGGCCCGGTCCCGTAGGCTCAGACCCTGCGCGCCAGTGACCGCTGCACGAGCATGGCGATGATGATGATCGCACCCTGCAGGGCGCCGATCAGGTATTCCGAGATGAAGTTCGACAAGAGCATGATGTTGCCGACCAGTTCGAGGATCAGCGCACCGCAGACCGAACCCCAGACCCTGCCGTAGCCGCCCTTGAGCGCGGTGCCGCCCACGACGACCGCCGTGATCGCCTGAAGTTCCCACATCATCCCGGTGGTGGCCGAGGTGGAGCCGAGGCGCGGCACGTAGAGAAGGACGGCGATGGCGACGCAGAGGCCTTGAATGACGAAGGCCGCGGTGCGCACCCGGTCGACCTTGATGCTGGAATAGCGCGCAACCTCGCGGTTGGAACCGACGGCCACGACATGGCGGCCGTAGGAGGTGCGGTAAAGGACGAAAGCAGCGGCCAGCGACAGAAGCACGGTGACGGCGATGGGCGCCGGCACGCCAAGGATGCTGCCGAAATAGGCTGGGCGGTAAAGATCCTGAATCTCACGGCTTTCAAGCGTGATGGCGCCGCCTTGCGACAGCCAGGTGGTCAGCCCGCGATAGATGCCCATGGTGCCCAGAGTGGCGATGAAAGGCTCGATCTTGCCCAGCGTGGTGATAAGCCCGTTCGCAAGTCCGCAGGCCATGCCGATCAGAACCGCCAGCACCATCGCCGCCAGCAACAGAAGAAACGGATCGGCAATCGGCGCCGCGTTCAGGAACATGATCATGAGCGAAGCCGTGAAGGCCAGCATCGACCCGACCGAAAGGTCGAGATCGCCCGAGGAGATCACGAAGGTCGCCCCGACCGCGATGATCGCGATGAAGGCCGACCGCGTCGCGACGTTTTCAAGGTTGGCGAGCGAGATGAAGTTCGGGTTGGCAACCGCGCCAAGGAGCAAAAGCAGCGCCAGCGCCACGAAGGGCGCCACCGCGCGAAGATCCATGTCGCCGAGAAGGCTGCGCCGCGGGGTCGTGTCTTCTATGGCCATTCTCGTCCCTCAGGCAGCGGTCTTGAGACCGGCGGCGTAGCGCATGATTTCATGTTCGGTGATATCGTCGCCTTCAAGCTGGCCGACGATGCGCCCCTCGCGCATCACCGCCACCTTGGTGCAAAGCCCGATAACCTCGGGCATCTCCGAGGACACCACGATGACAGCGGCGCCGTCGGCGGCAAGGGCAGAGATGAAGTTGTAGATCTGCTGCTTGGTGCCGACGTCGATGCCCCGCGTCGGTTCGTCGATCAGGATGATGCGCGGCTCGCGCTCCATCACCTTGGCGAGGAGCAGCTTCTGCTGGTTGCCGCCCGACATCCTCCCGACGACGATGCGCGGATCGCGCGCCCTGATGTCGAAGCGCCGCCGCGCCCGCTCCATCGCCTTGGCTTCGCTGGCCGGAACCAGATAGCCGTGGCGCGAATGCTGCGACAGCGATTGCAGTGTGAGGTTCGTGGTCATGCCATTGTTGAGGAGAAGCCCCCGCCCCTTGCGGTCCTTCGTGAGGTAGGCCATCCCCGCCGCCATCCCCGCGCCAAGATCGCCGGCGGGTAGCGCCACGCCATTGGCGAGAACCTGCCCGTGCTGCCGTGGCCGGAGGCCGATCACAGCCTCCATCAACTCGGTCCGGCCAGAACCGATCAGCCCGGCGAAGCCCATGATTTCGCCCCGGCGCAGCCGGAAGGACGCGTTCTTGACGAAGGCCGTCGACAGATCGCGGACTTCCAGAACGACTTCCTCGTCCACGTCAGGCTCCCGCTTCTGCGGGAAAAGGCTCGAAAGCTCGCGCCCGACCATCAGCTGCGCGATTTTTTCGCCGGTCAGGTCCGAGGTTGCGGCAGTCTTGATCCATTGCCCGTCGCGCAGGATGGTCACGCGGTCTGAAAGGGCGATGACCTCGTCCAGCTTGTGGCTGACGAAGATGAAGCTGGTGCCCTCGGCCTTCAGCCGGCGGATCTGCTGAAAGAGAACCTCCGTCTCGGCCTTGGTCAGCACTGCGGTCGGCTCGTCCATGATGACGACGCGGGCATCGCGGCTGATCGCCTTGGCGATTTCCACCATCTGCCGCGCGGCGACCGGCAGGGTGCGGATCACGGCGTTTTCATCGACTTTCGCACCAAGCTGGTTCAGCGCCTTGCGCGTCGCCGCGCGCATCGCCTTGCGGTCGAGAATGCCGAAGCGGGTGATCTCCCGCCCCAGGAACATGCTTTCGGTGACGGTCAGATCCTCGGCCAGGTTGAATTCCTGATGGATGATGCAAATGCCCATCGCCTCGGCAAGGCCATTGGGCGGCAGCGTCACCGGCTGGCCGTCCAGCAGCACCTGCCCCGAGGACGGCTGTTCGAAACCCGAGAGGATTTTGACGAGGGTGGACTTGCCCGCCCCGTTCTCGCCCATCAGGGCATGGACCTCGCCCTTGCGCAGATCGAAATCCACGCTGAACAGGACCTGAACGCCGGCAAATTCCTTGCTGACATGCGCGGCGGCAAGAACGATTCCCGCAGGATCGCCCATCGCTTCCCCCCGATTTCCTCCCCGTCGGTTGTGTGTAAACCTTTACATTTTAGCTGTCAACAAGCCCGGAAGGCCATCTGCGGCGTTTACGCGCCGGGGCATTCGGCGATATGAGAGGCGGGTATCGCCCCGCCAGACAGGTTTGTGATGACCAAGGCCCCGGCCACCATCGAGGACGTCGCGCGACTGGCGGAAGTGTCGATCGCCACCGTCTCACGCGCGATCCACATGCCGGAAAAGGTCGCGGCCTCGACCCGGCAGAAGGTCAACCGGGCGATTGCCGTCACCGGCTATACGGTCAACGCGATGGCCCGCAATCTGCGCATGGGCCGGTCGAACATGATCCTCGCCATCGCGCCCGACATCGGCGATCCGAACTTCCCCAACATCCTGATCGGAATGGAGACGGAGGCCCGCGCCAATGGCTACGGCCTTCTGATCGGACATACCCAGGGCGATCATGGCCGCGCCATTGAATACCAGAAGTTCCTGAATTCGAACCAGGCGGCGGGGATGATCCTTTTCACCGGCATCCTGCCTGTCGATGCCGCCCTGCCCCTGCCCCGCCTGCCGCCCTCGGTCGCGGTGATCGAGCCGATGGTCAATGGCGCCATCCCCTTCGTTGGCGTCGATGACCGGATGGGCGCGCGGCGGATGGTCGATCTTCTCATCACCCAAGGCCACCGCCGCATCGCCTTCATCGGCGACAGCCGCGAACGTCAGGCCCACCACCGCCGCCGGATCGGCTTTGATGAGGCTTTGGCGGTTGCAGGCCTCCGCGATGGCCAGACCATCCTTGATACCGACGGCACGCTCGAAGGCGGGCGCACCGCCGTCGAACGCCTTTTTCTGCGCGACACGCTGCCGACCGCCTTCATGTGCGTCAACGACCAGACCGCGGCGGGCGTCGTGCTCGCGCTGACAGCGCGGGGTTATGACGTGCCGCGCGATTTCTCGGTCACCGGGTTCGACGACATCCCGCAAGCGGGCTTCCTGTCGCCGGCTCTGACGACGCTGCGCCAGCCCCGGATCGCGATTGGCCGGACCGCCATGGCGATGCTTCTGGGCCTTCTTGACGGTGTCCCGCCGGAGCTGAATGAGACACTTCTCATGCCCGATCTGATCGTGCGAAGCTCTGTCGCGCCGCCCGATCCGGATCGCCTGCCGCGAAGCTAGTCAGAGCATTTGCGTCGCGGCCACGGCCTGCTTCCAGCGGGCATAGCGCGCATCGCGGTCCTTCGCGGCCATGGCAGGCTGGAAGGTGCGCTCCAGCGCCCAGCCTTTGGCGAACCCGTCCTGATCGGGATAGATCCCGGCCCGCATCCCGGCAAGCCAGGCCGCGCCAAGCGCCGTCGTCTCAAGGATCTGCGGGCGGTCGACGGGCGCGCCGATGATGTCGGACAGGAACTGCATCGCCCAGTCCGACGCTGACATGCCGCCATCGACCCGCAGCGTCGCCTGCCCGGCCGGGTCGGCCCAGTCGGCGCGCATCGCCTCCAAGAGGTCGCGGGTCTGGAAGCCGACGCTTTCCAGTGCGGCGCGGGCCAGTTCTGCCGGGCCTGAACTGCGCGTCAGGCCGTAGATCGCGCCACGGCAATCTGCGTTCCAGTAGGGGGCGCCAAGGCCGGTGAAGGCAGGGACGAGGATCACCGACTGTTCGGGATCGGCGGCTTCGGCCAGAGGCTGCGTCTCTTTCGCCTCGCGGATGATCTTCAGCCCGTCGCGGAGCCACTGGACCACCGCGCCGGCGATGAAAATAGACCCTTCCAAGGCATAAGTCGTCTTTCCATCCAGCTGGTAGGCGATGGTCGTCAGAAGCCGGTTCTTCGACATGACCGGCTTTTCGCCTGTGTTGAGAAGGGCGAAGCAGCCGGTGCCATATGTGGATTTCATCATGCCGGGCATGAAACAGGCCTGACCGATGGTGGCCGCCTGCTGATCGCCGGCGATGCCCAAAATCGGGATCGGGCGGCCGAAAAGATCGGGCCGCGCCATGCCATAATCGGCGGCGCAATCGCGGACCTCGGGCAGAAGCGACATCGGGATGCCGAGCCGGTCGCAAAGCGTCTTCGACCAGCGGCCCTTCACGATGTCATAAAGCATGGTCCGCGCGGCATTGGTCGCGTCCGTGGCATGGACCTTGCCGCCGGTCAGGTTCCAGACTAGCCAGCTATCGACCGTGCCGAAGGCCAGTTCCCCCGCCTCGGCCTGCTTGCGCGCACCTTCGACATTGTCGAGAAGCCAGGCGAGCTTCGTGCCGCTGAAATAGGGGTCGAGGAGCAACCCGGTGCGCGCCGTGACCTCAGGCTCGAACCCTTCCGCCTTCAGCTTGCGGCAGAACTCCGATGTCCGCCGGTCCTGCCAGACGATGGCATTCGCCAGCGGCTTGCCGGTCTTGCGGTCCCAAAGAAGAGTCGTTTCGCGCTGGTTGGTGATGCCGATGGCGGCGATGTCGTTCGGGCCAAGCCCCGCCCGCTCGATGGCGGAACGGCAGGTCGCGGCGGTCGTCGACCAGAGATCGGCCGGATTATGCTCGACCCAGCCGCTAGACGGGAAATGCTGCGGAAACTCTTCCTGCGCGGTCGCGACGATCTTCATAGCGGCGTCGAAGATGATGGCGCGGCTTGAGGTCGTGCCCTGATCTATGGCGAGGACATGGGTCATCGGTCGCATTCCGTCCTGAAAGGGAAAAGCGCGGCGGGGGAGCATCCACCGCGCTGATGGCCGGGGCCCGGAAGCCCCGGCCGGTTTCAGGTCACTGCCAGGACTTGATGAGCTCGTCGTAAGAGACGGTCTCGCCCTGCGGCTTTTCGTTCTCAAGTTTGGCGACCGGCGCGCCGGGCGCGTCGAGCCATTCCTGCGGGTCCTTCTCTTCGTTCATCTTCGGACCGATATCGCCCTGAACGCCTGCGCGCTCCAGACGCTCAAGCACCTTCTCCTGTTCGGCGCAGAGCGAATCGAGTGCCTCCTGCGGCGACTTGGCGCCAGACATGGCGTCACCGATGTTCTGCCACCAAAGCTGCGCCAGCTTTGGATAGTCCGGGATATTGGTGCCGGTCGGCGACCACTGGACGCGGGCCGGCGAGCGGTAGAACTCGATCAACCCACCCAGTTTCGGCGCACGGTCGGTGAAGTGCTGGCTGTCGATGGTCGACTGACGGATGAAGGTCAGGCCGACGTCGGACTTCTTCACATCCACCGTCTTCGAAGTGACGAACTGGGCATAGAGCCATGCCGCCTGCGCACGATCCACCGGGGTGGATTTCATCAGCGTCCAGGAACCCACGTCCTGATAGCCGATCTTCTGGCCGTTTTGCCAGTAGACGCCATGCGGCGAGGGGGCCATGCGCCATTTCGGCGTGCCGTCCTCGTTCATCACCGGGGTGCCGGGCGCAACCGACGCCGCGGTGAAGGCAGTATACCAGAACATCTGCTGGGCAATCGCGCCCTGGGCAGGAACCGGGCCGGCCTCGCTGAAGGTCATGCCTTGTGCTTCCGGCGGGGTGTACTTCTGCAGCCATTCGATCGCCTTGGTCACGGCATAGACCGCTGCCGCGTCATTCGTAGCACCACCGCGCGCCACGCAGGACCCGACCGGACGGGAGTTTTCGTCCACGCGGATGCCCCATTCGTCGACCGGCAGGCCGTTCGGTTCACCCACATCGCCCATGCCGGCCATCGACATCCAGGCATCGGTATAGCGCCAGCCAAGCGACGGGTCCTTCTTGCCGTAGTCCATGTTGCCATAGACGCCGGAGGCCGGACCGCCCATGTAGGACATGTCGCGTCCGGTGAAGAACTCCGCGATGTCCTCATAGGCCGACCAGTTGACCGGCACGCCGAGATCATAGCCGTACTTGGCCTTGAAATCGTCCTTGGTCTTCTGATCGCTGAACCAGTCATAGCGGAACCAGTAGAGGTTCGCGAACTGCTGGTCGGGAAGCTGGTAGAGCTTGCCGTCAGGGGCCGTGGTGAACTTGGTGCCGATGAAATCGGCCAGGTCGAGGCCGGGGTTGGTAACAGCGGCACCTTCGCCCGCCATCCAGTCGGTCAGGCTGCGCGCTTGCTGATAGCGCCAGTGGGTCCCGATCAGGTCACTGTCGTTAACGTAGGCGTCATAGATGTTCTCGCCCGATTGCATCTGCGTCTGCAGCTTTTCGACGACATCGCCTTCGCCGATCAGGTCATGCGTGACCTTGATGCCGGTGATCGCGGAGAAGGCCGGGGCCAGCACCTTCGATTCATAGCTGTGTGTGTCGATGGTCTCGGAGACGACCTTGATCTCCATGCCCGCATAGGGCTTGGCCGCATCGATGAACCACTGCATCTCGGCTTCCTGGCCGGCGCGGTCGAGCGTCGACATGTCACCGATTTCGGCGTCGAGGAAGGCTTTCGCCTCTTCAATCCCGGCGAATGCCGGTCCGGTAAGCAGCATGAGCGCCACACTCATTGCTGTTGTTGACTTGAATGGCAGTTTCATTCGTACCTCCCTTTGAAAGACCATTCGTTTAACGGCGCCCCCCGGCAAATGGCCGGACCGCGCCTTCTCTCAGTTGCCGTCTCAGACCCAGCGGAAAACCGCGAAGGCGTAGATCAGGCAGACGATCAGCGCGCCCCATTGCGGTGCGCTGACAAGACCGAGCCAGGCCAGATTGATGAAGGCCGAACCCAGAAGAGTGATGAAAAGCCGGTCGCCGCGCGTCGTCTCGATCCTCAGGACGCCGGTGCGCGGCGTTTCCGGGAACTTGATCGCGAGGACCGTGAAGGTGAGAAGAAGGCAGGCGATGACCACGAAGAAGATCGCGGTCGGCGCAGTCCAGGCCATCCATTGCATAGTGGGATCCTCCCTAACTCAGGGTCACACACGGCCGAGGGCAAAGCCCTTGGCGATGTAGTTGCGGACGAAGTAGATCACGAGCGCGCCGGGCACGATGGTCAGCACCCCGGCCGCCGCCAGCACGCCCCAGTCGAGGCCCGAGGCGGAAACGGTGCGCGTCATCGTCGCGGCGATCGGCTTGGCGTTGACCGAGGTGAGCGTGCGGCTGAGCAGCAGCTCGACCCATGAGAACATGAAGCAGAAGAAGGCCGCGACACCGATCCCGCTGGCGATCAGCGGCATGAAGATGCGGATGAAGAAGCGGCCAAAGCTGTAGCCGTCGATATAGGCGGTCTCGTCGATTTCCTTCGGGACGCCGCGCATGAAGCCTTCAAGGATCCAGACCGCGAGCGGCACGTTGAAAAGACAGTGCGCCAGCGCCACCGCGATATGCGTGTCGAAAAGCCCGACCGAGGAATAAAGCTGAAAGAAGGGCAGCGCGAAGACCGCAGGCGGCGCCATCCGGTTGGTCAAGAGCCAGAAGAACAGGTGCTTGTCGCCGAGGAACGAATACCGGCTGAAGGCATAGGCGGCGGGCAGCGCGACTGTGATCGAGATGACGGTGTTCATCACCACGTAGATCAGGCTGTTCACATAGCCCATGTACCAGCTAGGATCGGTCAGGATAGTCTTGTAGTTGGCGATCGTGAAATCTTGCGGCCAGAGCGAGAAGACGTTCAGAATCTCCGTGTTCGTCTTCAGGCTCATGTTGATGAGCCAGTAGATCGGCAGAAGCAGGAAGACGAAGTAGGCGACCATCACCAGCGCCCGGCCGTTGACGCGGGGCAGGCTCATCCCGCGCGCGGCGGAGGGGTTTGCAGTTGCGTCAGCCATCACACGCCATCCCTTTTGTCGAGGTTGGTCATCACGGTGTAGAAAACCCAGGAGATCAGAAGGATCACCAGGAAGTACATGATCGAGAAGGCGGCGGCGGGACCGAGGTCGAATTGGCCGATAGCCATCTTCACGAGGTCGATGGAGAGGAAGGTCGTTGCGTTGCCCGGACCGCCGCCGGTGACGACGAAGGGTTCCGTATAGATCATGAAGCTGTCCATGAAGCGCAGGAGGATGGCGATCATCAACACGCCCTGCATCTTGGGAAGTTCGATGTAGCGGAACACCTTCCAGCGGCTCGCCTGGTCAATCTTCGCGGCCTGGTAATAGGCGTCCGGGATCGACTGCAGCCCGGCATAGGCCAGAAGCGCCACCAGCGAGGTCCAGTGCCAGACATCCATGACGATGACCGTGACCCAGGCGTCCACCACGTCATTGGTGTAGTTGTAGTCGATACCCATCGCGGCCAGCGTACGGCCAAGAAGCCCGATGTCGACGCGGCCGAAGATCTGCCAGATCGTACCGACCACGTTCCACGGAATGAGAAGCGGCAGCGCCATCAGGACGAGGCAGACCGAGGCCCAGAAGCCCTTTTTTGGCATGTTCAGAGCCACAAAGATGCCCATCGGCACCTCGATGGCGAGGATGATGGCCGAAAAGAGCAGTTGCCGGCCAAGCGCATCCCACATGCGGTCGCTTTCCAGCATCTCGCCGAACCATTCGAGGCCGGCCCAGAAGAATTCGTTGTTCCCGAATGTGTCCTGCACCGAATAGTTGACCACGGTCATCAGCGGGATCACCGCCGAAAAGGCCACCAGGATCAGCACCGGCAGCACCAGAAACCAGGCTTTTTGGTTGACGGTCTTTTCCATCACGCGGCCTCCCCTTCCACGCGCCAGTCGTCGGCGTAGACGTTGACATGCGCGGGGTCGAAGACGACCCGGTTCATGTCGGCGCCGATCGGCGCGCCTTCATCGGCAAGGATGTTGATGTCGGTGCCGAAGAACTCGGCCCGGATGATCTTGTGGCGGCCCACGTCCTCAACCCGCCGCACCTTGACCGGCAGTCCCTCGCTCGCCGAAAGCCGGGCGAATTCCGGGCGGACGCCGATCTCGACCTTGCCCTTTAGGTTGCCATAGCCCCGGCCAAGCGGCACGCGCGAGCCGTTTATGCTCGCGACGTTGCCCTCGACGATAGCGGGGATGACGTTCATCCCCGGCGAGCCGATGAAGTAGCCGACGAAGGTATGCGCCGGCGTTTCAAAGAGTTCCTGCGGCGTGCCGATCTGGACGACGCGACCGCTGTGCATCACGACGACCTTGTCGGCGAAGGTCAGCGCCTCGGTCTGGTCATGGGTGACATAGATCATCGTATGGCCGAACTGGTGGTGCAGCGACTTGAGCTGCGTCCGAAGCTCCCACTTCATATGCGGGTCGA
>DJUV01000203.1 GCA_002440625.1 Rhodobacteraceae bacterium UBA6273 | reverse complement strand
AAATCCTGCCCCCGCAACCAAGAAATCCAATACTATCAAAGACTTCAAAGCCGAGCAAAACGCTCGGCTTCACTCATTCCAAATTCTTGTCAACACCTGGTCAACGTTCGACGAGCCCCCCATCGACGGTGCGCATCATCGCTGCCAGTACTGTCAAAGCACCAACTCATAGTGCGTGCTGCGGCCGCCGCCTTCGCCCTTCCGCAGCAGACCGAGGTCGAGCAGTGCCGCAATATCCCGGTTCGCTGTGTCCTGGGAGCACTTGGCGATGATGGCCCACTTCGAAGAGGTCATCTTGCCCTCGAACCCATCAAGCAGGCGGTTCAGTACCTTGATCTGGCGTTCGTTCAGCGCCAGTGCTGCAGCGCGTTCCCAGAACTGACCCTTGGCGATGACCGCCGCCAAGACGCCGTCAGCGCCGTGGATCGCGCGACCGAGGCAGTCGAGGAACCACAATATCCATGCCGTGACGTCGGTGCCGCCCTTCTGGGTATGCTCCAGCTGATGGTAGTAGGCGCTCCGCTCGACCCTGATCTGCGCGGACATGCTGTAGAATCGCTGCGGGCTGGTCTCGGACCGTGCGAGCGCCAGATCGGCGATGGCGCGGGCGATGCGCCCGTTGCCGTCTTCAAACGGGTGAATGGTCACGAACCAAAGGTGCGCAAGTGCGACCTTGAGCACCGGATCGGTGGCCAGGGGCGCGTTGAACCAGGCTAGGAAGGCGTCCATCTCGGCGGCGACCCGTGTCGCTGGAGGCGCCGAGTAGTGAACCTTCTCCCGGCCATAAGGCCCCGACACCACCTGCATCGGACCAGTGCTGTCGTCGCGCCAGTTCCCGACGATGATCTTGGTCATGCCGCTGCGCCCTGTCGGGAACAACGCTGCATGCCACCCGAAAAGGCGCTCGGAGGTGAGTGGGGCCTGGTAGTTCCGCGTCGCGTCAAGCATCACCTCGACGATGCCTTCCACATTGCGATCGGTCGGCGGCAGGGCGCCAATGTCGATGCCAAGCCGCCGGGCGAGGGATGACCGCACCTGTGTGGCGTCCAGCAACTCGCCCTCGATCTCGCTTGTCTTGACGACATCCTGCGTCAGCGTCTGAAGGACCGCCTCTTCACGCAGCTTGAAGCCCAGCGCTTCCATCCGGCCGATCAGTCGCCCCTGGTCGTGACGAACCGCAGCCAGGGGCGCGGCAATGCTGCCATCCTGCCAGGTCAGCCTTGGCCAGTCTGGTTGTTCCCAGATGTACACTGTATTCTCCGCGCCAGGTGCGGCGATTGTGGGCTGCATTCTCCGCAAGCGCAAGGAAAAACACCGCAAAATATGCGGAGAATGCAGACGCTTATCTCCGCACTTCCACTATGCCCTGACCAGTTGGTGCACCTAAAGCTGTGATGATCCCTCGGACATAGGGTCATCCTGTCCGAGGTACTGTAACACAAGAAGCCGTTCTGGACAGCTTGGACATCTGTGCCGCTGCTTCTCCGATAGTCGCTCAGCCATGCTCAGGATGGTGATCAACACCGCATCGGAATGCTGCGCGAGCCGGATCAGATGCTCCCCGCTCGGCCCGCGTTCGCCAGACAGCCAGTACTTGGCCGTCCGTTCACTCGCTCCGGTCCAGCGCATCACTGTCTTGATGGCCTGATGTGTCGGCCCCAGTTCGCGCCGCAGAGTGTCGGCAATGGCCTTGCGATAGGCGGTCTGATCGGCGTCCAGGTGCACAGTTGTGCCCATTTTCGGCACAGATGTGCCCATCTTGATCCGCATCGCGGCGTCCTCCTCCGGTAAACCTGTGGAGGAGACAACACAGCGGCAGATTCCATTTTGCGCCCCAGCCAATACCCGGGTCCGACCAGACGGAGACGCCTGCATGAACTGATCGGGAGACGGGAATGGCAGGCAGAGAGCTGCCCTCAAGAAAAGATCCGGCGAACTCCCCGCCACGGCGCCGTGCGGCTGAATATGTGCGCATGTCGACGGACCATCAGAAATACTCGACCGAAAACCAGTCGGATGCGATCCGCAAGTACGCGGAGGAACGCGGCTTTGAATTGGTCCGCTCCTATGCCGATGCCGGAAAGAGCGGGCTGAGGATCGAGGGTCGCGAGGCACTGCAGCAGCTGATCCAGGATGTACAAGACGGCACCGCGGATTTCGAGGTGATCCTTGTCTATGACGTCAGCCGATGGGGGCGGTTTCAGGATGCCGATGAATCCGCCTATTACGAATATATCTGCCGTCGCGCGAACAAGCAGGTCGAGTATTGCGCCGAGCAATTCGAAAATGACGGCGGCCCTGTTGCCACGATCGTCAAGAGCGTCAAGCGCGCGATGGCCGGAGAATACAGTCGGGAACTTTCCAACAAGGTCTTCATCGGACAGTGTCGCCTGATCGAACGCGGCTTCCGTCAGGGCGGTGCGGCGGGCTTTGGCCTTCGCCGGGTTCTGCTTGACGAACGCGGCGAGGTGAAGACCGAGCTGAAGCGCGGTGAGCACAAGAGCTTGCAGACAGACCGGGTGATCCTGGTGCCCGGGCCGGACGCCGAGGTCCGGACGGTGCGCTGGATCTACAACCGGTTCCTCAAGCACGGCCGTTCGGAAAGCGAAATCGCCGCAGAACTGAATGAGCGCCGGATACTAACCCATCTCGACCGGGCCTGGACCCGCGCCACCGTCCATCAGATACTGACCAACGAGAAATACATCGGCAACAACGTCTACAACCGGCGCTCCTTCAAACTGAAGCAGAAGCGGGTGGCGAATGGCCCTGAGATGTGGATCCGTTCGGAAGGGGCGTTCGATGCCATCGTCGAGCCGAAACAGTTTCAGAAACTGCAGGCGATCATAGCCGCCCGCAACCGCCGATTCTCGGACGACGAGATGTTGGATCGGCTGACCCGGCTCTTCCAGCGCCACGGCTACATATCCGGTCTGGTGATCGACGAGGCGGACGGAATGCCGTCCAGCGGCGCCTATGCCCACCGGTTCGGCAGCCTGATCCGGGCCTATTCCCTCGTTGGCTTCACACCGGACCGGGACTACCACTACATCGAAGTGAACCGCTTGTTGCGGCTGTTCCACGGCGACGAGGTGGAGCGTGTGATCCGCGAGATCACCCGACTCGGCGGCACCGTGACGCGCAATCCGGCGACCGACCTGCTGACGATCAATGACGAATTCACCGCCTCCGTCGCTGTCGCCCGCTGCCGCGAAACCTCCACCGGCGGCCTGCGCTGGAAAATCCGTTTCGACACCGGCCTCGTGCCCGACATCACCATCGCCATCCGGATGGACCGAACGAACACCGCCGCGCTCGACTATTACCTGCTGCCCCAATTCGAGATGCGAACAAAACCCCTGGGGCTTGCCGAGGAGAATGGCCTGATGCTGGACGCTTTCCGATTTGAAACGCTGGATTTCTTCTTCGACATGGCCCGCCGCGTTCCGGTTGCCGAGGTGACACCATGGTGAGCGAAGTCGAGATGCGGGACGAAGTGCAGATCATCCCGATTTCCGCCATCACGGTGGAGAACCCGCGCGAACGCTCGGAAAAGACCTTCCGCGCGCTTGTCGACAGTATCGGCAGGGTCGGGCTGAAAAAGCCGATCACCGTCGCCCGGGTCGATGAAGAGGCGGGAGTGTCCTATCGTCTGGTCTGCGGTCAGGGTCGGATGGAGGCTTATGTCGCCCTTGGGGAAACCCACATCCCGGCCATCGTTGTAGAGGCAAGTGAGGTCGAACGGCTACTGCGCAGTGTGATCGAGAACATCGCCAGACGTCAGCAACGTCCTCTCGAGCTGTTGCAGGACATCGCCGTCTTGCGCGACCGGGGATATTCGGACCATCAGATCGCCGACAAGACGGGGCTTTCCCTCGCCTATGTTCATGAAATAGGCGAGTTGATCGCTAACGGAGAAGAACGCCTGCTGATCGCGGTCGAGACCGGGCAAATGCCGCTCAGCGTCGCGCTCTACATCACGCGGGCCGAGGAGAAGGACGTGCAGAAGGCGCTCGAGGCTGCTTATGCCTCCGGTGAACTGCGCGGAAAGAAATTGCTGGAGGCGCGGCGGCTGGTTGAGTTGCGCCAGCGCCACGGTAAGCAGCGAGGTGGCGCGCGGAACAAACAGCCACGAGCGCGAATGACTTCTGCCGCACTGGTCAAAGCCTATCGCGCCGAGGCCGAGCGTCAGCAGGACATGGTCCGCAGGGCGCAGTCGACGCGAAGCAGCCTGCTGTTTCTCGATGCGGCATTTCAGTCTCTGCTGAAGGACGAGAACTTTCTGACGCTGCTTCGTGCCGAGAGCCTCGACAGCTTGCCGCGCATTATCATCGACGGGTTGCGGGAACCAAGAGCATGACACAGACAGGTAAATTGCCTCCGCCGAAGAGCCCGGGATTCGAGGCGAACCTGCGCACGATCCCGATTGATGCGATCCTGCCGGTCAAGCAGTTGCCAGTCAACGTGCCCAAGAGTCAGAAATATGGGCAGATCGCCGCGTCGATCCGCGAGGTAGGGCTGATCGAACCGCCGGTGGTCGCCCGCGCGGCTGGGCAGGACGGATCCTTCATCCTTCTGGATGGCCATGTTCGGCTGCATGTTCTGAAGGAAATGGGCGAGACGACCGTCACCTGCCTGGTGGCGACCGACGACGAATCCTTCACCTACAACAAGCGCATCAGCCGCCTCGCCACGATCCAGGAGCACAAGATGATCCTGCGCGCGGTCGAGCGCGGCGTATCGGAGGCCCGCATCGCGGCAGCCTTGAATGTGAATATCGCGCTGATCCGACAGAAGCGGACCCTGCTGAACGGCATCTGTCCGGAGGCGGCCGAACTGCTGAAGGCCCGGCACTGCCCGATCAACAGCTTCCGGTCCCTGCGGAAGATGAAGCCCCTGCGGCAGATTCAGGCGGCGGAACTGATGATCGCGGCTAACAACTACACGGTGCCCTATGTCGAGGCGATCCTCGCAGCATCTGACGCCACTGACCTGGTTGACCCGGCTGCAAAGAAGCCACCTGCAGGCGTAACACGCGAACAAGCCGAGCGAATGAAGGCCGAGATGGCCAACCTGCAAAAGAACATAAAGCTGATCGAAGGCACCCTCGGACCCGATCACCTTCGGCTGGTGGTGGCCGGTCGCTATGTTGAGCGGCTTCTGCAGAATGACCGTCTCGCCCGCTACCTCGACAAGAACCATGGCGAAATCCTCGGAGAGTTTCGACAGATCGTCGCGGGCCTCGCGCAGCCAGTTTCCTCGACGGAGGCGGGAAGCAACAAAAGCGCGTAGTTCTTAGGTCAGCTTCTTGTCGACGATGGGGACCCGGAGCCGAAAGCGCGGGGACCGCGGGAGACGCCGGACGGTGGGTCGGATCAAGCGCGGGGTGGGGATGGCGGCGAACCCGCACGAAGCCCACCACGGTCGGCCGACATATGGCCGACCACGCAGGTGTCCCGGAAGGCTGGATGCCTGCGATGCCAGATGGGCGCGCTATTCTCCAGACTGATCGCCCGTCGAGGGATGGCGCGCCCGCTTGTGACGACTCGTCGCAGCAGTTCTGTACGTCCTCGCTTCCCCGCGACAGACCAGACCACCGATCCGAGGGGCAGAAGCGCGCCGATGACCGGTTGGATGTCCGAGGCTTGTGCGTTGCCCTTGGCGACCAGCGCGGTGCCAGCGACGGTCAGAATTTGGCGGACCAGTGCCAACATTGCAGGTTTCAGCATGGTTTTCTCAAGTTCAGATTTCATTGGTGGCCGAGCTTATCCAACCCGCTCTTGATCAAGCGGATGGCGTCGGTGGAGTTTGTGGTCAGTGGATGGCTCTTTCAGCACAACCTCGGGCAAGAAACCGGCGTGAGGGCGGGGGTCTGGGATGGTGGTGTTGTGCCGTTCAGGGCCGCTGGCCCAGTCCCCGCGGCGGCGTGTTGGCTTAGCGGACCTGCAGTTTCAAATTGTTGATAGAGAGGCACAGCGCTTCAAAGCGGACGTCCTACTCTCCTAGCCGCCTTCAGGCGCGACAAAGCGAAGGCTCGCATGCATCAGGCTGCGGGGATGGGACTGAATGGCTGCGGCAATTGCCGCTCCGGTAAGCTTGATGCGCGTCTGGGCCATAAGAACGGCCAGCGTCGCGCGGCGTTCGTCGGCTTCGACTTGACCGCGCAAGGCATTGACCATGCTTTGGTTGTCCACCCTACCGCGCGCCGCAGCGCGGTTGCGGAACACTTGGGCCAGCGTCCCGCTTTCCGCTTCGATCAATTTCTTGCGGGCGGTCCATGCCGTTATCGCGTGGCGCAGATCCTCGGTTCGCAAATCCCTCAGCTCGGCGTCGATCGCGCTGACGTGTTGGCTGCAGACCGCCGCCGCCGGAGTGAGCAGTCTTTGCATCCGGCCTTGAATGCGACTTTTGTTGTCCGGATCTGGCATTGCGCGCAGCAGCATTGCGGTCTGTCGTTGATCAAGTCGGTGCCAGCCTTCCTTGGTCAGGACCGAGGCCATGGCCGAAAATCGGGTGGGCATCAGGGATTGGATCCAGCGGTGGTCGGCGGCAAGGCCTTCGTCCAGCCGCGCCAGATAGCTTTGCCGGGCCGTGGCTCCGAACCAATCCAGGGCCGCGGCAAATTCCTTTGCAACCCCGGAATGCGGCGATTGGAGAGGGTGGCTGGCCGCAAGAGTTACCACAATCGGCTGACCGTTCCAAGCCAGCGCCGGATGGGTTTCGCCGACCCGGATAACCAACTCGCCCTGCGGCTGGACGGAGAAGTTCGGGCCGCCAAAGCCCAGCCAGCCTTGGCACAGCCCGTCGTGAATGCTGTCGCCATGGTCAAAGAATCGCAGGTCGCGCGTTTGGGTGCCGACGGCATTGAACTGCACAAAGCGGTGGGGCGGCACCGCCATATGCTTGCGCCGCACCAGCAGCGCCACCTTGTCATCCCATTCGTGACCTTGTGCCATATCGGTTAGCAGGAAGGGCGGTTCGGTTTTTCCAGACGCATACCAAAAACCCGAATACCGGCGCGGCGGATCGGATTTGTCGGGGCGGCCGGGTTCATAGAGAAAACCGCCCGCTTTTGCGCAGGCACGCAGCCAGTCGTCATTCGCCGCTTCGACCCGCTCAGCCGCGCTGGTTTCGTGCTCATCGGCAAGGTGCAGGCGATCTGCGATGTCGCCGACGCGGTCCGCCAATGCCTGCACCTGCGCCTTGGACAAGGGCGCGAAATGGTCAAGGTGCGAGACAAGGCCGCGCCCGGCCCAAGTTGCTTTCAGGTCGGACAGGCGCGCCAAGGCTGCGCCTTTACCGGTCTCGGGATGGGTCAGAAGTTGGGCAACCAGTTGGTTGACCTCGGTCCAGATCTCTTCCGACACCGGAGGCAGCGGGCTGTCAAACACCCCCAGCGCGCCAAGGGCGTTTGACAGCCCCTCTTCTGGCGAGCCACGCATGACCAGCCGCCAAAGTCGGATGCATGCGGGCATGTGATGGCCATGGCGTGCGGCACGGATCGAACCCTGGCTAAGCCGGTCGATCCGGCCGATCAGCTGATCTACGGCTTGCGGGTCCCAAGGCATGCTGTAAAAAATCATGTTGCGGGCGCTGTGTTGAAGGTTCAGCCCGGCTTGGATCCAGTCGCCGATCAACAGGATGCGCGCAGGGCCCTGAACAAAGGGTTCGATCGCTTGTTGCATGGCGCGGATGTCTTCAAAGCTGCTCTCGCTGGCCGCCATCGACCGGCGCAGGGCCGCGATACCGTCTGGGGCCAAGTCGGGAAAGTAGCGCGGCAGGACGGCTTGCAGCATGTCGATGGTGCCCGCATCCCCGGCCACGACGACAATCTTTTCCGGCGCGCGGGCGGGTTTCCCAGTGCGTTCTCGGTCCTTTTCGGCACCAAATATGCCTGCAAGAATATCCGTCAGGGCCTCAAGGCGGGAGTCGCCGAAATCTTCCAACGCGTCTTTGCGCACCTGCACCATACCCGGAACCGTGCGTTCAAATCGGTCGATGGCGTCGCGCACCGAACGGCGCGAGCGAAGCAAACCGCGCACTGTGGTCCAGGGTGCGGCATCAAGGCTGGGGGCTGTTCCCCCATCACCTCGGGTGCGCCCTGCGACAAGCGTCTGGATCAACCTCAGACGGCCGATTTCCGAGGCGTTCGGGTCAAACAGGCAAAGCTGGTTGTCGCGGGCAGGGAAATATGCCCCCCAATCCGCCCTCGACTGCCGGGTGATGCGGCGGGTCGGCGCCTCGCAGCGGTAAGCGATGGCCCCTTCGTTGGAAATGACGTCCGAGGGCAGGCCAACCAGCGCCTGCGCGGCTTGCAGTTCCCGTTGTTCGATAAAGGCCGTGGCGGACAGGCCCAAATCTTGGGCCAGACGGGCCTTTTCCGGTTCCAAGAGCCTAAAGATAATGTCGCGCCAAACTGGATCGCCCAGCCGCGGCGTGGCCGACAGCACCAGCAGCTGGCGATAGGCCGCTTCGTCGTTGCGGCTTTCGTCGGCCTTTTGGCTAAGGCGGTCGAGCACCTCGCGCGGCAGGGATTGCGGCTCGTCGATCACCAGCATGTGCTGGCGCACCGGGTCCAGCCAGTCAGGATGATCTGCAATGTCACGGGGCCGCAGCAAAAGTGCGCTGGCCGTGCGGTGGCGCGCGGCGGGATGGTCATCGTCGGCGCGCTCAAGCCCGGCGGCCCCGGCCTCAAGCCAGGCCTGCATCCTGGCGCGGTCAGTGTCATCGACAACATGGCCGAGGATATGCCCCCGGGTCCAAAGCTCTTCGTGCCACTGCGCCAACAGGCGTTCGGGAGCGACAATGGCGGTTTGATGGGCGGGGTCGACGCTGCGCAGTGCGTTCAGCACCATGATCGCTTGAATGGTTTTTCCAAGCCCCACCTCGTCGGCGATCAGATGTCGAATGCGCTGATCCGACAGGATATGGGTGACGGTGGCCAGTTGGAACGGCAAGGGTTCGGCGGCGACGCCAAAGGTCGCCCCCATGGCCAGCGCCCCGCGCTCGGCCCTGCGGCGCAGGGCATGGGCGGTGGCAATGAAGACGTGGTAGGGATCAAAGCTGTGCAGATCAGACATGGGGTATCATCCTGTCCGCCGCAGCACGTTCGGCCCGGCCCAGTCGCAGCGCGACATAGCGAATTGCCCGCGCAGTGTGGCGATCGGACAAGAGCCGCGCCAGATGGTCTCGCCAGGCTTCGGTTTCCAGCAGTTGGTTGGGGGCAAGCCACAGCAGCAGTCCGCTCCTCAGCACCTGTGGTCCGACCCAGTCGATTCCGGCGGTCCGGCTGATATCCATGTGGCACCGGGTCAACAGGCTGACCAGATCATCATCGGACAGCCGAGCATAGGTGGTGGCTTGCAAGGATTCCCACCGGCTTTCGGGCAAGATCAGGTGTCGGAATGGCGACTGCGCCTGCTGGGTCCAGCTGCGGTCGGACAGTCTTTGCCAGCGATCGGCGGGGGAATAGGCATCGCTTTCCTCCAGCACGGGTTCGCCGCGTAGTTCAAGGCTCGCCGACAGGTCGGCATAGGCCGCATCCACCGCTGCATCTAACAGCGCCGCCTCGTCTTCGGTCAGCGCCGGTCCGGGGGCGCGATCTGATAGGTTGACAGATGCCAAGGCATTAGCAAAGCGCTGTGTCAGGGCATCGATCAAGTGTGGCTGGTCTTCGGGCGTGATCTGGGGAAACTCGGGGCCCAAGGCCAGCCCTTCGGACACAGCACCTTCGGCCATCTGGCGGGCAAGGCTGTCGGGGCGGCGGCGGTCTTGGGCCTCGGCGGTCAGCCAGTCTTGGCCACAAAGGGCCACAAGAAGGCTGTTTTCAAGAAAGCGGACGATCTCCGTGCGCCGTGCATCAACCAGAAAGCTTGACGCCTCGGCCGACTTCCAGGCTACCAGCGCCTCGCAAAGTGTTGCCAGCCCGTGTTTGTCGCCAATCGGAGCAACCGAACGAGCCAGAGCCAAGGGCGCGGGCTGGGCTGACTGACCGAAAAGCAGGGCCTTGCCCTCGATCAACCCAGCCCGCAGTGCCGCAAGGCCGGGCACATCGGGCAAATAAAGCCGAATGTCGTCCACAGCTTCGGGATGGTTGGCACCATCTTGGCTCAATAGCGGGGCCAGCGCCCGCGCGCCTAGACCCGGCCCGATAATCGCCCTAACCCCGGCCGTATCTTCGCCCCCATCTTCTGCGTTATCAGCGCGCCAGGCGATTTGCCCCGGCACGCGGTCTAGCTCTTGTGGTCGCCGGGGTAACGGGAATGTAAATTCTCCCAGCCCGGGCACTGTGACGGTCAGGGTCCACCATGCCTCTTCATAGGCGGCGGCCTGATAGGCCGCGGCGCGCAGCTCCTCCAATTCAGGGGCGGTAAAGGTTAGGCGGGCCGGTAGGCCAGGCAGGGCGAAGTCTTGCCGGGCAAGTGCTGCACCGTTGCGGGACAAACCGATTTGCAGGATGACCGGGCCAAGCGCCACCGGGCTTGCGAACGACAAGACCAAGGCCCCTGACCGCAGGTCAGCAAGGCTGGGCTGCGCGGGACGCGCATCGCAGGCAAAGGCACGCGGGGCAGCGGATGGGTCGGAGTAGGGGGCGATTTCCCACGTTTCCGCCAAGCCGCTGACTTGTCCGCCTGCCTGCAAATGCAGCGCGATGGCGCCGTCAGAGGCGGGCAGCATTGCAACATCGCCCAGCGCCATGACCGTCCCCACGCTGGCAGCGGTCGCGCCGGGTTTGCCAAGGCTGACCTGCAGTCCCTCACACATCGCCCGCAGGAAAAGCGGCGTGTCGGCGGGGGGCATTAGGCGGGTGCCGTCACGGACAATGCGACCCGCACAGGCAAACTCGGCCAGATGCGAGTTGGCCAAACGCACCCCCGCTTCGGTCAGGGCTATGCGGCAGGTGCTGGCCTCCGCCACCCAAGCCAAAATGCCGTTTGGGCAGTCCAAAACCTGCGCCCCGGCGGGTCTTGCCGGGCCGTCCGGGCGGTCTTGCAGGATTTGCAGCACCAGCTCGCCGGGGTGCACCACATCGTTTCGGCCAAGCGCTGCCAAAAGCCCGCCTGTTTTGGCCCAGCGAAAAACCGAGGGCAGTGCGGGGGTCAGAGCTGCCAGAAGATCTTCAGCGCTGTCTGAGCGGCCTGACAGATGAATAAGGGCGGGCTCAAACGCGCGCCCGATGTCGGGCAGGGCCACGATGGCTCCTTGTAGAAAGTCGCGCAAAAAAACCCGGCTTTGGGCCTGCCCCGCGATAGTCAACAGCGCGCTTTGGTTGGCTGCGACCGCTTCGTCTGACTTGGGCCCCTGCAGCCAAAGTCCGTCCAACACGGGTATGCCCCTACCATCAACGCCGGTCCGGGAAGAGGCCGAGACGGAGGCCAGCCAAGTCGCTCTTGGGGGTATTGCTGCGGATTTGCGGGACGGGTTGCGCAGCACGCGGCGCGCCTGACGCAAGACCTGGCGGCATTGGGCATCCATCCGGATATCCCGCCCGATCCGCGCCAGCGCCCCGGATTCCAGCCGGGCCGCACTTTCCTCGCCGGTCAGCAAGCTGCGCCCGAGGGCAATGGCCAGCGTCCGGTCTTCCAGCCAGTCCGACAGCCGCCCGGACCACAACCCCCCGGCAATGCCGACCAGCCGTCGGTAGAACTCGTCGTCATCAAGACCCGGACCGCCCATCTGCGCCACCTTGCCAAGCGCAGCGGCCAGGGGGCGGTGTATCTCCAGCGGCGCTAGCGCGTTGCGGATCGGCCAAGCGATGTTGCTGTAGTTGCGGGCCCAATCGCTCCGGTGTGGCTGGGGCGTGCCAAGCTGCTGGCTAAGCCGCTCGAACAGCGCGCGGACGGCCAAACGGTCGGCCCCTGATATCACCACCCCCAAGTCGCGCGACAGACGGGGCCAGAATTCGGTGCCCGTGCCGCGATAGCCATAGCCGGTTTCGGTGATAGCCACGGCGAGCGGCAGGGTTGCATTGGGCCAGCGCGCCGGTGCAATGCCTTCCATCCGGGCATGTGTGCCGACCAGGCGGAGCATTTCGGCCAAAGCCTCCGGGTCGAGCCCATGTTCGATAAGGAAGACCGGATCGGTGCCGCGCTGGCTGCGCAGTGCCTGAAATTGCGCAACAAGCGCATGGTCAAACTGTCTGAGCAACTCTAACGCAGGACCAAACATAATCATCCATATCCGGTTGAGTCAGTTTGTGTGGCACGCGGAAACTTGTCAATAAGCCCTGAAAAAGGCTTGATTTTCGTCCGTGGGCTGTATCCAGTACTGAAGGTTCCCACCCTCGCCGGTCAGCCCGGTCGGGGCTAGGAAGGCTATGATATCGTTTGGCGGTCGATGCATTTTCATAAACTCCTTGGTCCTGTCCCCCCGCAGCCCGAATTTGAGGCCGAGACCACAGCACTTGAACGCATGATGGCAGCGTTAGCCCAGTCGCGTGCCCCTGCGACGCCCGACATGGCCGACGCGGTTTGCGCCTATACCACCTCTGCGCCCTACATGCCTGTAAAGGAAGCCACCGCATGGTTGGCAGGGCTGCTTGGCTGGCACGAGGCTTGGCACAGTCGCGCCGCGATGATTGCGGATGAGATTGTGGCGGCGCTTTTGGCGGTGGGGGTGTTTGGCACGGGCGTGGGGTTTGGCCATTTGCTTTTGGTGCCACTTGCGCCGCGCTTCGTGCTGGTGCCGGGTGTTGGGTCGGTTCATCTGGCCGCTCGTCCCGTTGCGACAAATGCTGGACAAAATCCCGACCAGCAGCAGGGCGCGGTTCCTGGCGGGCTTTTCAAGTCGGCGGATGTGGGCGAAGACGTGATCTCTTTTGCCGAGGCGATCGGCCTGCCGCCTTTGGACGAGGAGGTGCTTGACGCCTTGTCCGGGACAATTGTGCAGGCCCGTGCTGGGGTGGCGTTGCGTGATCTTGGTGCGGATTGGCAAAAGCGCCTGGTAATCTTTTGCTGCGGTTTTGATACGGCGCAGGGCTTGTGGCGGATGGACGCCACGCGGGCGGCGGCGGTTCTGGCTTGGGCGGGTCTTGTGCCCGATATAGAGCTAGGAAAAGCCCAGGATCCTGATCAGGCCTTGATCATTTCCCTGCCTGTGGACCGACGCGCTATCGTGACCGCGGGTCCGGGAAGCGGCAAGACCCACGTGGTCTGCCAGCGCCTTGCACAGCTTTTGGATGCGGGAACCGCGGCACCTCGGATGTGGCTTTTGTCCTTTACCCGGGTCGCCGTGGAGGAACTGCGCGACCGGATTGCCGCTGAAATCAACCGCCCCGACGAAGCCCGCGCGCTGAATGTTGCGACCTTTGACTCATTTGCCAATCGTTTGCTGAATGCTACCCTGCCTGCCGGGGCCCAACGCCCCTCAGGTCACGATGCGGCGGTGCGCGCTGCTTTGCAGATGCTGCGTGATCCGCCTGCCGCTGTGACAGGCTTTGTTGCAGGCATTGCCCATGTTGTGATTGACGAAGCGCAGGATCTGAGGGGCGACAGGCTTGATCTGATGCGGGCCTTTCTTGACCTTTTGCCACCCGGTTGTGGGGTGACTATCCTGGGAGATGCGGCGCAGTCGATCTATGAGTTTTCGACGAGCCCGGTGAAGGATTCTGCTTTGCACAGCTTGTTGGACCCAATGCCCGGCTATGCGACAATGACGCTCGGCACCGATCACCGGACGCGCAATCCCGGGCTGGCGGACTTCTTTGTCGCAACCCGTGCCACTTTGAATGCCAAAGGGCAAAGCGGGCATGAGATCTATGCCCTCACCCGCCAATGCATCGAGCGCTTTGCAACGCCCGCGCCTCGCGGGGTGCTTGACCCGGTTTTGCCTCCCGGGCAGGGCAGCATGGTGCTGTTCCGCGGGCGGCGCGCAATCTTGTCGGAAAGTCATCGGTTGATGCGGGCCGATGTCGCCTTCCGGCTGCGCCCCTCGGGGCATGGCGATTTGATTCAGCCTTGGATTGGCGCAGCTCTGGCCGGGTTGCCGGGCCGCGCGATGGTGGCTTCGGCCGAGATTGCGGCGCGTATTGAAGGGGTGCAGGCCGTTCTTCAGGGACGCGATCTGGATCAGCTTTGGACCGACTTGAACCACCTTGCGGACAGCCCTGGCGCGCAGTTGGACATGTCACGATTGCAACGACGGCTGGGCCAGTCGCTGCCACCGCGCCTGTTGCGGCGATTTCTTGGCCATGCGGGTCCGCTTTTGGGCACGATCCACGGAGCCAAGGGGCTAGAGGCCGACGCTGTGCTGTTGATGCTGCCCTATGCGCCGCCAGATACGCCCTTTGCAGGCACACAAGACCGTACCAAGGCCGATCCTTTGGAAGAGGCGCGGGTTCTGTATGTCGGGGCAACGCGGGCCAAGTCCAAGCTTTACATTGGCAGCCAAAGGCTAAGCCATCTGCAAAAGCTGGCAGGCGGGCGGTTGTGGCGCGGTTACACCGGAGATTTCAGCGTCGAGATCGGGCTTGCGGGCGATGTGCTGCCGATCCTTCCCGCCGCTGATCCCCAAACCCGCGCGGCGGCTTTAATGACTGCCGCCGAAGCGCTTGCTGCACCTGGCCCTTCGCCCAAAGCGGTGCCCGGTGTTGCTTTGCGTGATGAGCAAAACAGGGCTTGGGCGATTTATCGGGCCAATGCGCAGGGCCTTTCCATTGGTCCGCCGCTGGGGCAGCTGTCACCCGAGGCGGTGGCCGACATCGCGCGGATTGCAGGGTGCGACGTGGCTGCACTGCCGGGCCGGATTGGCGGTTTCTTCCTGTCCGGGGCTGCGACCTGCGCCTGGACCGATGGTGATGACAGCGGCATCGCCTTAGTTCCCGTGGTGTGCGGCCTTGCCTCAATTTCAATGGAGGGTAATCCGTGAGAGATGACACCGCGCGCCAGTTAATCGTCAACCGTCTGCATGAAGATCTGATTGGACCGCTGGACGGCGCGCAGGAGGCTTTCACTGACCGGCCGACCGACAGGTATCTGACCGGAATGCTGTTCCCACCCCGCACCGCAATCGCCCAGATCGAGAATGACGACGCCGAGGCGGCAGGCGTTGATAGCGATACGTCGGTCCAGGACGCCGCAAGTCCGTTTTCATCGGCGCTGCGGCCATCTTCTGCCGGGCTGTCCTTTGCTGTCATGGCCTTGGGGGACCGTCCCGCGGCCGTCGATGTCTTTATCTCAGCTGGGGTCTACGTTGCCGCTGACGCCGCTTTAGGGAAGGGCAAAGCGGCGCCTAAGGGGGCGAGCAAAGTGGAAGGCGGGGCCCGGGTTTGGCACCGCGCCGGGGTCACGTTCGAAGATACTTTGCCCATCGGCGAGATTGCCGCTCAAGGCGGGGTGCGGCGCTTGGACGGTGCAGCACTTGGCATCAACGGAATGCAGCTTTACATCCGAGCCGCCCAGATTGCCGGCGGGCCTGTGCTGGTGACCTTGGCGGTGTCAAATCTGCACCCGATTTCCAGCGGCACTGATCCTGACGAACAGGTGTTTTTTCAGGTGGAACTGATCGCCCGCCCGGCACCGGGGACGCGGTTCTGCGAAAAACCCGTTTCCTTGCGGCAAGTCGATGTCGAGGACGACGACCTTGCCGCCGCCGCGTTGATCTATCGCGATGTACGCGACTATGTGGTGGGCCATACTTGTGCCGCGCGGTTCGTCGAAGAGGGGGGCGAGGTCACGGAGTTGGGCACTGACTGGCTGCCCACGGCCATTGTGCGCAAACCGCGCGAAACTGGCGATCCGATATTTGACGCGCTGACCAAAGCCGGGCAGGGAGAGGGACAGGATGGGCCGCTGGATGCCAAATGGCTGTCAGAGGCCCCAGCTGATCAGATGCTGGCCGGGCTTGCCCAGCTTGTGGCACTGTATGAAACTTGGATCGATGCCGAGGGGGTCAAAGGCGAGGCCCTGGGAGACCCTGCGTTGCGCGCCCGGTTCATGGTGCACGCGGCCACTTGTCATGCCACTGCGGGACGTATCCGGGCGGGTATTGCCCTTTTGGGCCATGATCCCCATGCCTTGGCAGCGTTCAGGCTGGCCAATCGGGCGATGTGGCTACAAGACCGCTGGAAAAAGGACCGCCAAGACCGCAAGGACCGGCTGACTTGGCGGCCCTTTCAGCTGGCTTTTGTGCTGTTGACGCTTTGTTCGGCCAGCTCGGGCACCGATCCTGACCGCGAAGTGATGGACCTGCTGTGGTTCCCAACGGGGGGCGGCAAGACTGAGGCTTATCTGCTATTGACCGCCTATGTGATCTTCCTGCGACGGTTGCGCGCAGCGGGTGGGCCTGAGGGAGCCGGGGTCACGGTTTTCATGCGCTACACCCTCCGGCTTTTGACGATCCAGCAGTTCCAGCGTGCCGCGGCGGTGATCCTTGCCTGTGATCTGTTGCGCAGAAGTCCCGACCTTACGGGCGCTATACAACTGCCCGGCCATTTTGCCACCGATGAGCCGATTGCGATTGGGTTGTGGGTGGGCGCTGACTCCGTGCCCAACAGACTGGCCGAAGCGATTGAGGCCCTGACCCGCGAAAGTCTCGGCGATCAGCCTGCCTCAAACCCACGCCGCCTGACACGCTGCCCCCAGTGCAACGGCTTGCTGCATTGGGCGGCGAATGAGGCCAAGACCGACCTGGAGGTGACCTGCCGCAGCGCGGGGTGCAGCCTTGCAGGCGCGCCCTTGCCGGTGGTGACGGTGGACGATCTGATCTATCAGCGCCTGCCCGCCCTGATGATCGGTACCGCAGACAAATACGCCCAACTTGCCCGAGAGCCGAGGACGGGAAAGCTGTTCGGTCTGGACACGAACCACGCCCCGCCCGGCCTTATCATACAAGATGAATTGCACCTGATCTCGGGGCCTTTGGGCACCATCTCGGGGCTTTATGAAATCGCCATTGACGAGTTGTGCAGCCATCAAGGCAACCGGCCCAAGGTTATCGGTTCAACCGCCACCATCCGCCGCGCCGATACACAAATCCGCGCCCTGTTTGACCGCAAGGCCGCGCAGTTTCCGCCGCCTTGCCTGGACCACGGCAATTCTGGGTTTGCCGCCACCGATGAAAGCGATCCGGGTCGGCTTTACGTTGGTGTTACCACGACCGGCCGGTCGGCCAAGTTTACCTTGCAGGCGGTCATGGCCTCTTTGATGCAGGCAGCTGTCAACTCACAGATTCCAGCAGCACAGGCAGATGGCTATTGGACACTGGTCGCTTATTTCAACGCTTTGCGGGAACTGGGCGGCGCGCTGACGCTGGCGCGCGATGACGTTGGCCGGTCGATCAAGCAATATGCCCAAAGGAGACCCGATGAAGATGAGCGTGAGCTGCCGCCCCCGGTCGAACTGACCAGCCGGATCAGCGCGTCTCAGATCAACGAAATCCTGGACCGGCTGGATCAGCCGCGCGGCCATGCCGATTGTGTGTCAGCGGTATTGGCCAGCAACATGATCTCGGTCGGCGTCGATGTGGCGCGGCTGGGGGTGATGGTGGTCAACGGTCAGCCCAAGACGATTGCCGAATATATCCAGGCCACCAGCCGGGTCGGGCGCGCTGCCATTCCCGGGTTGGTTGTCTCGATTTGCAACGCCAACAAGCCGCGCGACCGCAGCCGCTATGAAAGCTTTCAAAACTGGCACCGTGCGCTTTATCGCGATGTCGAGGCAACCGGCGTCACCCCCTTTGCCGAACGCGCCCGCGAACGTGCCTTGCATGCGGCCTTTGTCATCTGTGCCCGCCACTTGATCCCCGAGCTGCGCCACAGCCCTTCGGGCGCGATGGCGGTGCGACCCGAGCTTGAAGCGATCCTTGACCGCATCGTGGCGCGCGCGCGTTCAGTTGAACAAAGTCCCGCCGAAACCGTTGGGGCCGAGGGCGAATTGCGGACATTTCTTGATCTTTGGGTCAACCGGCCGGATCTGACTGAATATTGGGACAAGTGGAAAAACAGCCTGCTGACCTCTGCTGAAGAGGCGCAGGACAAAAGCCGCACGGCTGGGCTTTTGCCGCGCCCGACCCCCAATTCCCTGCGCTCGGTCGAGGCGTCAACAGCCTTTGCCTTGCGCGACTATTGAATGTGAGTGTGCCCCCATGACCGGAATCGGCAAGATCAGACGCAGCCAGGTGATCGGTACCTATGGCCCAGGCGCGATCATCGACTTTCGCAGCCCCGAAGGTGCGCCGATTTCGGCGGTTTCGGGTGGGCTTGAGCTGTGGGAAGAGGCAAAACTGGACCACCGCCAGCGCATCCACGAGGTGCGGTTGCAAGCCGGTCTCAAGGTGGATTTCTTCCACCAGCCGCCGGTGGGGAAACGCAAGACCGGGGCCAAGGACGCCAAAGGGTTTGCGATCGAGGAAGACATCGAGCTCCCCGCCGTCCGTTTCCCAGAATGGTGTTTCTGCCCGTCCTGCGACCGTCTGAAACACATCCGCGACTGGGTCAGCGATCCGGCCAAGCCTGACCGTTGGTGCCCGGTTTGCTCGGGGCAAAAGGGCAAGCCCAAGCGACAGTTTGTCGTGCCCGTGCGTCTGGTTGTTGCCTGCGAAGCCGGGCATCTGGACGAGTTTCCTTGGGATCGTTGGGTTGGCCATGTCGAAGGCTGCAAGCGGCGCGATCTGAAACTGGTCGGCGAGGCGGCTGGTCTGGCTGGCCTCGTTGTGAAATGTGACGGCTGCGGGGCCGAGAAATCCTTGGCCAAGGCTTACGGCCCCCATGCGCTTGAGCGGATCGGCCACAGTTGCACCGGCCGCCGCCCTTGGCTGCCATTGGCCCACCGCGAGGCCTGTGGCCATGCCGCCGCCGTCATCCAGCGCGGCGCGTCCAATGCCTGGTTTCCCATCGTGGATAGCGCCATTGACATCCCGCCCTTCAGCGATGAATTCACGCAATTCATTCGTCAGGAACAGTATTGGAAGGCCTTCAAGGCGCTGGGCGATCCGGCCCATATCCGCGGCGCGATCGAGGATAACGAGTTGATGGAGGAATGGCACGGTCCCCCCATGACCCTGCGCGAGATGGAGGCGCAGATCCGCCGCATTTTTGACCGCGATCAACAAGGACCGGAAACCGACCTGCGCGCCGAAGAATACGCCCGGCTCGTCGCCCCGCCGACCCAAGGCGTCACGGACCGCAACTTCAAGATCGAGGTCGAGGCCATCCCGGACGGGCTCGCAGGGTTTGTGGGCCATCTTGTTCGGGTTGAACGCCTGCGCGAGGTGCGGGTTCTGACCGGTTTTACCCGCCTGACCGCGCTGGGCCAGGAAAAACAGGCCCGCGAACCGGCCAGCCTGTCTGCCAGCAAGAAGAAAAACTGGTTACCCGCCGTCGAAGTATTTGGGGAGGGGATATTCGTCACCCTTGACCTTGTGCGCCTGCGCGAATGGGAGCAGCGGCCCCCGGTGCGCGCGCGCATCGCGGCGCTGAACGCGCAACTGGAACAGGCGGCCAAAGCGCGGGGCGGAACGCCGGTGGCCCCTTGGCCGCTGACGCCCCGGCGTGTCCTGATCCATACCCTATGTCACGCCGTCATTGACCGTCTGTCCCTTGACTGCGGCTATTCCAGCTCTTCGGTCCGCGAGCGTCTTTACTCCGGGCCCGAGGGCAGCGACATGGCCGGGTTCCTGATCTACACCTCGGCCCCCGGCGCCGACGGCACACTGGGCGGCTTGTCGCGCGAAGGGCGCGCAGAACGCTTTGGCGCGACCCTACGCAAAGCGATCGACGACACGCGCTGGTGCTCATCTGACCCCTTGTGCTCGGACGGGCTGGCGGCCCTGTTCGACAGCGGCAACCAGGCGGCTTGTCATGCTTGCTGCTTCCTGCCTGAAACCGCTTGTGAGCATTTCAATCAATACCTTGACCGCGCCTTGGTGACCGGCACGCCCGAAGAACAGTCGCAACCTGGCGAAACGCCTCCCTCCCTTGCATTCTTCCCGTCAGGATATTGATTTCATGGCAAAGATGGTTCCGTCCGAGATACCAGAGCTTTTGCTGGCCGACCCCAAGCGACGGGCAGAACGGCATGTATATCAATCGCTTGACCGTGAGTTGGGGGGCGATTTCACCGTCTATTGGTCGCGCCCCTGGCACCGCTTTCGTCCTGACGGCACAGGCCGCGATGGCGAGGTTGATTTCGTTGTGGCCCATGCAGATCTGGGGGTTCTGGCGATCGAGGTTAAGGGCGGCACGGTGTCTTGCAACGATCAGGGCCAGTGGGTTTCGGTTTCGGGCAGCGGCACGCCCTATAACCTCAAGCGCAGTCCAGTGACCCAGGCGATGGAAGGCAAGCACGAGCTGAACCGCAGGCTTAAAAGGCTCGCGGCCCTCTCAAGACGGAGCCTTAACATGTGTCATGGTGTGGTTCTGCCCGACAACAGCCGCCCCACGAAAGACTTGGGCGCCGACGCCCCGTTGGAGCTCTTTGCCTTTGGCAATGAAATTGGTGCGGGTAAACTGGGGGACTGGGTGCGCGAGACGCTGATGCGGGGTGCCAAGGCCTGCGATCCGCTTGGCCCTGAGGGCATGAGGGCGCTTCACGAAATCATTGCGGCCGAATTTGAACTGCGTCCGCATCTGGCCAGCGCGCTGGCTCATGACATGAAGAAGATCGAACTTCTGACTGCCGAACAGGCCTATGTGTTGGAATCGCTGGCTGGAAATCCGCAAATGGCCATTGCCGGGGCGGCTGGCACTGGCAAGACCCTGCTTGCGCTGGAAAAGTCCTTGCGTTGTGCCAAAGCAGGCGATCGCACCTTGCTCACGTGCTTTAACAACGCGCTTGCGGCGCATCTGAAGGGACTTGTCGGCGAGGTAGAGAACCTGACAATCGCCGGGTTTCATGAACTTTGCGGCAAGGTGGCCCATCAGGCCAAAGTTTCGGTGCCCGATCTCCAAGGCCCAGTATTCTATAGCAAGACCCTGCCCAATGCGTTGGAACAAGCGATGCAGGCCCGCCCTGACCTTGCCTATGACGCGATCATTGTCGATGAGGGCCAGGACTTTGACCGCGAATGGTATGACACCCTGCGGCTGTCTTTGAAAGACATGGACGCCAGCACATTCCATGTCTTTTTTGATGACAACCAGCGGATCTATGGCGGCGCGCAAAGTTTTGTCGATGAACTGCCAAAACTGTCGTTCCGCTTGATCCGCAATCTGCGCAATACCCGCGCGATTCACCGCTGCCTGACGCCTTGGTATGACGCGCGCGGCGCGATTTCGGCAGGGCCCGCCGGGCAGCCCGTCGATTGGATCGATGTCAAATCCAAAGAGCAAGCCTATACCAACGCCAGCGCCTTTGTGGCCGATCTTATCAAGACCGCGCAGCTGCAAGCGTCAGATATCGCGATCCTGACCGGGGGCGCACGCGATAAATGCGGGCTTTTCTCCCACGCGCAAATCGGCGGTGCGGTGCCGATCTCTGCCTCGGACCTGCGCGGTAAAAACCGCATCTGGTGTGACACCGCGCGACGTTTCAAGGGTTTGGAAGCGAAATGCGTGGTGCTTGTCGATATCGATCAGCTGATTGATGATGAACTGATCTATGTCGCCCTAAGCCGCCCGTCGCTTTTGCTTCGGGTGATCGGCCTGCCTGCGGACATATTGCGGCTAAAGGGCAAGTTAGGCAGCTAAGCGGTCAGTTTGCCTGTTACGCTTCGTGGGTGTCCGCTTTTGTCAGAGATGCGTAGATCAACGATGCGATCTGGCGTGCCAAGAACGGTGGAACTGCATTTCCAACCTGGACGTACTGCTGCGTCCTGTTACCGAGGAACAGGTAGTCGTCCGGGAAGGTCTGCAGCCGGGCGGCCTCGCGCACTGTCAGGCTGCGACACTGTGTCGGATCTGGATGGATGAAGTAGTGCCCGTCTTTGGAGATGTGGCTGGTCACGGTTGTTGCTGCTTCATGGGCCAACTGAACCCGGAAACGGTCGCTGAAGATACCGCTGTGCCAGTTCTTGTGATCGGGGCTGAGTGCGAGGGGAAAGTCTGCCGCCTTTGGGCTGTACTGGCGCTTTTCACCAAAGACCGCGGCGAAAAGATAGCGGCCGAGATCCGATGCCATGTGCCCACGCGTTTCGTGCTGGGCAAGGGCCTGCAGTTCCGGTCGTTCGAGCCAACGCATCAGGTCGTCGTTGGAGGTCCCGTAGCCTGCGGGCAGGCTCGTGTCCGCACGTTGCCCCGGCGAGCCTTTCTTCATGCGCTTCAAAACTTCTAGGAAAGCTCGCTGGAGAGCCTCATTTCCATTGCTCTTGCAAATGTTGGCCAGGATGTTTCCAGCCTCAACGACCTCGTACTTCCAGGCAGTTGTGGTATCGACGTAGCGGCTGATACCGCTGCGAAGGGGCGGCATGCTTCCAATTGTCTCGCCGACCGTGCGTCTTGTGCCCGGTACAAGAACGCTGGCGCCTGACATTCGGTTGGCAAGGTCCGACCTGATGCCAACGATGATGACACGATGGCGCCGCTGCGGCACTCCGAAATCCTCGGCACGCACGATGAAGTCGGACGGCTGTTTCGGCTCCAGCAGCGTCGCCTTGCCGTCCGAAAGGCGGATCGCCCGGAGTTCGTAGTGATGCGCATGCCCGGTGCCGAGCGAGGTCAGATCTTCCATCAACATCTCGAATACCATCCGGCTTTCGATCGTCGATGACAGCATGCCCTTCACGTTTTCCATCACGAAGGCGGCGGGGCGAAGTCGGTCCAGCACGCGGATGTACTCGCGAAAGAGATAGTGCCGCGCGTCCTCTTCCGGCACATATCCGATCTTTCCGTTGGCGCGGGCGCGCCCGACCAGCGAATAGGCTTGGCAGGGAGGGCCGCCGATCAGGATCGTGTCGTCGAAGTCCTTTCTCAGGTGGGCGATAGCGCTGTCGATTGCTTCGGCGGCAGCCTCAGTACCCAGTTCAAGGCAACGAGCCTCACTTGTGGCGTGATCCCACGCAGCCGCGTCAGCCGTAGACCAGTCCGGCTCTGCTGACTGGCCAGCATGGAAACCGATGTAGGCCTTCGGCAAAGCCCCATGCTTTTCGGCATGAGCGCGAACAAATGCGCGCAGGGTCAGCGTCCTGTGCGCCGATGTCTCCTTTTCGACCGAAATGCCGATCTGAAACGGAGAATGATCGCCCACACGCAGCGAAGCAAAGCCCTCACCCAATCCACCAGGCCCGGCAAACAGATCGACAATGCCGAAAGCGGCTGGCAAGTCAGTGTCCTCTCGAATTCAGATCATTGGCTGTATACCAGGTCCGACAGATGAAGCCAGGAGGCAAATGACAGACATCGTAGACAGCCAGACCCGCTCCCGCATGATGTCCGGGATCCGCGGAAAGAACACGAAGCCCGAACTGGCGCTCCGCTGGTCCCTGCATGCGTTCGGCTTTCGCTATCGCCTTCACGCAAAGGGCATCCCCGGCAAGCCGGACATCGTGATGCCAAAATATAGGGCCGTCATCTTCGTGCATGGTTGCTTCTGGCATCGCCATGCAGGCTGCCGCTATGCCACGGTTCCGGCGACGCGCCCCGAGTTCTGGGCGGCCAAGTTTGATGCAAATGTTGCGCGGGATGCGGCAGTTCAGTCCGCTCTTCGTGAGGCAGGCTGGCGGGTCGGAACAGTCTGGGAGTGCGCCCTGCGGACCGAGACCTCCACTGCGCAAACACGGGACATGGTGGCGGCATGGCTTCATGGCAGTGACGCTGTACTTGTGATCGGTGCGGTGGAGGTCCGAAATGCGCCATGCCCCAAAACCTGATCATGCGTCGTGATACTAGATCTGGGATATGCGTGGCATTCACGGGTCGAACGGTCGAGTGCAATGAACATTGAGCCATGACCGAGGTGGTGGCCGATCTCGGCACAGGCCGGACCCGATTCTGGTGTCAAGTCCCACCTGAAGATCGAACTCTGCAACGCCCAACCAAGCACGACCAGCCTCGCGCCAATCGAGATGAGGTCGATTTGAGCGGGGTCATCGCAAATCACTGATATTGCTTAAATTTAACTACAATCACAGGCGCCACAGAGCGATGATGTTTGAACGAAGATTATGCAACTCGCCCACGGAGAAATTCCATGACTACCCGCCGCGTGACGCAGAATGACAAGGCCCTCGACGCCTTCATGACCGCCGAGTTCCAGATCGACGCGATGCTGGAGCGCCTGAAGGCCCTGAGCGACGACCATTTCGAGACCCACCCTGATGAGATCAACTGGGGCGATGTTGGCACTCTGAACCACTACGCCAGCCTGCTGCGCCAGATCACCGACAGCGCATTCAAGGAGGGCGAGCATGCCGCTTGATCCCGCCCAGCGCCACCAGATTGAACAGGATGCCGTGACCACAGTGTGGAAGGCCGAGCGCCTCGCCGCTTGCGACGAGGCCATCGCCCTCTTGCGCGAGATCGCCGATCTAGAACGCGACGACGATGGCGACGTGATCATCGGCACAGATGCCGACGGCCACAACGATCTCATGTCGCGCATCATCGCCTTACTTGCCACCCACGACCTGTAAGAGGAACCCGCCATGACAAAGCTGACCAATACCCAGACCATCATCCTGACCGCCGGGGCCCAGCGCCGCGACTACATCGCCCTGCCACTGCCCAAGTGGCTGGCCGGTGCGGCGGCCAAGATGGCCGTGACCAAGATGATCGATCACGGTTGGCTGCAGGAGGTCGATGCCAATCTGCGCCGGGGCGAACCCCTCTGGCGCGAAACGGGCGATGGTCACGGCACCACGCTGGTGGTCACCGAGGCGGGGTTGTTAGCCATCGGGATCGAACCGGTGGCGGTGAAGACAATTGTGGCGAGCCATGGCGGTGCCAGCGCCCAGCCCGAAGTGAAACACCCTAACTTGCGCAGGGGAACAAAGCAGGCGCTGCTGATCACCATGTTGCGGCGGGCCGAAGGAGCCACAATGCCGGAGATTGTTGCCGCGATTGGGTGGCAGGCTCACAGCGCCCGTGGTGCGATGTCGGGTGCGCTGGGCAAGAAACTCGGTCTGGTGGTGGTTTCTGCAAGAGATGATGCGCGGGGCAGGGTGTATCGGATCGCCTTACCGGCATGATCCCCAGCCACCGGCCTTCGACGTAGACCGTTCGTCAAGGCTACATGCGCACGCTGAGATGGCAGATTGTATATCGGAGCGGTCATGTTGCAGCAAAGCGCACGGAGCACCTGCCAGTACCGAAAAGTAACTCGCGGCTGAAATCTGAGGCTATCGAATCCTGGTGACAAGGTTATCAATGGCTTGGAAGCCTTTGTTGGCCCTTGGAATTCGGATGCCTGACGTTTGACCTTTGACACCGCCCCTTTCCTTGCAACTTGTGTCTCCATTGATCTGGAGGTCGATCCGAAGTCTGCGCGGATCTTTGCCTTTGCGGCGGTGCGGGGTGAGGCGGTGCTGGTCCATAAGGGTGCGGCACTGGACCCCGCGTTGGATCGGCTGGAGGCGCTCTGCGATGGGGCAGCGCATCTGGTCGGCCACAACATCCTGCGCCATGACCTGCTGCATCTGGTGGCCAATCGGGCGCGGCTGGCGAGGTTGGGGGCGGCCCCGATAGATACGCTGTGGCTGAACCCCTTGGCCTTTCCGCGCAATCCATACCACCATCTGGTCAAGCATTATCACGACGGGCGGCTCCAGGTCGGGCATGTGAATGACCCAGAACAGGACGCGCGGCTGGCGCTGCAGGTGCTGTCGGACCAGATCGCGGCATTCACCCGGCTGGGACAGGTGGCGCCGGATGCGGTGCTTGCCTATCACCATCTGACGACGCGGGGCGAGGCAGCGGGCGGGTTCGATGCGTTGTTCCAAGCCTTGCGTGGTCCTGTTCCGGGTGAAGCTGTTGCCCATGCCACAATCCGTCGCCTGCTGGACGGCCGCGCCTGCAATCATCGGTTGGACCAGACCCTTGGCCGCCTGTCCGATCCGCGCAATGGCTGGCCGATGGCCTATGCGCTGTCGTGGATTTCGGTCGCGGGTGGGGACTCTGTCATGCCGCCCTGGGTACGGATGCAGTTTCCACAGGCGGGGCGGATCGTGCGGCATCTGCGCGATACAAACTGCGGCGATCCGGCCTGCACCTGGTGCGTCGAGAAGAACAACCCCAATGCCGCACTGGAACGCTGGTTCGGCTTTCCCTCCTTCCGCCCCCAGCCGGTGGATGACATGGGCCGCCCGTTGCAGGAGCGGATTGTGGCCGAGGCGATGGCGGGCAAGTCGCTGCTGGGCATCCTGCCCACCGGCACGGGCAAATCGGTCTGCTATCAGATCCCGGCGCTGTCGCGGTTCGACAAGACCGGGGCACTGACAGTGGTGATCTCGCCGCTGGTGGCGCTGATGGCCGATCAGGTGCAGGGGCTGGCGCGGGCTGGAATATCGGCGGCGGTCACGGTGAACGGCATGCTTTCGCTGCCGGAACGTCATGACGCGCTGGAAAAGGTGCGGATGGGAGATGCGGCGATGCTGCTGATCTCGCCCGAACAGTTGCGGTCACCGTCGATCCGTACAGTGCTGCAACAGCGCGAGGTCGGGCTTTGGGTGCTGGACGAGGCGCATTGCGTCAGCAAATGGGGCCACGATTTCCGGCCCGACTACCGCTATGTCAGCCGCTTCATCAAGGAATTCTCGGGCGATAGCCCAGCGCCCGTCCTGTGCCTGACCGCTACGGCCAAGCCGGAAGTGGTGCGCGACATCCGTGACCACTTCCAGACCCGCCTTGGGGTGGACCTGATGTTGCTGGATGGGGGTGCCGTGCGCACGAACCTGTCATTCGCGGTGTTGCCTACGCAGAAGGCGACCAAGCTGACCGACATCCTGTCAGCAATCGAGGCGAATCTGCCGCCCGAAGGCGCCTCGGGGGCTGTGGTCTATTGTGCAACACGCGGCGCGACGGAAAAGGTAGCGGAGTTCCTGAAAGGGCAGGGGCTGGCGGCTGATTACTTCCACGCAGGGTTACCGCCTGACCGCAAGCGCGATGTGCAAGAGGCCTTTCGCACCGGCCAGTTGCGGGTGATCGCCGCGACCAACGCCTTTGGTATGGGGATCGACAAGCCCGATATCCGGCTGGTCGTTCATGGCGACATTCCGGGCTCCTTGGAAAACTACCTGCAAGAGGCAGGCCGCGCGGGGCGGGATCGCGCACCCGCCAATTGTGTGCTGCTGTTCAGCCCCGAGGATGTGGAGCGGCAATTCTCGCTGTCGGCGCGCTCGCGTCTGGCCCGGCATGAGATCGGCGCGATCCTGAAGGCGTTGAGGCGGATGGAAAAGCACAAATCCGGCGAAGTGGTCGCCACCCCCGGCGAGATTGTGCGTGAGGAGAAGGATCAGGAGTTCGAGCGCGACAAGACCACCGACGACACCCGCGTGAAGACCGCAGTGGCCTGGCTGGAAGAAGCGACGCTGCTTAGCCGTGAAGAAAACCGCGTGCAGGTGTTCCCGTCGTCGCTACGCATCCCGTCGGTTGATGAGGCGGCGGCGATTCTGGAAAGGGCGCAGATCACCGGGGTTCGGCGCACCCAACTGATGGACCTCGTGCGCCATGTGATGAACGCGCCTGTCGATGCCGGGGTTTCGACCGATGATCTGACTGGCGCTTGCGGCTTGTCAGGGCGCGAGTTGCATCGGGCCTTTGCTGATCTTGAGGCGCTGGGCATCGCCAGCAACGACACGGGCATCACGGTCTATGTTCATCTGGGGGTCGAGGATGCCTCGGCACGCCGTCTGGATCACGCGGTCCGTATGGAGGCTGACCTGATCGCCATGATGCAAGAGGCGGTGCCGGACGCCGAAGGGTCCGAGGCGCAACCTTTGAATCTTACCGAGACCTGTCAGGCCTTGCGTGACAAGGGGCATGTGCAGGTACGGCCCGATCTGGTGGAAACCATACTGCGCGGCATTGCGCAGGATGGGCGCGATCAGGATGGCGGCAGGGGCAACCTGACCCTGCGCAAGGTCAGCCGCAACACGATCTTCGTGCGGCTGGAGCGGTCATGGCTTGTGGTCGCCCGGACGGCTGAACTGCGGCGGCAGGGGGCGCAGGCACTTCTCGCTCATCTGACAGGTAAGGTCGCCAAGGGAACACGCGGCAAGGACATTCAGGTCGAAACCACCCTTGGCGCGATGCTGGATGCGCTGAACGGCGACGCGCTGCTCAGGGCCGAGGTCAAGGACATGACCCGCTTGATGGATCGCGCGCTCTTGTGGTTGCACGAGCAGCAGGTCGCCACCTTGGGCCGGGGCCTGACGGTGTTCCGCCCAGCGATCACGATGCATCTGAACCCCAAGGGTGGCCCTTTTACGGTCCAGCACTTCGCGCCGCTAGAAGAGCATTACAGCGAGACAACGATCCAGACCCATGTGATGGCCGCTTATGCCGAAAAGGGGCTGGAGGCGATGGATCAGGCCCAGCGCCTGTCTGAAGATTACTTCGTGCTGGACCGCGACGCTTTCCTGCGCCGCTGGCTGCCGGGGCGCGGTACGGAAATCCGGCGGCAGACCACAGGCACCTCGTGGAAGACAATTGTCGATGCGCTGGACAACCCGGTGCAGGCCGAGATCGTGCGCGATGACCGCGAACAGACCAACGTACTGGTGCTTGCAGGGCCGGGGTCGGGCAAGACGCGGGTGTTGGTGCATCGCATCGCTTACCTGATCCGCGTGAAACGCGAGGACCCGCGCGGCATTCTGGTGCTGACCTACAACCGCCATGCCGCCGCCGAGATCCGCGAACGTTTGCGCCGCCTGATCAGGGATGACGCGGCGGGGGTGACAGTCTCAACTTGCCACGCGCTGGCGATGCGGCTGATGGGGGCGAGCTTTGCAGGCGATCACGAAGGCCCGCGCGACTTTGACGGGATCGTCCTGCAGGCGGTGTCCCTGTTGCGTGGCGACGGGTTGACCAAGGCCGAAGCCGAGGCGCTGCGCGAGACGCTGATCCAGGGCTATCGCTGGCTTCTGGTCGACGAATATCAGGACATCGGCCCCGAGGAATACGCTCTGATCGGTGCCGTGGCGGGCCGGTCGCTGGAGGATGACCTGCGGATCAGCCTCTTCGCCGTGGGCGATGATGACCAGAACATCTACGCCTTCGCCGGGGCCAGCATCGACTTCATCCGAAGGTTCGAGGCCGACTACGCCGCCAAGCCGGTCTGGCTGACCGAGAACTACCGCTCGACTGCCCTTATCATCGCGGCGGCAAACGCCGTGATTGGCCCAGCGGCCCAGCGCATGAAGGCAGGCCATGACATCACCGTGAACCGCGCCCGCGCCAAGGCGATGCCGGGCGGCGATTGGGCGGCGCTGGACCCGGTGGCGCAAGGGCGGGTCAGCCTTCTGGATGCGGGGGGCGATGCCGCGCAGGCGGTAGCTGCGCTGGACGAACTGGTGCGACTGTCCAGGCTGGACCCGGATTGGTCCTGGCGTCGCTGCGCCGTAATCGCCCGTGACTGGCGGCGGCTGGAACCTGTCCGTGCCTATGCCGAGGCGCTGGGTATTCCCATCGACATGGCGAATGAGAAGCCGCTCACCCTGTGGCGCATGCGCGAGATGCAGGGATTTGTCCGTGCTCTGCTGGCGGATCGGGCCCGGCTGCTTACCATCTCTGATCTGGTCGCAATCCTGAACGCGCAGCCGCAATCCCGCTGGACCGACCTGATAGGCGAAGGCATTGGCACCCTGGCGCGCGAACTGGTGGAAAAGGCCGCCCCGGTGCCCGACATCGTGCAATGGTTCGGCGAATGGGCCCGGGATGTGCGGGGCGAACAGCGGGGTCTGCTGCTGATGACGGCCCATCGCGCCAAGGGGCTTGAGTTCGATCATGTCGCGATCCTGAACGGCGGCTGGGATCGCCCCTCGCGCGGCGAAGATTCCGACGCCCCACGTCGCCTGTTCTATGTCGCCATGACGCGGGCGCGGTCCACGCTGACCGTACTGACCGATGGACCGCATGCCTTCGTGCAGCCCGGTGACGCTGTCCTGTCCCGCCGCGTTACCCCCGACGCTGCCGCCCTGCCGCGCGCCCGCCTGCGCTATGTGCCGCCCGACCCGAAGCTGGTGGACCTGTCCTTTGCCGGGCGCCTTCGCCCCGGTGATCCGACTCTGGCCGCCATCGCCGCCGCGCGCCCCGGCGACCCCGTCCATCTGATCCGCGACGGCGACCGCTGGCGGATCGATAACGCCCAAGGCCAGACCCTTGCCCGCCTCTCCCGGGCCTTCGACCAGCCCGAGGGCATCACCTTCCTGCGTGGCGAGGTCGCTGCCATCCTGAACTGGCGGCGCGAGGATGGGGATGAGGACTATGACCACCTGCTTCGGCGCGACGCGTGGGAGGTGGTCCTGCCCGAACTGGTGTTCCAAGCAGAGTCGGATCCTGTCAAGGCGGATCAGAACGGCAGCAGATGTTCGTGATCAGGCGGGGCTCTGGGCGATCCATCACGGATCGAAAAGGGTGGATTCCGCTGGCTGGATTCTGGCCACGGTGGCTTCCGGAAAGTGGATTCCCTGGATTCCGCAAAAGAATCCAGCGCGGCACGATCGTGATTATCTAAGCCATTGATATATTGTAATTTACTGAGATGGTTTCTACGAAGTGGATTCCGCCTGGATTCCCCGGTGAAAATGCCTGTCGCTAGGGACCTGCTGCGCTGCGCCCCCCCGCATGCGTTCGGGGCCGGGGAGGAACCATTGGGAGGGGGAGGTCAGCCCAAACGGGGCCGTTGACCGATAACCTGATTAGAACGGAATCTCATCCGGCAGCGGGTCAAGCTTTGGCAGGGCGTTCGCTGGAAGGGGTATATTGTAGGTCACATAAAGATTCAGGATGTCTTCACGGTCCATGAACATTATCTGGCTGCGCTTTGAGGCGTCGAGCTTTCCTCCCAACCAATTGCGCGCTTGCTTGGTGATGATTCCACCGGCAACGATAAAGGCATGGTCGACAAGGGCTTTCTTGCTCGTTTCCGGATCGAAAATCTCATGCCCCAGCATCATCAAGACCTGCTGATAAATCTCGGCGATATTGGCATTTGATCCTTTCGTCATCCCGGCCGAGTCAAGCTTTCCCTTTTTCGCCTGAATGCCAAAGTATAGGACGTGCTGGGTGGGCAGGACAAAGCGCATCCAGACGTCCTTGCCATATTCCAGGGCTTTGTCGGCGTGACCAGCGGCCGTAAGGCGGTGGAAGCCAAGCTGCCGGAACAGAGGCAACAGGATTTCTTCGATCAGCTCGTCTTCGCTGCAGGCATCGAGATAAGCGTTCAACTGCCTCTTACGCTCTGTTTCTTTGGGGGTTAAGGGGCGATGTGGATTGGTCGCCGTTGACACTGTCTTGCTACCAACGTGGCGAATCTGCAGCGTCCGATCCTCGTCATAGTATGCTTCATAGCCCTCCCTTGTCAGAGGCTCGTTCAACAACGCCAACGCTTTACCTCGATCAAGGTCGCCGTCCTCTGCCTCTCGGGGGTCCATTAGCGTCCGGAGCAAAACGACAAAGCGCGTTGGCAGCTGAAAGGCTGCGGGTTGGGGTTCTTCCAATAGCTCTTCAAGGCGCTGAGAGGCCCAGATCGCACGTGTGGTGCCATCGTGAACGAAGTCGAGATCGCACTCTTCGAAAAACTTGGTGATGAAAAAACTGGACCGTCGAGGAAAATGTTCGGCATCCCCAATGACCATATCGGCGATTGCGCGAAGGTTGCGTGGTTTGAATTTCATGCAGCCGACCTTCTGAGACTTTCAATAGTTTCGATTACGGGTCAGTTTTCCCCAATCGCACAATGGGTTCATCTTACCTCGAAAATTCCGATAGCATCGCCTCCGCCTGAGCAAGCACGCCCCGCACGGCCGCCTCTTCTAGATCTGGCGGATAGCCGTACTTCCGTAGGATGCGCTTCACGAGAACGCGCAATCGCGCCCGAGCGCTGTCCCGGTGGGCCCAGTCAATGGTAACGTTCGCCTTCAGACCTTTCAGCAATTCGTGTGCGATGATCTTCAACTGATCATTGCCTAGAATGTCTACTGCGCTCTGGTTGTCGACCAGTGCGTCGTAGAAGGCGATTTCCTCAGGGGTCAGCCCAGTTTCTTCGCCGCGGTTCCGGGCTTCGCGAACTTCTTTGGCGAGCGCGATAAGTTCCTGCAGTACCTCAACCGTACTGATGGCGTTGGTGTGATAACGTGAAATCGCCTCTTCCAGCCGTTCGGAAAACTTCCGGGTTTCAATGACGTTTGACTTACTGCGCGACCTGATTTCGTCGTTCAGCAGCTTTCTGAGGGCTTCTAGGGCGAGGTTTTTCTTTTCCATCTGCCCTACTTCGGCCAGGAACTCATCAGACAGGATGGAAATGTCTGGGGACGAAAGCCCAGCGGCTGACAGGATGTCGACAATTTCGGTCGAGGCAACAGCGCCATTTACGATCTGGCGGATTGCAAGATCGCGGTCGGCAGCAGACCGGCCCGAAGTGTCGGCAGCCTTGACCATCGCGGCACGCACGGTCTGGAAGAACCCGACCTCGTCGCGAACTTCGCGGGCAGCATCACTGGCCGAACAGAGCGCAAAGGCTTTGGACAACCCAAGCACAGCATCCTGATACCGCCGGTGCGCTGCCTTCTTGGTTTCGTTGTCCGTTTCGCGTTGGGCGGCCTCATCCTGTTTCGCGAGAATCCAGTCGAGCGCCTCGGCCAATGTAACCAGTCGCTGGTGCGGTGTGCCAGTCAGCCCTTTGGAATAGTCAAAACCGTGGAACATGGCGCGCACGACATCCAGTCGTTCCAGAAGTGCGGCGACAGCCTCTGCCTCGTCGATCCCCGCCTGTTCCTGATCAGACTTGGAATACTGTCCCAGCGCTGACTTCAGGTTCTGTGCTACACCGATGTAGTCGACAATCAGCCCTGCAGGCTTGTCTCGGAATACCCGGTTCACCCGCGCTATTGCCTGCATCAGCCCATGGCCGCGCATCGGTTTGTCGATGTACATCGTGTGCATCGAGGGGCTGTCGAAGCCGGTCAGCCACATATCCCGCACGATCACCAGCTTAAGCGGATCTTTCGGATCCTTCGCTCGCTTTGCCAGCAGGTCGCGACGCGCTTTGCCCCCGATATGTGGTTGCCAAGCTTCGGGTTCAGAGGCAGAGCCGGTCATAACGATTTTCACCTGCCCAGCGTTGTCTTCGTCGGAATGCCAGTCGGGGCGCAGCGCCACGATCTGGTTGTAGAGGTCTACGCAGATCCGGCGGCTCATGCAGACAACCATAGCCTTGCCATCCATCGCCTGCACACGTGCTTCGAAATGGGCGACCAAATCTTCAGCGACCATGAGGAGCCGCTTTTCGGCCCCTACCAGCGCCTCGACTGTTGACCACTTACGCTTCAGCCTTTCTTGTTCGCTTAGGGCCTCGTCTTCGGTCAGCTCTTCGATCTCGGCATCCACCTTAGGTTTTTCGTCATCGGGCAGCTCGATACGCGCTAAACGGCTTTCATAGTAGATCGGCACCGTCGCGCCATCCTCGACCGCGCGGCTGATATCGTAGACGTCGATGTAGTGGCCAAACACGGCTGGCGTGTTCACATCGTCCTGCTCAATCGGCGTGCCGGTAAAGCCAATGAAGGACGCGTTAGGCAGCGCATCGCGGAGATGTTTGGCGAATCCATAGGCGATCTCGCCGGTCTTCTCGATCCGTGCCTTGAACCCGTATTGGCTGCGGTGCGCCTCATCTGCGATCACCACGACGTTCCGGCGGTCCGTCAGCAGCGGATAGGCCTCGCCTTTTTCGGGCGCAAACTTCTGGATTGTTGTGAAAACCACACCGCCCGAGGCTCGAGACAGCGCCTTCTGCAGATCTTCTCGGCTGTCAGCCTGTACCGGCGTCTGCCGGATCAGGTCGCGGCACATCGAGAACGTGCCGAACAGCTGGTCGTCCAGGTCGTTGCGGTCGGTGATGACAACGATGGTCGGATTCTCCATCGCTGGTTCGCGCACCAACTGCCCGGCGTAAAAGGCCATCAGCAGGCTTTTCCCCGACCCCTGCGTGTGCCAGATCACCCCGACTTTGCGGTCACCCCCTGATCGGCTTGCCTCCACCGTGCTGGTCACTGCCCGCGTCACGGCGTGGAACTGGTGATAGCCCGCAATGATCTTGGCAACACCACCGGGCGTATCCCCAAAGACCGTGAAATCCTGCATCAGTGATAGAAGGCGCGGCCGCGCGAACACACCATCAATCAACACCGACATTTCTGGCGCGCCCTTGGGCGCCACATCGACACCATCGGTCGTGCGCCAAGGCATGAAGCGTTCTAAATCGGCGGTCAGCGACCCGATGCGCGCTTTCACCCCGTCGGTCGTGACCAGCACTGCATTGGCGCGAAACAGCGACGGGATCTGCGCCTTGTAGGTCTGCAACTGGTTGAATGCCGCGCTAAGGGTCGCATTCTCGGCCCCCGGCTTTTTCACCTCGATCACACCCACCGGTAGGCCATTCAGAAACACCACCACATCCGGGCGTCGGTTGTTGCCGTTCTCGATTACCGTGAACTGCGCGATGGCCAGCCAGTCGTTCAGCCGGTCTTCGGGGTCCACCAGTCGTACAGCATCGCCACGGATCGTGCCGTCCTCTGCGCGGTATTCTACAGGTACGCCCTCGACCATGGTGCGGTGCAAACGACGGTTCTCTTCGATCAGAGACGGGCGCTCGGTTGCAAACACTCTGCGGAGCGCATCTTCGCGCGCTTCGTCAGGTATGTTCGGGTTTAGCTTTGCGATTGCAGCCCGCAGTCGCTGTTTAAGAAACGTGTCCGAATAGGCATCACGTTCTGGGGTTTGACCATCCGGGCCAGACGTTTTGTCGTTCAGGCACGCATATCCCAACGTTCCCAGTTGATCGAGAAGTACGGCTTCGATTTCGGCCTCAGTCAAAATGCTCATTTGCCTGATCCTTGCGAAGAAGGCTTTCTCTGTTTCATAAAGGACTTATTCATGAAACCCGCCTTCGATCAAAGAAATCAACAAGTCTTCAATAGCTTGGTCATGGTTTTCGGGCGGGTACCAGATTGGATGAATGTCGGCTGCACCAAGTTCAGCGCGGCGCGCCTCTCGATCCAATCCCTCTGCCAACGGCAAGAATGCGTAATGCCTTGGTGTGGCGACCGCCGCTGCCGCCTTAAGCTCAGCGAGCGCGGCAATGGTGCGATCAACGTTTAGGCTGCATCCGACGAAAAGCAAACTTGTTGCGTTTATGGTCGCACGAAGGATTTCCCGGTAGCTGCCCTCTACCCCGTAATGTGCTTCATACTCGTCGCGTGTTAGAACTCGACCGATAGCGGTATCTGCCTCGCCATGCAGTCGAAGCAGGCAATGAGGATGATCACCTATCCGGCGCGATGCTTCTCGCAGATTGGCCCCGGCTAGGGTAATGTCAAATCGACATCCAGCGTCATCGTAAATCTTATCCAGAACATAGTCGAAGTTGGTAGTGATTGCCCCACGTCTAAATTTCAGCGGCAGAAGCCGAATTGGGCCAGCGACAGTTTTTCGGCGGTGCCCAAATGTGTTTTGGACTGCCTCATCAAAAATGTCGTTCCCCATCCGGTCGCGCATTAGTTGCGCAGCCTCTTCGTAACGCCAAGCTGCAAGGTGTGCCTCAAGGTCCGCGCGACAGGCGGCAAAGTCGGCCGTCAGCGACAGAAGGAAATCGCTCCAGAGCGGAAACCCTGTCGAACGGGAAAGCCCAGCGCCGACGAATGGCATCACCCTTTGATTTTCACACTGCTCAGAAAGGCGATTGAACCGATCAAGGCACCCATTTTCGGTCAGGAATTCGCGTGCGCGATCCCTCGCTGCTTCCTTCGTAGCCCCGAGCCAATCGACGAAATGCCCCTCATAAAGCTCAGGCGCCATCGCCTTGAATACATCGACGCTTGGCCATTCAAAGGTTCGGATTGCGACCGGACCTTCATCGTTCAGTTCATCAATGAACCGCTGGCGGAAATACTCCATGGTCAGCCCGCCTTAGCGTCTGGCTGGACCAGTATCTGACCTGACATCAGTTGCGGCAGTAGGAGGTCGCGGGTCTGCGCGAGCGTGCGGGATTCACGTTCATTTTTGGCGATGCGTTCGTAGAGCGGCTGCGCGATGGCATCGAAAGCGTGCATCACGGGTGCTGAAGGAACGACCACAGGCAGCGAACGAAAGTTGCCCTTGCTGATCTCCTGGAACGTCGAGCCGTTCGCCTTGGCGAGGATCGCTTCCATGTTTTCCAGCGTCCAGAGCCAAGCGAAGACATTGGAAATCATTCTGTCGCAGATCATGCCGATGAAGCCCTGATTTATCGACACTGGCACCTCGGCGATGGCGAGGTAGCCAATCGGCGCGCGGGAGGACAGCAGGAGCGACCCCACTGGCAACTGGCCCGAACTGATCTTCGCGAGGCCTGCGGCGCTGATTGTCCGCGCGGTTTCAAGTAGGACGGGCGCGACAAGGTTGGATAGATCTTTCGGTGTGGCCCAATTGATGCCGCCGTCCCAAAGGTCCGGTTCCTTGGTGCTCGGGGTAGAGCCGCCGACAACGCGAACCTCATCGCCGATCGTGGAAACCTCCCACCCCGTCGGCTTGTCCTCGTCACTCAGCCGGTCAGGAAAGAGGGACCAAAGGTCAGGGGCGAGGTAGGGGGCGCGGGCTTCCATTTTGGTGCGGGTGGGGCCGAAGTCGACGAACCAGTCGCGGAACAGCGCCCGCGCCATGGCCTCCAGCGTGGCGTTCATCTTCCGGTTCAACTCGATCTTATCATCCAGCGCCCCGAGGGTGGCGGCAATGGCGCGTTGTTCGGGGAGGGGGGGAATCGTCAGCTCAAAACTCGGAACGTCTCGGCATCTGAGGCTGCTGAACACTGCGCCAACGTTCATGAACTTCTCGATTTGCTCCCACCATTCGGGCGTTCTGACCAACCAACGAAGAAAAGGCGGGTCAACGCGCTTGCCGTTCGCCCTAAGCAAAACAAGGTTCTGGCCAAGCGCAAACTCAGTCCCAGTATCGTCGATTGCTGTCACGCCGGGATTGGTGCGCCGCGAAAGGACAACGTCGTTTCGCTGGTACTTCGTCTTTCGGTTCCAAGTGACGAAATCATCTTCCGAAATCTGGCGAGCAGACGAGAAGTCTATTCGTCCACTCGTCATCTGAGGGATGCCGATGTAAGGCCGCCCGACTTCTACTGCTTCGGGTGTCTTGTGGTCGCAATCCAGAAGGATTACTCCCGCATCCGACAGCTTCATCTTTGGCCAGCCGTCACTCACAATCCAACCCCCGCCAGCCGCGCCCGGATGGTCGCCGTCAGCGCCTCGGCCTCTGTGAACTGCGCCTCCAATTGGTCCTGCAAAGTGGCGAAGCGCTCGGCAAAGGGCGTCTCGTCCTCCTCCGCCGCCTCGGCCCCCACATAACGGCCCGGGGTCAGGACGTGGCCGTGGGACCGGATTTCCTCAAGGCTCGCCGATTTGCAGAAGCCCGGAATGTCGGCGTAGCCCTCACCCAGCCGCCAGGCATGGTAGGTCTCGGCGATCTGCGTGATGTCGGTATCGGAAAACTCTTTCCGCGTGCGGTCCACCATGAAGCCCAGCTTCCGGGCATCGATGAACAGCACCTCGCCGCGCCGATCGCGCAGTTTGCGGTCACGGGCGATGCCGTTCGACTTGTCCTTGGCCAGAAACCACAGGCAGGCCGGAATCTGGGTGGAATAGAACAGCTGCCCCGGCAGAGCGATCATGCAATCCACCACCTCGCCTTCGATCATCGCGCGGCGCATCTCGCCCTCGCCCGACTGGGTCGAGGACATCGAGCCATTGGCCAGCACTACCCCCGCCGTGCCCGAGGGGGCCAGATGGTGAAGGATGTGCTGCAGCCACGCATAGTTGGCGTTACCTGCCGGGGGGATGCCGTATTTCCAGCGCCCATCCTCACGCAGCCGTTCACCGCCCCAGTCCGAGATGTTGAAGGGCGGGTTGGCCAAGATCACATCGGCGCGCAGGTCGGGCAGCTCGTTCTTGTGGAAGGTGCCTTCGGAGTTCCACTTGATGTCGGCGTCGATGCCGCGAACGGCAAGGTTCATCTTGCACAGCCGCCAGGTGGTGTAGTTCGACTCTTGCCCGTAGATGGCGATGTCGCCCAGACGGCCGCCATGCGCTTCGACAAACTTTTCCGATTGCACGAACATGCCGCCCGACCCACAGCAGGGGTCATAAACGCGGCCTTTGTAGGGTTCCAGCATCTCGACCATGGTGCGGACGACTGATCGGGGGGTGTAGAACTCGCCACCGCGCTTGCCCTCACTGCCCGCGAACTGGCCGAGGAAGTATTC
>DJUV01000201.1 GCA_002440625.1 Rhodobacteraceae bacterium UBA6273 | reverse complement strand
TTGCGGCCTTTCGGGCCGAGGGTCACCTTCACCGCATCGGCGAGGATGTTGACGCCGCGCAGCATACGGTCGCGGGCATCGGAATTGAACTTGACGTCCTTGGCAGCCATGTTGGCTTCTCCTGAATGTCTGGGTTACGGGGTTTGGGAAGCGCCTCAGGCGATGATGCCGAGGATGTCGCTTTCCTTCATGATCAGCATCTCGGTGCCGTCGACGGTCACTTCGGTGCCCGACCACTTGCCGAAGAGGATGCGGTCGCCCTTCTTGACCGACGGCGCGATCAGCTCGCCCGAGTCCTTGCGGGCGCCTTCGCCCACGGAAACAACTTCGCCCTCGGCGGGCTTTTCCTTGGCGCTGTCGGGGATGATAAGACCGCCCTTGGTCTTGTCGTCGCTTTCCACGCGCTTGACCAGCACGCGGTCGTGAAGCGGCTTGAATGCCATCTGGTAAACTCCCATGGGTATCCAGTTTATCTCGCGTTAGCACTCACATCAGATGAGTGCTAACCGACCGGTACTTAGGAGCCGTGCGGAAACGAGTCAACACCTTCGCCACAAAATCGCCCGCGATTGGTCTTGGCGGAATGCCCGGCAGGGTGCAGAAGTGTAGAAGCCATCAGGACGCGCGCAACAGGCCACATGCTCAGCCGCCTTGCCTTCACGCTTGCCCTCACGCTATTCGCGGCGCCGGTTCGGGCTGCCTGCGACGGGCGGGACCTTGTCCCTACCTTGCCGGTGGCCGAACGCGCGGCGATCAAGTCGGCGGTCGATGCCACGCCCTTCGCCCGCGGCAATGCCTGGCGGGCGATCCGCGGCAGCGAGGTCGTCGACATCGTCGGCACCTATCATTTCGACGATGAGCGCCACGAAATGGTGATGGAGGCTTTGCGGCCAACGCTCGACGTGGCCTCGGTGCTTCTGGTCGAGGCCGGCCCGCGCGAGACTGACAAGCTTGCCGCCGACATGACGAGCCGGCCCGACCTTCTTTACATCATGGAAGGGCCGACGCTGCCGGAGCTTCTGCCCGATGCCGACTGGCGGTTATTCTCCGATGCCATGTCGCAACGCGGCATCCCGGCAATCTTCGCCGCCAAGATGCAGCCCTGGTATGCCACGATGGTGCTGTCGACGCCTCCCTGCATGATGGCCGAACTGGCCGAAGGCGATGTGCGCGGCCTCGATCGCCGCATTATCGAGCGGGCGGAGGAGCGGCGCATCCCGATCCGCGCACTGGAACCCTACGACACGGCCTTCCGGCTCTTCCAGAATCTGCCGCGGGATCTTCAGGTCGACATGATCCGCATGTCGCTCGCAACCGAAGATTTTCAGGCCGAGGACATGATGGCGACGCTGACCAGGGCCTATTTCGACGAGGACGTCCGCCTGACCTGGGAATTGGGGCGCATTGTCGCCAAGAAGATCCCCGGCATGACGGCCGAGAAGGTCGACGCCACCTATGCCGCGATGGAAGAGGCGCTGATGATCCGCCGCAACGAAAGCTGGCTTCCGGTCATCGAGGACGCGACCCGGCGCGGCCGGGTCTTTGCCGCCGTGGGCGCGCTTCACCTTTCGGGGGAGAAGGGCATCCTCAAGCTTCTTGAGCGCGCGGGCTTCCGGATCGAACGGCGGGCATTTCAGTAGCGCCGGCGATTAGTCGCCTTCCGCGTAAAGCTTGCGATAGTAGAGGGTACGTTCCTCAAGCTCATTGCGCAGCGCGAGGTCGGACGGATCGTCCGCGAGATTTTCGATCTCCTCGGGATCGGTCCTGAGATCGTTGAGGAAGTAGACCGGCGGTTCCGCATTGAGATAGTGCGCGAATTTGTAGATCTCGCTGCGAAGCCCGATCCAATCGGGGATCTCGCGGCCAAGATCGCCCTCGTATTCGCAGAGGAACTCCTCGCGCCAGTCGGGCTGGGGGCCGGGGTCGAGAAACCGGGCAAGGCTCATGCCCTGATAGCCCGACGGAATGGGAATGCCGGCAAGCTCAAGAATGGTCGGCGCCACATCGACGTTCAGCACAAGCTCGGACGGCCGCGTCCCGGCCGCCGCCTTGTTGCGCGGATCATAGAGGATGAACGGCACCCGGAGGGATTCGTCGAAGTGGCTCCACTTGCCCGCAAGGCCGCGATCCCCGAGCGACAGCCCGTTGTCGGAGGTGAAGATGACGACGGTATCCCGGTCGAGATTGGTGATGCGCAGCTTTTCGAGGATATTGCCGATGATCCGGTCGACCCCGGCAACCAGCCTGAAGTAGTCGACGAATTCGTTCGAGGGGTCCTTGCCCGACCAGGCCCAGGCCTGATCGCCGGTGGTCTCGGCGGTTTTCAGGATGTCGGGCAGTTCCTCGAATATTTCGGGATCGTTCAGATCGGAAACCGGCACCTTTGCCTGCGGGAAGAGATATTTTTCCGCATCCGCGGGCTGATACCTGCCCTGCCCCGGCGTGGACCCGGTGATATGCGGGTCGTTGAAGCCGATGACGAGGCAGAACGGCCGCTCCAGGCTCTGATCGCCGAGGAATGCCTGCGCCCGGCGATCGATCTTGTCGAGCTCATGCCGCTTCACGCCATCATCGTCCTCGGAGATGTAAGGCATCCGCCCGACAGGCTGGTAGACGTCGAAAAGGCCGCCATCGACGGACGCCCAGCCAAGCCTGCGCTCGACCGCGGCAAGAAACCCGTCGTCGAACCAGACGCCGAGCTTGCCGATCAGCCCGGTCCGGTAGCCGTTCCGGCTGAGAACCTGTGGGAAGGAAGTGTCGTAGAGATCGAGGGGCATCCCTACGGTCCCGAAGTTGAAGCGATGGCGGCTGAAATAGGTCGATGTCAGCAGGCTCGCCCGGCTCGACGCGCAGATCGGCGTAGTGACGAAGCTGTTGCGGAAGGCGACGCCGGCGGCAGCGATCGAATCGATGTTCGGCGTGCGCGCCAGCGGGTGGCCTTCGTAGCCGACCACATCCCATTTCTGGTCGTCGGTCAGAAAGATCAGGAAGTTCGGTTTCCTGTCGCTGGCTGCGCGCAGTTTCCCCGGCAGAAGACTTGTCATCCCCGTCAGGGAAATCGCGCGCAGAACATCCCGGCGCAGAGGAAAGAACCGTCGCATGACCTGAACCCCGACCTGCTCGAATCCCCGTTCGGGCCGGTTGGGCCCTTCGGGTTGCAGCCATGAATAGCGCGACTGTCCCGGGCATGGCAGCCCTAAACGGCCTTCGGTCCCCGACCGTGCCGGTCCAACCCCTACCCGCGTGACATTGCCCCCCTGGCCTCCTATAAGGCCCGCGACCTCATAGCTTTCAGCGGACCTGACCCATGATCAAAGTCTTTGGCCACAAATCCCCCGATACCGACTCGACTGGCTCGCCCATCATCTGGGCCTGGTACCTGACCGAGCACCGCAAGCAGCCGGCCGAGCCGAAGCTTCTGGGCGAACCGAACACCGAAGCCGCCTTCGTCCTGAAGAAGTGGAACCTGAAGAAGCCCGAGATCATCTCTAGCATCGCGGCGGGCGACAAGGTCGTCATCGTCGACACCAACAACCCGTCCGAACTGCCGGAGGGGATCAATTCGGCCGACATCCTCCAGATCATCGACCACCACAAGCTGACCGGCGGGCTGGAGACGGCTGGGCCGATCGACATCACGATCAAGCCGCTCGCTTGCACCGCGACCGTCATGCACAACCTGATGGGGCCGCATGCGGCGAAGATGCCGCGCGAGATCAAGGGCGCGATGCTGTCCTGCATCCTGTCGGACACGCTGGAGTTCCGCTCGCCGACCACGACCGATCAGGACCGCAAGCTGGCCGAGGAACTGGCCAAGGATCTGGGCGTCGACATCCCCGCCTATGCCGCCGAGATGTTCGAGGCGAAATCCGACGTTGGCGCATTCTCGGACGCCGAACTGTTGCGGATGGATTCGAAGGAATACAACGTCGGCGGCAGCGAACTGCGCGTCTCGGTGCTTGAGACGACGGCACCGAAGGTGATCCTTGACCGCAAGGCCAGCCTGATGAAGTCGATGGAAGGCGTCGCGAAGGAAGACGGGGCCGATCAGGTTCTGCTCTTCGTCATCGACATCCTGAAGGAAGAGGCGACGCTTCTGGTGCCGAACGACCTGGTCAAGAAGATCGCCGAGGCCTCCTTTGGCGCCAAGGTCACGGGCGATACCGTAGTCCTTCCCGGCATCATGAGCCGCAAGAAGCAGATCATTCCGATGCTGAAGGTCTGATCGTCGCCAAGCCGATCCGAGGGGCGCTGTCACCGGCGCCCCTTTTTCGTTCCACCGCAGCGCCGGAAGGGTGCCATGCCTCAGATCGTCCAGTCCCTTGCCGAGATTTCCGCTGACTACGACACGCTCCTCTGCGACCTCTGGGGCTGTCTCCACAACGGCAAGACCCCCTTCCCCGACGCTGTCGCCGCACTTCAAGGCTTCCGGGCCAAGGGCGGCACGGTCGCACTTCTGACCAACGCGCCGCGCCCCAATCGTTTCGTCATCGAACAACTCGACCGCCTCGGCGTGCCGCGTGATGCCTGGGATCTGGTGGTATCATCGGGCGATGCGGCGCAGATCGCGATGCTGGAAGGCGCGGTTGGCCGACGCGTCCACCATATCGGGCCAGAGAAGGACGACGGCTTCTTCACCGCCCTTCCGACGGACCTGCCCGGTGCCCTCACAATCACCCGCGTACCCTTGGACGAGGCCGAGGGCATCGTCTGCACCGGCCCCTTCGATGAGCTGAACGAGGTGCCGGAGGATTACCGCGCCCGGTTCCTCTATGCCAAGACCAAGGGGCTGAAACTCCTCTGCGCCAATCCCGATATCGTCGTCGATATGGGCGAGACGCGGATTTACTGCGCGGGGGCCTTGGCGAAGCTTTATGACGAGATGGGCGGCACCTCGCTTTACTACGGCAAGCCCTATGCGCCGATTTACGAACTGACCCGCGCGCGGCTGGCGGCTTCGGGCCGTGACAGCGATCCCGCCGGGATGCTCGCCGTAGGCGACGGTTTCTTCACCGATGTTCAGGGCGGCACCGGCGAAGGCATCGACACGCTTTTCGTCACCGGCGGGCTTGAGGCGGCGCGGTTCGGCGCGGACGTGGAAAACCCCGATCCGGCGAAGCTTGAAGACTGGCTCGCCAGCCAGCCCTTCAGCCCGACTTATAGTATCGGCCGGCTGCGATAGATTGTGACCGACAAGCAATATTGTTGCCGCTATCAGCGCTGGAAAGAAAAATAGTTGCGCGATCAATTGCGCGATGACGCCGGATGCCCTATGCTGCACTGCAACATAGCACCCGGGATTCGTGATGATGCTCGATAACATGCCGCGCGGAACGATCTGCATCGAAGATCTTGAGATCGGCATGACCCGCTATCTGCAGAAGACCATTACCGACCGCGACATCGAGCTCTTTGCGGAGGTCTCGACCGACCGCAATCCGGTGCATCTGGACGACGACTATGCCCGCGACACGATCTTTGAGGGCCGCATCGCCCACGGGATGCTGACGGCGGGCCTCATTTCGGCGGTGATCGGCGAACAGCTTCCGGGCCACGGCACCGTCTATCTCGGGCAAAGCCTCAAGTTCATGGCCCCGGTCCGGCCCGGCGATACCGTCTATGCCGAGGTCAAGGTGACGGCGATCGACCATGCCCGCCGCCGTGTGACCCTTGAAACCCATTGCGCCGTGGGTGATACGGTTGTCCTGAAAGGCGAAGCGCTGGTTCTGGCGCCAAGCCGCAAGTTCGACTGATCGCAAGGGCGGATGCTTCCGCCGGGCGGAGGCAGATGCGCGTCTATCACGACTGGAACGGGCTTTCCGCCGGCGACCGGGGCGCATCCGTCGCCATGGGCAATTTCGACGGCGTCCATCTTGGCCATCAGGCGGTGATCGACCAGGCGCGCGGGCATCGTGCGCCCCTTGGCATCGTCACCTTCGAACCGCATCCGCGCCAGTTCTTCGCCCCCGCCGCCCCGCCCTTCCGGCTGATGAACGCCGAGGCGCGGACCCACCGGCTGGAGAAGCTTGGCGTCGAGGCGCTTTACGAACTGCCTTTCACTAGTGCTTTGGCCGGGATGGAGGCCGAGGTCTTCGTGACCGACGTGCTGGTCGCCGGGCTTGGCGTTGCCCATGTCACCGTTGGCGCGGATTTCTGCTTCGGCAAGGGCCGCAAGGGGTCGGTTGAGACGCTCCGCCGGATGGGCGCGGCGCATGGCTTCGGCGTGACCATTGCCGAGCTTGTGGCGATGGACGGGAAGGAAATCTCCTCGACCGCGATCCGCGCCGCCCTCACCGACGGCCGCCCGCGCGATGCGGCACGAATGCTTGGCCACTGGCACCGGATCGAGGGCGAGGTGCTGCACGGCGAAAAGCGGGGGCGGGAGTTGGGCTTTCCGACAGCCAACATGGGGCTTGGCGGACTGCATCTGCCGAAGCTTGGGGTCTATGCGGTGAAGGTCGACGTGCTGACCGGGCCGCATCAGGGCAGCTACAATGGCGCAGCCAGCCTTGGCGTCAGGCCGATGTTCGGGGAAAACCTGCCCAACCTCGAAACCTTCCTCTTCGATTTCTCGGGCGACCTTTACGGCGAACACCTGTCGGTGGCGCTGGTCGAATATCTGAGGCCCGAAATGGTCTTTGACGGCCTCGATCCGCTCATCACCCAGATGAACGCCGATTGCGACAAGGCCCGCGCCATCCTCGCCGCCCTCTGACCCCTTCCCTTTCGCGCCCTCCGGGGGCAATGTCCGCCCGATGAAAGACCCGATCCCCCGCGACGGCCTCAGGCCCGAATTCTGGAAGCGCCCGCTGAACACGCTGACCCCGCGTGAGTGGGAGGCGCTTTGCGACGGCTGCGGCAAATGCTGCCTGAACAAGCTTGAGGATGCCGATACCGGCGAGGTCTTCTTCACCCGCATCGCCTGCCGGCTTCTCGACAACGAAACCTGCCGCTGCGGCCAGTATGAGGAACGCAAGCGCTTCGTCCCCGAATGCGTGGTGCTGACACCAAGGTCGCTTCCCAAGGTCGCCTACTGGATGCCCGCAACCTGCGCCTACAAGCTGCTGCACGAGGGCAAGCCCTTGTACGACTGGCACCCCCTGATCTCGGGCCGGGCTGAAAGCGTGCATGAGGCGGGGGAATCGGTGCGTGGTTGGACGCTGCCGGAATACGAGGTCCCGGAAGAGGACTGGGAAGACCATATCATCGAGGATCTCTGATGGAATTCGCCTCTGACAATGCCGCGGGCGCCGCGCCTGAAATCCTTGCCGCCGTGATGGCGGTGAACGCCGGCGCGGCACCGTCTTATGGCAACGATGCGTCGATGGACCGGGTCCGCGCGCTGATCCGCGAGACATTCGAGGCACCGGAGGCCGAGGTCTATCTGGTGGCGACCGGCACGGCGGCGAATGCCTTGTCGCTTGCCAGCTACTGTCCGCCCTGGGGCGTGGTCTATGCCCATGACGGCGCCCATGTCGAACATGACGAATGCGGCGCGCCGGAGTTCTACATCGGCGGCGGCAAGATCCGGCGTATTGCGGGCGCGGACGGCAAGATGACGCCCGAAGGTCTTCGCAGCGCCATTGCGCAGACCCCGCAGGGCTTTGTTCATGGCCACCAGCGGGGCGTGGTGACGCTGACCAATGTGACCGAGGCCGGAACGGTCTATTCGCCCGCCGAGGTCGCGACGCTGACTGCCGTTGCCCACGATTTTCGCCTGCCCGTCCATATGGACGGCGCGCGGTTCGCGAACGCCATCGCCGCGACCGGGGCCAGCCCGGCGGAAATAACATGGCAGGCGGGGGTCGATGTCCTCTCGTTCGGCGGCACTAAGAATGGCTGCCTTGGGGTGGAGGCGGTAGTGCTGTTCGATCCGGCGAAGGCCTGGGAGTTCGAGCTTCGGCGCAAGCGCGGCGGGCATCTTTTCTCCAAGCACCGGTTCCTGTCGGCGCAGATGGAAGCCTATCTGACGGACGGTCTCTGGCTGAAGCTGGCCGAAGCCGCCAACGCCCGCGCCGAAGCCCTTGAGGCCGCCTTCCGCGCCAGCCCCGAGGCGAGCCTCATGTACCCGCGCGAGGCCAATATCGCCTTCGCCACCCTGCCCCGCGCCCTTCACCGCAAGCTCGAAGCGGCTGGGGCGCATTACTACTACTGGCCCGGCGATCCCGCCCCGGAAGGGCCGGACGATGAACAGATCGGCGCGCGCTTCGTCACCTCCTGGGCGACGACCGAGGCAGAGATTGATGCCTTCGCGAAGGCGCTCAAAGTCTGAGGGCCAACGCATTTCCGCGACAGCGCCGGAAATTCCGCGCGAGCCGTATTGGCCGACCCACCTCAGCGGCCTATAAGGCACGCGAGCCGGAAGGATGAGCATATGCGCAAGGCGACGATCACGCGGACCACTGCGGAAACCAGCATCTCGGTCGAGATCGACCTTGACGGCACCGGCCGCTATTCCAACGAAACCGGTGTCGGCTTCTTCGACCACATGCTCGACCAGCTTTCGCGCCATTCGCTGATCGACATGACGGTGCGCGCCAAGGGCGACCTGCATATCGACGACCACCACACGGTGGAGGATACCGGCATCGCGCTTGGTCAGGCGCTGGTGAAGGCGCTTGGCGACAAGAAGGGCATCCGCCGCTACGGGCATTTCGTGCTGGCGATGGATGACGCGCAACTGGCGTGCGCGCTCGATCTTTCCGGGCGGCCCTATCTGATCTGGAATGTCGATTTCCCGACAGAGAAGATTGGCGCCTTCGATACCGAACTGGTGCGCGAGTTCTTCCAGGCGCTGTCGACTCATGGCGGCATCACGCTGCACATGGACAAGGTGCATGGCGTCAACGGCCACCATATCGCCGAGGCGGCGTTCAAGGCGCTGGCCAAGTCCTTGCGCATGGCGGTCGAGGCCGACCCGCGCTCGGACGCGCTCCCTTCGACCAAGGGCGCGCTCTGATCCGATGCGGACGGTCCTGATCGACTACGATTCCGGCAACCTGCACTCGGCCGAGAAGGCCTTTCAGCGCATGGCGTCGGAAACCGGCGCGGATGAGGTCATCGTGACCAACCGGCCCGAAGATGTGGCCCGCGCCGACCGGATCGTGCTGCCGGGCGACGGGGCATTCCCGTCCTGCCGGGCGGCGCTGGACCGCGTCACCGGCATGGGCGAGGCGCTGGAGGAAGCGGTCCACAAGCGCGGCGTCCCCTTCCTCGGCATCTGCATCGGCATGCAGATGCTGGCGACGCGGGGGCTTGAGTACCGCGAAACGCCCGGTTTCGGTTGGATCGGCGGCGAGGTCGTGCATATCGACCCCGCCAACCAGGCGCTGAAAGTGCCGCATATGGGCTGGAACGATCTCATCATCGACCACCCGCATCCGGTCCTTGACGGCATCGTCACGGGCGATCACGCCTATTTTGTCCATTCCTACCATTTCCGCACCGCCGACTCGGCGCACCGCCTCGCCCATTGCGACTATGCCGGCGACATCACCGCCATCGTCGGGCGCGACAACATCGTCGGTGCACAGTTCCACCCGGAGAAAAGCCAGACGGCGGGTCTCAGGCTCATCGCCAACTTCCTTAGCTGGAAGCCGTGACCGACATAGCCGCCATCCTTGAGGAGATCGCCGTCGCGATGGCCGCGGCGCCGGATCGCGGCAAGGTCGCCGACTATATCCCCGAGCTTGCCGGGGTCGATCCGAACCAGTTCGGCATCGCGGTGGCCCTCGCCGACGGCACCGAACATGTGGCGGGCGATGCTGCCACGCCCTTCTCGATCCAGAGCATTTCCAAGGTCTTCGCCCTGACCCTCGCCCTCGGCCGCCTTGGCGACCGGCTCTGGCAAAGGGTCGGGCGGGAGCCTTCGGGCTATGCCTTCAACTCGATCCTGCAGCTTGAGCAGGAACAGGGCATCCCCCGCAATCCCTTCATCAATGCCGGCGCCATTGTCGTCACCGATGCGGTCCTCGCTGGCCACGCCCCGCGCGAATATCTCGGCGAGCTTTTGCGCTTCATCCGCATGGCGGCGGATGACGAGGACATCCACATCAACCGCGACGTGGCGAAAAGCGAGACGGAAACCGGGCACCGCAACTTCGCGCTGGCGCATTACCTCAGCGCCTTCGGCAATCTGATGAACCCGCCCGACCGCGCGCTCGGTGCCTATTTCCACCAATGCGCCATCGAGATGTCCTGCCTGCAACTCGCGCGCGCCGGGCGCTTCCTGATGCGGGCGGAAGGCGGGCCGAGGCTCGTCTCGTCCGACAGGGTCCGGCGGATCAACGCGCTGATGATGACCTGCGGGCATTACGACGGATCAGGGGAGTTCGCCTTCCGCGTCGGCCTGCCGGGGAAATCCGGGGTCGGTGGCGGCATTCTTGTCGTGGCACCGGGGCGGGCGTCCATCGCCGTCTGGTCGCCCGGCCTTAACGAAAACGGCAACTCGCTTCTCGGCACCGCGGCGGTCGAAATGCTCGCCCGCCGCGCCGGTTGGTCGGTCTTCGGCTGATTACTTGACGCGCGACCAGTCGGAGGCGCGGCAGATCATGCCGCCGAGCACGCAGCCCGAGACCGACAGCGTGTTGCCCGAGAGCGCCATCTTGGAGTTGTAGGTCTTGTCGCGATCCGGCGCCCAGACCTTGCCGCTGCCATAGGCGCCATCACCTTCGGGCACCATGTCCCAGACGATCTTCTTGCCGACATTCGGCGAGGAGACTTCCTTGCCGGTCTCGTCGAAAGCCTTGACCAGCGTGCCGCAGATCTTGGCACCACAGGGGACGATCTGGACATGGCCGAATTTGCCATTGTCATCAGGTTTGGTCTTCCAGAGGCCTTCGACCGGGTCGGCGTAAGCGGCGGTGGCGCTGAAAAGCACGGCGGCTGCGAAAAGAAACTTCTTCATCTCGTGTCTCCTCCCTGAGATTGCGGGGATCATCGTCCGACACTGCCGATTCCGTCCAGTGTGACGTGACGTTCCGCGCGACCATCTCCGGGGCTTTGCTTTCGCCCCCCCGCTGTGGCATGAGGCCGCCAAACGGAGGCCGCCCATGATCCTTTATCCCGCCATCGACCTCAAGGACGGCCAGTGCGTCCGGCTTCTGCATGGCGAGATGGACAAGGCCACGGTCTTTGGCGACGACCCGGCGGCGCAGGCGGCGAAGTTTCAGGCGGCGGGGTCGGAATGGCTCCACCTCGTCGACCTCAACGGCGCCTTCGCCGGCCAGCCGGTGAACGGAGCGGCGGTCGAAGCGATCCTTGGCCGCGTCTCCGTCCCCTGCCAGTTGGGCGGCGGCATCCGCGATATGGCGACGATCGAGATGTGGCTTGGCAAGGGCCTTGCCCGCGTCATCCTCGGGACCGTGGCGGTCGACAATCCCAAGCTGGTGCGCGAGGCCGCCCGCGCCTTCCCCGGCAAGGTCGCCGTCGGCATCGACGCGCGGGGTGGCAAAGTGGCAACCAAGGGCTGGGCAGAAGAGACGGACGTTCTCGTCACCGATCTTGCCAAGAGCTTCGAGGATGCGGGCGTGGCCGCAATCATCTACACCGACATCCTGCGCGACGGCGCCATGAAAGGCCCGAACCTCGCCGCGACCGAGGCACTCGCCCGCGCAGTGACGATCCCGGTTATCGCGAGCGGCGGCGTCTCCTCGCTCGCCGACCTTATCGCGCTGCGCGATACCGGCGTCATATCCGGCGCGATCTCGGGCCGCGCACTTTATGACGGGGCGATTGACCTTGGCGCGGCGCTGAAGGCGCTGAAGGCCTAGCGCAGCCTCGGCGGCCTCGCAGGGTCCATCCCCGGCGCGGCGGGGCCGCCGATGATCTGAACATTCTCAGGCGGAGGCACCGGCATATCGAGCCGCCGCCCCTGCGCCGACATTGCCGCCAGCGCCGGATCGTCTGCGGCAAGGAAGGCGACGTCCAGCTCGCCCGCCTCGACCCCGGAAAACACCAGCGCCTCGGACACCGCCTTGGCCAGCGCCGCTTCGGTGCCCGGTCGGGGACCGACGAAGGCGAGCATGTGGCCGCGCCGCCCGTCGTGGTAGCGAACCCCGGCCAGCACGACGTGATCGGCATATCCTCCAAGCCGCGCGAGTTTATCGGCAAGAGCTGCAATGAGAGCCGGCGGCAGGGCGCCGCCGTCATGGAACGCGACCGGCCGCGCCTCGGTCGCCTCGGGGGCATGGCCCAAGGTCTCGGAGAGCCAGGCGAGCGCCGGCATGGGCAGAAGAAAGGCGGAGGGGGCCACGCCGATGTTCAGTCCCAACCCCACGCCCAGCGCCGCCAACTCGCGCGCGGCGATCCGTCCCGGAAGTGCTGCATAGGGCGCCGGCGCATCGGAGAAGGCCGCGAGCCGCTCCTCAAGGTCGAAGGTCATGGCGAAATCGCCGTCCTCCAGCCGGAAGACCGCCGGGCTGAGGGTATCGCCGTCGCTTTCCTCGGCCAGCAGGAGGAACAGTTCGGCATCGGCGAGCCGTTCGTAGAACCGCAGGCGCAGGGCATCGTCGTCAGGTGCTGACTCCATCAGCGCATGGGCCTGGTCGAGCGGGGTCGGATCAGTCACCGGCAAGCACATCCTTCAGGCGCTGGCGCGCGGCGGGCAGAAGCTCCTCCGCGAACCACGGGTTCCGTTTCAGCCACGCGGTATTGCGCCATGAGGGATGTGGCAAGGGAAAGATCGCGGGCGCATGATCGCGCCAGCGGGCGACGGTCGCGGTCACGCCGCCCGTGGTGGCGGCGCGGCCAAGGTGCCAGAGTTGCGCATAGCCGCCGACGAGGAAGGTCACTTCAGGCTCCAGATGCGCAAGGACTGCGGCGCGCCAAGTCTCCGCACAGCGGCGCGGCGGCGGCAGGTCGGCGCCCTTCGCGTCATAGCCCGGAAAGCAGAAGGCCATCGGCAGGATGGCGACACGGTCACGGTCGTAGAAAGTCGCCTCGTCCAGCCCGAGCCAGTCGCGCAGGCGGTCGCCCGAGGGATCGGTGAAGGGCCTGCCCGAGGCATGGACCCGCGCCCCCGGCGCCTGGCCGGCGATGAGGATGCGCGCCCCGGAACGGACCCATAAGACCGGGCGCGGCCGATGCGCCGTCACCGTCCGCGCGAAATCCCCCGCGCAAAGCCGACAGCCCGCGACTTCGGCTTCCAGCTCGATCCACGAAGGCTGGTCTGGTGGCAGGGTCATTCCGCGACGATAGGCGCCGCGCCTGCCCACCGCAATCGGCCGCCAGAACCGGCAGGCCGACCTTGCTTGCCCCACCTGCCCCGATCCGGTATCGACGGGCTGCGAGAAAGCGACAAGGGGCGGCGCATGTATCGGGTCTGGAACTACGTCAGCAATTATTCGCTCTTGCTGATCGCCGGCGCCGGGATCGGACTGATCTGGGCCAACACCAGTCCCGACAGCTACCATAGCTTCCTCCAGATGGTCATTGCCGAGAATTTCCTGATCGGCGAGGCCCGTGTCGAAGGCGGCAGCATCAGCCGCACGCTGACGCTGCATTTCCTTGTGAACGACGTGTTCATGGCCTTCTTCTTCGCCATCGCCGCTAAGGAAGTGTGGGAGGCGGTGGCGCTGGAAAATGGCTCGCTCCGCGGCAAGAAGGCGCTGACGCCGCTCATTGCCACAGCCGGCGGGATGCTCGGGCCGATCGCGGTCTACCTCGGCCTTGCCGCCTTCTTGGGCATATTCGAAACGGTGCAGCGCGGCTGGGCGATCCCGACTGCGACGGACATCGCCTTTTCCTACCTCGTCGGCCGCATCGTCTTCGGCGCAGGCCACCCGGCGATCCGGTTCCTGCTGCTTCTGGCCATCGCCGACGACGCGGCGGGCCTCATCATCCTCGCGATCTTCTATCCGACGGGGGAGCTTCAGCCGATGTGGCTTCTTCTTTCCTTCGGGGCGGCGATCATCGTCTACCTTTTGTGTAACTGGCTGCCGCGCTATTTCGACCGTGGCGACCAGCTCAGGCGCAATTCGACCTGGATGCGCAAGAAGCTGTCGTTCTGGCCCTATCTCATCGCCGGTGCCTTAAGCTGGTTCGGCTTTCAGGAGGCGGGCATCCACCCCGCGCTCGGCCTTCTGCCGATCGTGCCGACGATCCCCCATGCCGACCGCGCCTTCGGCGTCTTCGCCGAAGCTGAATCCTATCTGACCGACCTTCTGAACTGGATCGAACACCGGCTGAAATCGCCGGTGGAGATCGTTCTCTTCTTCTTCGGGCTGATGAATGCCGGCGTCGAGTTCAGCGCCATCTCGGCACCGACCTGGCTCGTGCTTCTCGGTCTCATCATCGGCAAGCCGGTCGGCATCTTTGCGATGGGCTGGATCGCTGCCCGCCCGCTCGGCCTTGGCCTGCCGGACGGGATGCGGATGCCCGATCTTTTCGTCGTCGGCATGGTGGCCGCCATCGGCTTCACCGTCGCGCTTTTCGTGGCCTCGGTCGCCTTCCCGGCGGGGCCGGTGCAGGACGCGGCAAAGATGGGGGCGCTCTTCAGCTTCGGCGCCGGCGCACTGGCGATCATCGCCGGCCTCCTGATGCGGGTGGAGAAGGTGCGCGACTGACGCCCCGGCAGGGCTCCGTTCACGGCGGCGTTGTCAAGCGACCCGCAGACCGCCATAATTCCGGCGCGGTTATCGCATACCGTGAATTGTTAACCGCGCGGCGCTAGCAAAAGACGCGGTTCGGCGGGCAAGATGTGGGCGTTCTGGTGCTTGAGTTCGAAAATGTCAGCAAGTCCTTCTGGACGGGCAAGCAGCGCAAGGTGATCCTTGACCGGGCCTCCTTCCGGGTGGAGCTTGGCCGGTCGCTTGGCATCCTCGCCCCGAACGGCACCGGCAAGACCACGATCATCCGGATGATGGCGGGCCTTGAAAAGCCTGATGAAGGCACTGTCCGCAAGACCTGCCGGGTGTCTTTTCCGCTGGGTTTCATGGGTGGGGTCGTGCCGAAGCACACCGCGCGCGAGAATGCCCGCTTCCTCGCCCGGCTCTACGGCCTCGACCCCGACTACATCGAGGCTTTCAGCCGCTGGCTCTGCGGCATCAACGAATATTTCGACATGCCCGTCGGCACCTACAGTTCCGGCATGAAGTCACGCTTCACCTTCTCGCTCCTGCTGGCGCTTGAGTTCGATATCTATCTCATCGACGAGGGCATGCCTTCGACGACGGATGTGGAGTTCAACCGCAAGGCCGGATCGCTGCTTCGCGAGCGGCTGAAGAATTCGACCGTCGTGATCGTGTCCCATCAGCCGACGATCATCGAGAAATTCTGCCGCCAGGCGGCTGTCCTCAGGGACGGAAGGCTTTATATGTTCGAGACCCTCGAAGAAGCGAAGCGGATGTATGACTACGCCTCCTAAAGCCAGCAGGTTCCGCGTCAGGCGGCAGGCGGCCAACGCTGCAGCGAACGTCCAGAAGGTGGCGCGTGAGCGTCCCGCCGCCACCGCGAACGAGGATCTTCCCTTCGCGCCCGATCCCGACGCCGGCTTCGGCGAGGGAAGCTACCTGCCCGATTCGCCCATGACAGAGACAGCCGCCAGCCCCGAGCTTGCTGCGGCACTGGCCGCGATCCGCGCCGAAGGCCTGACCGGGCGCCAGCTCCGCACCGCGCGCCGCGTGGCGCAGAAGAACGGCATCAATGCCGCCGACGATGCCGAGGCGGTCCTGCTTCTGCGCCGCAAGGGCATCGACCCGTTCAGCATCGCCGCCCCGGCGCTGGGTGTGGTGGGAGGGGGCTCCGGCGAGGTTCACCTGCCGCAGACGGTGCGCGCCTCGCAAACGCTGCCCGCGCAACCGACCTACGGCGAGGCGCAGCGGGCACAGGAGATCATCCGCATCCAGCAGGACATCGTGCGCCGCAGGCGGCGCAACTTCCTGATGCTTCTCGCCCGGCTCAGCGTCTTCGTCTTCCTGCCGACGATCGTTGCGGCGATCTACTACTTCTTTATCGCGACGCCGATGTACGCGACGCGCAGCGAGTTCGTCATCCAGCAGGCCGACAGCCAGATGGGCGGCCTCGGCTCGCTGTTCCGCGGCACGCAGTTCGCGACCTCGCAGGATTCGATCACGGTGCAGTCCTACCTGCAGTCGCGCGACGCCCTGTTGCGGCTCGATCAGGATCTTGGCTTCAAGGCGGTTTTCAGCGCGCCTTCAGTCGACGCCGTGCAGCGGCTCGATGCCGACGCCACCAACGAGGAAGCCTATCGGCTTTACCGGCGGATGGTGCAGATCGGCTACGACCCGACCGAAGGCATCGTGAAGATGGAGGTCATCGCCCCGAGCCCGGCGTTGAGCGAGAGCTTCTCAAAGGCGCTTCTCAGCTATGCCGAGGAACAGGTCGATCAGCTGACCAAGCGGCTGCGTGAGGATCAGATGAAGGGCGCCCGCGAGAGTTTCGATGTCGCCGAGAAGAAAGTCGTCGTCGCCCAGAGCACGATCCTCGACCTGCAGGAACGGCTTGGAATTCTGGACCCGCGGACCGAAAGCAGCGCCGCGATGAGCCAGATCACCGCCTTCGAGATCGAACTGCAAAGAAAGAAGCTTGAACTTCAGCAGCTTGAGGACAATGCCCAGCCCAACGCCGCCCGCGTGGCAGGCGTCAAGGGCGACGTTATGCGGCTTGAGAAGGCAATCGCCGAGCTGCGCAAACCGCTGACCGAAAGCGAGGACGGCAGCACCTCGCTCGCCCAGGTGACGGGAAAGCTGCGCGTCGCCGAGGGCGAGCTTGAGACCCGGCAAATGATGCTCGCGCAGGCGATGCAGCAGCTTGAAACCGCCCGGATCGAGGCCAACCGGCAGGTGCGCTATCTGTCGCTCGGCGTCAGCCCGGTGGCGCCGGACGAGGCGACCTACCCGCGCGCCTTCGAGAATACCCTATTGGCATTGCTGATCTTTGGCGGCATTTACCTGATGCTGTCACTGACCGCCGCCATCCTGCGCGAGCAGGTTACAGCCTGAGGGCAACCATGACGACGATGAAAGACGTGAGCTTTGGCGGGCTGACCGTCGGCAATGACCGGCCGTTGACGGTGATCGCCGGGCCCTGCCAGCTGGAAAACCGCGACCACGCCGAGATGATCGCCGGGCGCATGGCCGAGATTTGCCGCGCCCACGGCGCGCAATACGTGTTCAAGGCCAGCTACGACAAGGCCAACCGCACCTCGCTGAAAGGCCGGCGCGGGCTTGGGATCGACGCCGGCCTCACGGTTCTCGATCAGATACGGCAGGGCATGGACCTGCCGGTCCTGACCGACATCCACGATGCCGAACAGGCGCGCATCGCCGCGAAGGTCGTCGACGTGATCCAGATCCCGGCCTTCCTGTCGCGCCAGACCGATCTTCTGGTCGCCGCCGGAGAGACGGGGGCTGTCGTCAACATCAAGAAAGGCCAGTTCCTCGCCCCCTGGGACATGGCCAATGTCGCCGAGAAGGTCGAAAGCACCGGCAACAGCCGCATCCTTCTGACCGAGCGCGGGGCCTCCTTCGGCTACAACACGTTGGTGGCCGACATGCGGTCGCTGCCGACGATGGCCAAGACAGGCTATCCGGTCATCATGGACGCCACCCATTCGGTGCAGCAGCCCGGCGGGCTGGGCGGTTCATCGGGCGGCCAGCGCGAGTTTGCCCCGGTGATGGCCCGCGCCGCCGTCAGCCTCGGCATCGCCGGCGTCTTCATCGAAACGCATGAGGACCCGGACCATGCGCCGTCCGACGGACCGAACATGATCCCGCTCGATCAGATGGACCGGCTGATAGCGACGCTGATGGCGCTCGACCGGATCGCCAAGGCCGATCCCATCAGGGTGTGAGCGGCTTACACCGCCTGCCCCGCCGCCCAGCCCGAGGACCAGGCCCACTGGAAGTTGTAGCCGCCGAGCCAGCCGGTCACGTCGACGGCCTCGCCGATGACGTGAAGGCCTGGGCAGGTTCGCGCCTCCATCGTCTGGGATGAGAGTCCGTCCGTATCGACCCCGCCGAGCGTCACTTCCGCCGTCCGGTAGCCCTCGCTTCCGACCGGGCGGACCCGCCAGTCGTGGATCGCCACCGACAGGCGGTCAATGCTGGCGTTGGAAAGATCGCCAAGCCGCGTGGTGCCGCTTAGCCCGGCGCGCGCCAGGACATGCTGGGCCAGCTTCTCCGGCAGAAGTGCTGCAAGCCCGCGGCCGAGCGAGCCCTTGCCGTTGTCAGAGCGCATCGCGCGAAGGGTGCTGCCAGCCGTCGCACCCGGCAAAAGGTCCACGCGAATCTCGCCGCCCTCGCGCCAGTAGGAGCTGATCTGCAGGATCGACGGCCCCGAAAGACCGCGATGCGTGAACAGGAACCCCTCCTCGAAAGCCACCTTGCCGCAATGGACCCGCGCCGGCACCGAGACGCCCGCGAGCGGGCGAAGGCCCTCCAGCTCCTGTTCGGCGAAGGTCAAGGGCACCAGCGCCGGCCGCGTCTCGGTCACCGCCAGGCCGAATTCGGCCGCGAGGCGGTAGGCCAACCCCGTCGCCCCCATCTTCGGGATGGACTTGCCACCCGTCGCCAGAACCAGCCGGCGCGCCTTGACGAGGCCCCGGCTCGTCCGAATGAGAAAGTCGCTGCCCCGCTCCACCGCCTCGACCGTCGTGCCGAGCCAAAGCTCCGCCCCGGCCTCGGCCATCTGCCGGGTCAGAAGCGCCACGATTTGCTTGGCGCTCCCGTCGCAGAAAAGCTGGCCGAGGGTCTTTTCGTGCCAGCCGATCCCCGCCGCGTCGATGCGCGCGATGAAGTCCCGCGGCGTGAACCGCTTCAGCGCCGAGACGGCAAAGCGCGGGTTCTCCGACAGGAACCGAGTGGGCGGCGCCTCAAGATTGGTGAAGTTGCAGCGGCCGCCGCCGGAGATGCGGATCTTCTCGCCGGGTGCCGCATTATGGTCGATGACGAGCACGCTCCGCCCGCGCCGGCCGGCCTCGACCGCGCACATCATGCCCGCGGCGCCAGCGCCCAGGATTGCGACATCAACCTCATTCACCCCGCCCGGTTAGGCCGCTTTCAACCCGCCGGCAACGGCATTTTTTCACGTTAGCATCTTGCGGGCCGGTGCCACCTTGGATAAGAACCCCCGCAGTTGGGGCGTCGCCAAGTGGTAAGGCAGCGGTTTTTGGTA
>DJUV01000200.1 GCA_002440625.1 Rhodobacteraceae bacterium UBA6273 | reverse complement strand
GCGTGAAGGCCGACCGCTGCGATCCGGTGCATGAGGGGCTGATCATCACCAAGATCGGCATGGTTGCAACCACGCGGCCTGGTGACGGAGCCTCTGGCGGGCGATCCGAGTTCGTGGCGGTGCCGCCCGAGGTGATGGCGCGCATCGCCTCCGAGATCGGAAGCTACTGATGGGACAGGGCGGCAAGCGCCGGGTGATCGTCGCCTTCAGCGGCGCATCGGGGCCGGATTACGCGCTGCGCATTCTGGAACTGCTGGCCGAGATGGAGGTTGAGAGCCATTTCGTCATGTCCCGCTCGGCCAAGATATCCCTCGCGCATGAAAGCGACCACAAGGTCCGGGACTTCGAGGAGCGGGCGACGCGGGTCTACGCCAATGACGATATCGCAGCACCAATCGCCAGCGGATCGTTCCTGACCGAGGGCATGATCATCGCGCCCTGTTCGGCGAAGACCCTGGGCGAGATTGCCGCAGGCATCGGTGGCACGCTGATCGCGCGGGCGGCGGATGTGGTGCTGAAGGAACGGCGGCGGCTGGTGGTGATGCTGCGCGAAACGCCATTGAACCTGATCCATTGCCGCAACATGACGACGGTGACCGAGGCGGGCGGCATCATCATGCCGCCGGTGCCGGCCTTTTATCCGCGCCCGAAGACCGTGCAGGATATCGTCGACCATACCGCTGGCCGGGCGCTGGACCTTCTTGGCCTCCACAGTGCCGGTGTCCGGCGCTGGAAGGACGACTGAGGCGCTTCACTCCGCCGGATAAAGCCCGGCGCGGAAGGTGTCGCAGAGCCGCCCGATCTCGGGTCCGAGCACGCGGTCATCGACCACAGGCGGAACATGCGCGCGGACGGTGGCGAGAAGCTCCGCCAAGAGTGTGGACCGTGCCGCCCGCCCCTGCACATGCAAGGCCTGGCTTGCCGTTGCGGCAAGGAGGGCGAGGCAGGCGTCAAGGCAGCGCCCGGCCGCATCTTGCTTTGGCCAAGCAAGAAACGCCGTCGCAGCCACATTGTCCTGTCCGTAGACCGACATGTCGCTGGGCGGGGTGAAGGTGCGCTGCGCCGCGGTGCGGGCTTCCTCAAGATAGCCGACGATCGCCATCGGGATGTAGCCGACGGCGCCATGTCCGTCGGTATTGCCGGCATCGCGGCCGACCAGCAGGAAATCCGGCAGGCCGCTGACCCGGCCATTCAGAAGCCCGGTCGAAAGCCTTTCGCAAAGAAGGCAAAGCTCAACACAGGCGCCGGCGAGGTTGTCCATCACCGGGGCGGCGAGCGCGTTGTTGTAGCCGCCATTGCTGAAGGCCTCACCGTCTGGATGTTGCAGCGACGGCGGCAGCCAGACCGGGTTGTGCGTGGCCGCGGAAAGGGCAAGGCCAGCCATCTTCCGCGCCTCGGCCAGCGCCCAATGCGCTTGGCCCAGCATCGCCGGTACGCTGCGGAAGCTGACCGGCGCCTGATGAGCGCGCTGCGGGATCGGCTGGTCATGCGCCAGAAGGGCCGCGAGCCGGTCAAAGGCCACGCGGTTGTGGTCGCCGCCCCAAAGTTCGGCAAGCTCGCGCCGGAAATGTTCGTCAGGCGCGTTGAAAGCGTCGATGGCCAGCGCCAGCACATGCTCGGCCAGCGTGATCCGCCGCTCCGACACCAGCGCCGCATCGGCAAGAAGGGCGGCGGCACAGGGCGCGCCGTTGATAAGGGCGCCGCGTTCACCGGCCACCAGATCGCGGCTCTGGCTCAACTCGGCGAAAAGCGCATATGTCGCAAGGATTTCGCCCGGCCCGCCGTGGCCGGATTGCGGAACCGCCGGAATGCGGCCGTCGTTCAGCATGGCAATGATTTCATCGACAAGGCGCGGCGTCGCACCGCCATGGCCGCCGATCAGGTTCGCCAGCCGCGACAGCACCATGCCTCGGAGGATGCGCCGGGGATAGGACGGGCCGAAGGGCACGGCGGCGGCCAAGGGCTTGATCCGGGCCAGACGTTCGACGTCCTCCGCAGTCATGGCCGAGATCGCCATTTCACCCTGCCCGACGCTGATGCCGTAGATGCCCTGATCGGCGGGCCGCGCGATCAGCCGCTCGTAGTGGCGGCGAAGGTCCTCCAGCGCCGTGCGGGCCTTCGGCGAAAGCTCCACCCTCGCCCCGTCCCAGGCAACGGACTGGTAGGCCGGCAAGGTGATGTCGTGACGTGAATTGAGGCTCAGGGTCATGAGGCACCGGTCTGCGGAATGGCTTTGTCAGGTTATTTCTCCGCAGATGGCAAACGCCATGCGCAATGCCTACGTGGCCATACGCTCAGCTTGGGTCAAGCTTGCCGACAATCTCCAGCGCCCGCCGGACCAGCCGCGTCCGCGACTGTTCGCGCCGCCAGACCAGCCGTTGCGAGAAGATCGGCGCGTCGGGCACGGGAATGCGCCGGATCGCCGGAGAGTGGAGCGGATAGGCACCGCTCGGCACCAGCGAACAAAACCCGTGGTCGGTGATGAGACGGCCGATCACCGGCATCGCATCGACCTCAAGGATATGCGGCGGGCTGAGCTCCTGCCCGGCAAGCCAGGTATCGACCATCCGCCGCAGTGCCGAACTTCGCCCCTGAAGCACCAGGGGCGTGGTCATCATGACCGTTTCAGCGTCCTGCCGTCCCTCTCCCGGCCCGGTGACAAGGTCGAGCGCGGATTGCAACAGAACCCGGCTGTCGCAGTCCTCGGGGATCTGGTCTGTCTCGACGATCACCGCATGAAGCCCGCCGGCCAGAAGCGCGCCGATCAGGGCATCCGTCGCATCGGTGACGATGGAAAGATGGCCGCCCGGTGCGGCGGCGGGCCACCTGACGCAAAGCTCTGCCAGAAGCCCCGCAAGCCGGCTTTCGGGGTGGAAGGGCGGCACCGACCCGATCCGTGTCGTCTGCACCCCTTCGGCAAAAAGCCTGTTACCGCGACCGACGAGCCCGGCCACGAGATCGCAAATCGGTCTTGCCAGCGCGTAGACGCCTTCCGCCGCTGCCGTCGCGGTCATGCCATGACGATGGCGGTCAAAGAGAAGTTTCCCCACAACCGCCTCAAGCGCCGCGATCTGGCGGCTGATCTGCGGCTGGGTGATGCGGAGCGCATTCGCCGCGACACCGATGCTTCCCGCCTCAAAGACCGCCACGAAACGCGCCACGATCAGCGGCGACAGGGTGAGGTCATGGCAGGCCTGAAGGTCCTGCAGCGAAAGCGCCTCTCGCGGTTCGCCTTCGATCGTCAACAGCCCTTGCAGGATCGCCCGCGCCGCAGGCTCCACCCCCGCCGCCGCCTCGGATGGCAACAGCCGGCGCGGCGTGCGCAGGAACAACCGATGGCCCAGCACATCGTCAAGCTGGGCCATGCTGGCGCTGACGGTCGGGACCGAGACGCCGAAGGTCCGGGCCGTCGCCGTGAAGCTGCCGGTCTCCAGCGTCGCAAGGAAGTAGGCAAGGGATCGCGCGGAAAGCATGGGCAGACCGTTAGGCATTGTGCATGGCGCATTCAACGATGCTTATGCCCGCGCGTCTACCGCCTCCGCTAGTCTGAAGGGCATCCGGAGCTCAGGCGGGAGGTTACGGCATGGCCTGCGATCTTGTGGTCACCGGGGATGTGGTCCTGACTGACCGTGTCATCCCGAAGGGGTTCGTCGCGGTCGAAAACGGACAGATCGTCGCTTTCGGCGAAGGCCAGGGCCCTGCCGCCACCGAACGCCACGACCATGGCGCCGCCTTCATCCTGCCCGGCGCCGTCGATGCACAGGTCCACAGCCGCAGCCAGGCCGGGCAGGAAGGCTTCGCCTGGTCCACCCGCTCCGCCGCGGCAGGGGGTGTGACTACCATCGTCGACATGCCCTATGACGACGGCGACCTGATCGCCTCCGCCGACCGCGTCCGCGCCAAGGCCGCCGAGGCAGAGGCGCTGGCCCGCGTGGACGTGGCCCTTTACGGCACCTGCCACCCCGACGAAGGCCCGGCCCGCGTCGCCGAAATGGTCGCAGCCGGGGTCGCGGCCTTCAAATTCTCCACCTTCGGCACGCATCCGACCCGCTTCCCCCGCATCCCGCCGCAGATGCTGCACGACTGCTTTGCCGAGATCGCGAAGTTCGGCCTGACCGCCGGCGTCCACAACGAAAACCATGAGGTCGTCGTCGCCGCGACCGAACGGGTGAAGGCGTCCGGCATCACCGATTACCGCGCCCACGGCCTTGCGCGGCCCGAGATCGCCGAAACCCTCGCCATCACCGAGGTCTATGAGATCGGCGCGGCCACCGGCTGCCACGCCCATATCGTCCATTGCTCCGTCGGGCGCGGCTATGACCTCTGCCACGCCTACCGCGCGCAGGGATTCCGCACCAGTATCGAGGCCTGCATCCACTATCTTGTGCTGGATGAGGAGGATCACGTCCGCCGTCTTGGCGGCAAGGCCAAGATCAACCCGCCGATCCGCCCGCGCGCCGAGGTGGAGAAGCTCTGGGCGCATCTGGCGGCGGGCAATGTGACGCTGGTTTCGACCGATCACGTCAGCTGGTCCGAAGACCGCAAGACCGATCCGGAAATGCTGAAGAATGCCTCCGGCGTGCCGGGGCTTGAGGTGATGGTCCCGCTCCTGGTCAAGGGCCTGTTGGAGCGTGGCCTGCCCCTGACCTGGGCGGCGCGGCTTCTGGCTGACAACCCGGCGAAGCATTTCCGGCTGTCGCATAGGAAGGGCGGAATTGACATCGGCCGCGACGCGGACCTTGCCGTCCTCGCCCACCGCCCCCGCGTCTACGACGCCGCCGCCAGCGGCCACAACGTCGTCGGCTGGAGCCCCTATAACGGCATGGAGCTGCCCTGGACCGTCGCCGCGACCTATCTTCGCGGCAAGACGGTCTTTGACGGAGAAAAGGTCCTCGCCGAGCCGGGCACCGGGCGCTATGTCACACCGCTTGGCGCCTCGGTATGACGGCTGACGAGCGGGCCGGAAACCACCCCGTCAGCGCCGACCGGATCTGGTCCGACCTGATGGCTTTGGCGGAAGTCACCGAGGCCGGGCGACCCTACACGCGCCGGTCCTTCTCGCCAAAGTTCCTCGAAGGCCGCGCCTGGCTTCAGGAGCGGTTCCGCGCGGCGGGGCTGATCTCCCATGTCGATGCTTCCGGCAACCTGATCGGGCGGCTTCCCGGCTCTGACCCCACTGCCAGAACCATCGCAATTGGCTCGCACTCCGACACCGTGCCGGACGGCGGGCGGTTCGATGGCACCGCCGGGGTGATCGTGGCGCTGGAGGTCGCCCGCGCCCTCAGAGAGCGCGGCATCACCTTGCGCCATTCGCTTGAGGTCATCGACTGCCTCGCCGAGGAAGTCAGCGAATTCGGCCTCTCCTGCGTCGGTTCGCGGGGGCTTACTGGTGCTTTGGAACCGCAGTCGCTTGACCTGAGGAAACCCGATGGCGAAACCCTGCGCGAGGCCATCACCCGGGTCGGCGGCGATCCCGACCGGATCACGGCGACACCCCGCGATGACCTCCGCGCCTGGCTGGAACTCCACATCGAACAGGGCCGCGTCCTTGAAGACGGGGGCACCGACGTCGGCATCGTGACCTCCGCCGTCGGCATCACCCGGGTTGAGTTCGAACTCACCGGTATGGCCGACCACGCCGGCACCACGCCGATGCATCTGCGCCATGACGCCCTTCTTGCCGCCGCCGAAGTCGTGACCGAAGTGCGCGCGGCGGCGCTGCGGCGGATCGAGGCCGGCGACGGCTATTTCGTCGCGACGACCGGGGAACTGACGGTGACTCCGAACGCTGCCAATGTCGTCCCCGGCCACGTCCGCCTGCTGGTCGAGGCGCGGAGCGAGAACCGCCCGGCGATGGAGCGGTTCCTCGGCGACCTCCTCCCCCGCGTTCAGGGCATTGCCGAAGCGCAGGGAATCACGCTGTCCGCCTGCCGGACGATCTCCGATGCCCCGCCCGCGCCCTTCGATCCGGGGCTCATTGGCCGGCTTGAGGATGCGGCGCGAAAGAACGGCCTTGTCCATGTCAGGATGCCAAGCGGCGCCGGCCACGATGCCGTCTTCTTCTCGCGTATCACGCCGGCCGCCATGGTCTTTGTGCCCAGCCGCGCCGGGCGCAGCCATTGCCCCGAGGAATGGACGGAAAAGGACGAACTTGCCCTTGGCGCACTCGTCCTCTTCGATGCGGTCCTGGAACTGGACCGGGCAAGCCGGTGAACGGCCCCCGGGATCAGGGCCTGCCGGGCCCCGCATCCTCCATCTGCTCCGCATCCGGCAGAACCCGCAAGGAACCTTTCCGTCTTCACGATGGGATAAGACGCGCTGCGGCGGGGTTCGCGCGGGCCGGTGGTGATGGGGTCGCGGCTGATCTCCTTCCCGAAGACATCCCTCAACCCCTCGCGGCTGATCGGCTGGTGAAGAGAGATGGCCGCGAGCAAGGCAAGGTCGATCTCGCTCAAGCGGAGCGCCTGCCCGCCGGTATCGGCAGCCGCGCGGATGACCGGTGCCCAGGCGGCTCAGGTGCGCAGCATCCTGCCGGCGCCGACGTGCGCCACCTCACAGGGCCGGCCGTCCAGATCGGCGGCGAGGTCGTCAATCAGAAGCCGACAAGACCCCATGCCCGACCACCTTCGCCAGATCCCCGCGCACGACCGGCGCGGCAGAGGCAAAGAACACAGCCTCGATCCGCTTGAGCCATTCACGCCACCGCCCGGAGCCTGGCGGCCCGCCTTGTCAGATCACCCGCCAGCTGCACCGCCTGCCACGCCGCCGCCAGGCAAACCCGGCGCAGGCCTCAACGGCGCTAAGTGTCAGCCGCGCGCCACGAGGCCCGTGGAAGGCTGGAGCTACGGCCCACAAGATGCATATCGACAAACGGCCTCCCACGACAGGAACGCCATATCCTCCAGAGTTTCGCCACGGACAGAGGTGATGCAGCCCGGCATAGGGGCCATGCTGTCGGGGTCGCCCTGTTCTATCGTGGAACGGCTCGGAATGACCGGAGCCTACCCCTTATAGCGCTTTTGACCAGGTAACCCCGCCCTATGCGCCGCGCGGTCGCCATTCGTTCTGCCGCCTTGCGGCAAGGTTGCAGCCGCAGACCGCGCTTTCACCGGCTCTGTCGCAAACTTGGTTTCGTGAACCTTGTGTCCTGGATGATCGTCGGTTCCAACTTCTGCGGTGCCGTTCGGAGGAGACATCATGATTTCGTTCAAGGGAACGCAGTTTCCGAAAGTGGTGATCCTCTTCGCCGTATCCTTCGTCGTCAGCTGCGCGGCGTCCTATCGGGATCCGGCGGAGATCATGACCGAGAGGCGCGCGGGCGCGGACCACGCCGCACTGGACCGCTTGGTCGCGATGTTAGCGCCTTTGGTCGCAACTACAGCCCGGCGTCGCAAGGCCCTTGTCACCCGATCCCTTGCGTGACTGCCGCAAGAACGATGTAGCGGCCGATCTTGGCAACACTAACGAGGAGCAGGAATACCGGGAAAGGTTCCCGCAATACGCCGGCGACGACAGTGAGCGGATCGCCGATGATCGGCGTCCAGGCCAGAAGGAGCGACCACCTGCCATAGCGCCGATACCAGCCTTCGGCTCTTGTCAGTGCAGCAGGACCCGCCGGGAACCAGCGACGGTCACGGAACCGATCGATCCCGCGCCCGAGAAGCCAGTTCACGACCGAGCCCAGCACGTTTCCGGCGCTGGCCACCGCGAGCACCAACCACGGCGCATAGCCGCCCAGCAGAAGCCCTGCGACCAGCGCCTCTGATTGCGCCGGCAGCAGGGTTGCCGCTGAAAAGGCGGCAAGAAACAGGCCTACATAAGCGAAGAGATCACTCACGAACGCCTCGCGGGCGGTTTGTCGAGGCCAGCGAGGGCGGAACTTGTCTGCCGCCCGGCCATTCCTGCCGCAGCCTTTTCAAGGGCGCGCCATCAAGGACCATGAACGGCCGCCATCGGAACTCACGACGAGCTGCCCCTCCCCGGTCGCAGCGAACATGCGCCCCGGCGTGCCGGGGTCATGGGCAAGGTAGAGGAAATAGTCGTCGTCCGGACCGGAACTCAGGGTTTCCCACTTTGGTTCAACCGTTCCGGCCTCCGCCGGGTCGCTCGTAGCCATCAGACCCCTGCCAATGACAAAGGCCAAAAGCTTGCCGTCAGGATCGAAATCGACGAGGCTGACCGGCGCCCCGGAGACCAGGGTTTGCCATGAGGCCCCGCCATCCGCGCTTGCCAGAAGCCCTGTGCGAGTCGCAGCAAACAGCCGTTCCGGATCGGTGGGCGAGGTGGCAATGTCGATCACGCCCTCGGGTACACGTCCGGTCTCGTCCCAGGTTTGGCCGCCATCCCGGCTGACCTGCAGCGAGGCGCCGTGATTGACGCCCCAAAGTACGGACGGATCGGCGCGGCTGACCTCCATCTGATGGAAATCGACTGGCCCGCCGGCGCCGGGCGACAGCGCTGCCCAGGTCAGGCCGCCGTCGGTGGTGCGGATGACGCCAAGATTGCCGCCACCTGCGGGGTGGCCGCTGGCATAGGCGACGCCCGGTTGATCAGGCGCGGCGGACCAACCCATGAAGTCGTCACCACTGGTTCCGAGCCGCGCCGCGAGCGGCGAAATGGGATCGGCGGCGAAGAGCCCGTTGTGTGTGGCAATGACCAGCCGCCCTGGCTCCCCGGCTCCTGCGCCGGGCCCGAATCCAAGGCCGTGGACATGGGATTGACCGAGAAGATCGCGGAGCCGGGCGGTCTCTTGTGCTCTTGCGCCAGGCGGCGCTGCCAGGGCGATGATCAGGGGTATGAGGAATGAGCTTCGCATCATGATGTCTCCAGTGAAGGCAGACCGTTGCGGGCGCACCGGTCCGCGGGTCCGCTCAGGCGGTTACGGCCAGTTCGGTCATCATGCCGGTTTGCAGATGGCCCATGTGGTGGCAGTGCAGCATCCACGGCGCGGCCTCGCCCGCGTCGAAGGCAATGGTCACCATGTTCATTGGCGGCACATGGACGGTATCGCGCAAAGCGCCCGCGATCCGGTTCGGGCCGAAGCCCACCACCTGGAACACATGCCCGTGCAAATGCATGGGATGGGCCATCATCGACATATTATGGAACGTCACTTCTACCCGTTCGCCGGACCGCGCCGGAATCGGCGCATGGCTGCCATATGTCTGGCCGTTGATTGTCCAGACGTAAGGCATCATCGAGCCCCCGAGCATCACCATCTGTGACCGATCAGCGGGGCGCGCCGCCAGAGGCGTGACCGCACGAAGGGCGCTTTCCTGAGCGAGATCGCCCGAGAAGGCCGGATGATCGGCCCCTGCCATGTCTTCGATTTGGGACACTTTCGCACCGCCTGGAGCAAGCACGATCCCCGTCCGCTCCCTGGCACCCTCGCGGAGCGCAAGCACCGGCAGCGCCGATCCGTCCTTGGGCAGGTCGATCTCGATGTCCAGACGCTGGCCGGGCGCAAAGCCGAAGCGCGTCGCAGTGAACGGCTGGCAGGGATCGCCATCGGTTGCTACGAGCCGGCCCGAGACCCGCCCCAGGTCGATCCAGAAGGCAGTCATCGAAGAAGCGTTGATCGCACGCAAGAGCACACGGCCGCCCGGTTCGACCTGCACGACCTCGGGGTCGTCCAGTGTGCGGTCGTTGGCGAGATACGCGTCGAAGTCGAAATCGTTGAGATCCATCTCCATGGCGCCCATGCCCGGCATGCCACCCGCCATTGCGCCCATGTCTTGCACCGGAGCCTCGGCCTGCGGCATCGCCATCGCCGAATGATCCATGCCGGCATCGCCTGTGACCTCGGCGAGCACCTCTTCGGGCGCCTTGAACGAGAAGTCGTGCAGGAACAGCACCACCTCCTGCCGGTCGGCGGCAAGGTCGGCCGCTGAACGTACGATCAGCGGCGCTGCGAGAAATCCGACCTCCTGCACGGGAATGTGGCTGTGCATCCAGAAGGTGCCTGGCCGCGGAGCGTAATCATAGGCCTTCGACTCTCCGGGTGCGAGCATCGGGTTGGTGTTTGGCACGCCGTCCTGGGCATTGGGGGGAATCTGTCCGTGCCAGTGAATGATCGTCTCGACGTCAAGCGCATTCGTCAGATCGACGCGGAAGCGCTGGCCGGGATCGAGCGTCAGGCCAGTTCCGCCCTGGGCGTTGAGCAGGCCCATGACGGTGGCGGCCCGGCCGTGCACCTCAATTGTGCGGGTCGTGGCGGTAAGCGACAGTGCATCGGATGCCGCCCGGACGCGGGCCGGCAGAAGGAGGGATGTCGCTGCTGCGGTGGAAGCGCCGAGGAAGCCGCGGCGGGTAAAGCTGATCATGTTGTCATCTCCAGAAGGATTCGTCTGCTGATTGGTGGTGTGCGGCTGGCGCCGCAATGGTCAGCCAGCGGCTTTCGGAGGACGTCTTGGCGGAAACCCCGCATGTGACGGTGGCCAGGGGGCTTCAACCAGATGCAGGCGAGCGGCGAGCGGAAGCCCCGGTCCCGTGGCCCGGGAGGGCTGCGGCAAGACACTGGCTCCAATGCAGTGCATCTTGCAAGTCATCGCGCCAGGAACGTCGCTGCCCGGGGAAACCGTTCCGGGCCTCCCGTCGGTCGTCGCCGATGGGTTTCCGAACTTCGCCATCGCGTGATGCCCGGCCATCGCGACCGGCTGCGCATTGGCGGCGGCAGCGGCGGTAGCCGCATGGCCGGCCATGACCGGCCAGAGCGCCACAACCAGCGCGAGGATCGTCACAGAGCGCAGCACCCAAGCCAATAGGCTGAGAATACTGAGTGATCCGACCTGCCGCCCCGCCATCACTCCTGCGCCTCCACAGCTGTCCTTTGGGCCTGCACCGCGCGGATACGCTCGGGCCATGTAGATTTGATATAGTCCAGAACAGCGCCGATTTCAGCTTCGCTCAACTGGCCCTCGAAGGCCGGCATGCCGGATTTGAACTCGACGCCCATATCGCCCAGGACGGCCTGGCCTCCGCGCCGGATGTAATCGAGCAGCATCGCATTGCCGTGATGCCATGTATGGCCCGTTTCGTCGTGGGGCGGCGCGGGATAGGTGCCGTCCGGATTGGCGGATTGCCAGTCTGGATTGCCCTGAAGCCGCGTGCCGTGGCAAGCCGAGCAGACACTTTCGTAGACCCGCTGGCCGAGTTCCACGTCTGGGTTGTCGTGAAAGAAGGGCAGTGCCGGCTGCGCGGCGAGCAAAAGAAGACAAGCGCCAGAAATCACGGTCCGTGATCCAGTCCGAAGAAGGAAGCCAATTCTGCGTTTCATGTGCGGCTCACCACTGTGCTGGAATGATCGCGTGGAAGGATGCGCTTGGACAGGCGGGCGAGGTCCTCCCTGACCCGCGCCCGCTGTGCCGCTGGAGAAGAGGCTTCGGGCGGAAGGTCGCCATGCCGTGCAAAAGGCACGATGTCCCTCGCGATCGGCGCGTCAACTGTCGACCCCAAACCGCCGTGCTCTGCCACGACCGTCAACGTCAAGCGCAGCGCATCCTCGGGCGCGAAGGCAAGGAAGAATGCATGGTCGCGCCGGTTCCACGGGCGTTCGGGCTGCGACCGCACTCCCGCCGCGCGGACGGCCTCAGTGATCGGGAGGAGCTGGCGCGTTCCGGGGAACCTGGCGATCAGGTGGGGAACCGCGACCCGCCGAAGTGGGTGGCGACACGGTCGCGTTTTCAGGTTTTGGCCCAGATGCTTCATTCAACACCTCCGTTCATCGGGACGGCGGCTTCACCGGCAGGCGTGACCGGAACCTGAGTCTCGCGAAACGACCTCCAGGCACCGAAGGCCGCGAAGCCCATGACGATCACCCCCGCCGCCGCGAGATAGGGCCGGACCGGATCGAACCAGGCGAGCAAGGCCGGTCCGCCGAAAACCAGCATCAGGACCTTGTTGCAGGTCGGGCAGGCGATCCCGAGGAGACTGGCGAGACCACCGGTCCCGGACGTGCGCAGACGGCACTTTGGAACCCAGAGTCCGGCCGTCACGCCGGCGAGCAGGGCAGTGAAGACGGTCGCCCCGAACTCCCAAGGTCCAACAGGCGTCATGCGCACAAACCAGGGGTTGGCCCAGACAGCAGTTACCGTGCCGAGGAAAACAAAGAACGCAATGCCAACGATCGTGCCGCGCAGGCCCCTGCGAAAGGTATCAACCTGTGCGATCTGTGATGGCGAAAGATCACTGGGCATCGAATTCGACCTCTGCAAATTCCTCTCCGAAGCCGACGCTGGCGATCCAAGGTCCCGCCATCGGCAGCTTGAATCTTGCGCGCCAAACGCCCGCTTCGACGCGTTCGAGCTGCGGTTCGAAGCCGTCCATGTGCATTTGGGTCATGGCAAAGTTGACGTTCGGCCGCACCTCCGTCGACTCGATGGCATCGGCATTGAGAGTGAACTGGATTTCCAGTCGGACGTCACGGTTGCCCAAAGCATATATCTGCGCGTCGACGCGACCGACCGAAAGCGTTTCCGAGACCGTTGCAGTTGCCACAGACCCGTCGCCGGTTGTCTGCACCGGGCCCGCGGTTCGCACCGCCCCCCAAACGAAGACCCCGACAAACCCGATGACGCCCAAAGCCATGACGATGGCAAGCAACCTAGTTTTCATTGGCCATGTCCATCTGTGAGTGATCCATGTTGGCTGACATCGGTATGCCACCAGACGGCTCGACCGGCGGCGGGACCACGCCTGTCCCGCCGGGATCGAGCGGGTAGGTTGCAATGGCCTCGCGGTCGGCGTCGGTCAGGAAGGAGGCGCCTTGGGCGACCACCTCGGCCATGCTGCCGCCGAATGCATCCCCGATCGGCAACAGGCCGGATTTGAGTGCATAAGCCCGGTTGGCCACAGTCCATCCACGGGCGATCAGATCGGCGGCGAGGATCGGCGGCGCCTTGCCTCCACCCGAGAGGCGATCGTTTCCGCCGAACCTTTCTCTCTCCGTCAAGCCGCCTGCCAGGTTCCGTCCGGTGTGGCAGGCCGCGCAACACGCCGCCCCTTCCACTAGCAGGCCTCCGCGGTTCCAGGGAGACGGCGCCCCCATCAGCGCATAGGTTTCGGGGGCGTAGAGGTAGGCCGCGCGCCAGAGCTTCAGGCCCGGCCTGAAGCCAAACGGGAAGCCGGCGTAGAACGAATAGGTGAATACCGGATAGTAGGGCTTGCCTTCAGGGGAAACCCCCTGTCGAACCGCGCGCGCGAAATCCTGGATCGTCCAGCGCCCGATCCCCAAGTCCGGGTGCGGCGTGATGTTCGGGGGCACAAAAGTCCCGAATAGCGTGTCAAGCGGAGCGCCGCCGGCGAGCGCGGGCGCTGCTGCGGCAGTATTCGTATGGCAAGAGATGCAACCGCTCCCTCGCGCGAGATAGGCGCCGCGGGCGGCATCGCCGACCGGGAATGCGGCTGGTTCGGCGGCACCGATGGGCCACAGTGCGAGCACCCCGGCGCCGACGCCGGTGACGAAAGCTGGAAGGACGAGTGACAAAGGTATGAGGCCGCGCATTGTCAGCTCCTGCCCGCGCGAAACTGTGCGTGGCACGACGAGCAGGTTGCGCTGATCCGCGCGAACAGGTCGTTGGCCGCCAGTGTCGTCAGGTCGGGGACGCGCGAGGTGGGCTCGGTCGCGCCGCGCCATACCCTAGCTTCCCCGCTCCTCTCGGCATAGCCCATCAGTTCTGCAACGGTGAAAGCCTTGTCCTCCGGTTGGGCGACCGGCATCACCATCCCGGAGTGCGCCATACCTGCCATGCCAGCGGCAGGAGCGGGCTCAAGGCCGTTCGCCGCCGCCACTGAAAGAGCATCAGCGTAGGTTTTCAGATCTTCGGCCAGTGCCGCGAAATCCTGCCAGTCGGACCAGATCTCCGGCTTGGCGTAGGTTGCCCCCTCGATACTGCCTTCTGTAAAAAGGGACTGCATCGTCTCGCCAGCATGCATGGCGATGACGCCTGCGCCCTCGGAGACGATGGCGTCATAGGCGGCGTAGCCCTCCATAATCGGCGCCAGATCTGACACGACGTCGCGCATCGCCGTCATGCCGTTCATGCGCTCCAGAACAACCCCGGTCGCCCCCGTGTGTGCGAACACTGCCACCGCCGCCACGGAGGCGGCCGTGGCGATCGCGGCCGTCCATCGAATAGTCATCTGCTTAACTGCCCTTCGTTTCTTGTTGAATTCCGTGCCCCGGCCGCAAACCAGGCACCGACGACTTGCGATCGGCACGAACGACAGGAATCTGATCTCAAATGACGGAGCGAGCGACGCAACTGCGCCGCTGCAACAGGAAACCCCCGACGCCGCCGAGGGACAACAATGGCCCGGTGATTCAGGTCAGGCGCCGGGGGGGTGGGAGGTCGACGGTTGGGCCGCCAAAGCGGCGCTGCGGCCGACTAAGTTCCGGGCGCTCGGCAAGGGCAAAATCTGACGCATGTGCTGCCCCCGGACCCGCAGGGAGCAGATAGGTCGTGCACACAAGTGGCGGATGGCAGGCTCGCACCCTCTCCTGATCAGTGACGGAAACCTCGACCGTTGCGCCCGCGCGATGGTCGTCAGCCGGCAAAGAATAGGCTGCTTGCGCGAAAACGAATCCGAGGATCAGGAACATGATTGCGACAAATCGGCATGGCAGCCACATCCCGGTGCGCTGCCGCACGCGGCGCCACGTTGGCGAAGTGAGGGGGGTATGCAACATCGCGTCAGATCAACTTGGTCTGTGTACCGATCGGAACGCGGTCGAAAGCTTCCTCGATGCGCTCGTTGTAAAACCCGATGGAACCGTTCGACGAGCGGCGACCGATCCTGCGCGTGTCGTGAGTGCCCGGGATACGGCAGTACTGCCAGGCAGAACAAAGGACCCGTGTGCCGAACGGATTGCCAAGTCGACGCCCCGAACGAAGACGGGTCCGGGGGAGGCGAAATGATCCTTCCTCTTCTGGACCCGGAAGGAGGAGATGTTGCGGCGGCTCGCGTCATAGGTGTCTTGCGATGCCAAGGCTGCACAACCAGTCAAACAGGGCGCGGCCAGAAATCCGGCGACGATGAACGTTCGACTGAACCGCAAGAACTGCTCCTTTTTTTTGGAAGGCTTTATCCATCCTTCCAAGATGGGAAGGTCAAATTGCTTTGTCGGCCCGCGTCTTCACAATCAGGTGAGAACGTGGCGAACGGGCCGCAGCTGCAAGAATTGGGCGGTTTCACTTCGTTGTGATTGGCTGGCGGGCCGGTGGCATCAGGTAGGTTCGCATCATGCGTGTCCCGCTGGCCATCCTGTTCGGTTTGTCTGCCATCGCCACCCCGGGTGGCTTGGCGGAACCAGATCTTGCTCTGCATGCAGACAACAATCCCGAATCTGCGCCGGTCCAGGCAACGCATGAAGCTTCGTGCGTTGGCCGATCCTGCAAAGGTGCCTGCCAGATCGTCATGGCCGACTTTTCGTCCGTCCTCGCACCAAGACTCACTTCGACAGCCTCGCGGTCGGGAAGTTCACCTGTCCCGGCAGTCCGCCGGAAATTCGAACCGCGCCTCCACCCCCGCGTCACGTCGCCTGTGCGAAAAACCGAATGCACCGATCATCTCCCGGAGACAGCATGATTTCCCGACGTTCTCTCATCGGCGGTGCCTCAGCCGCCGTTTTCACGGCACCAGCCATCCTGCGTGCCCATACCAAGGGGCCGTTCATCCTCGCTGAGGAATTCCAGCCCCGCGAAGTGCGGGTCCGGGAACAACATGTGCCAGGAAGTATCGTCGTGGTTCCGCGCCAGTTCTACCTCTACCATGTGTTCGAGGCCGAGCGTGCGATCCGCTACGGCGTCGGTGTCGGCAAGGCCGGGCTGGAATTCAGGGGAACTGCGGTCATCGAGCGGAAAGCCGAATGGCCGTTCTGGAAGCCGACGAAAGACATGATCCGCCGCAACCCGGATCGCTATACCCGCTTCGCCAAAGGCGTGCCGGGCGGGCCCCAGAACCCCCTCGGGGCACGGGCGCTGTACCTCTACCGGAACGGCATCGACACCTACTTCAGAATCCACGGCACGACGGAACCCTGGTCGATCGGCAAGTCGGTCTCCAATGGCTGCATCCGGATGCTGAACGAGCACGTCATCCAACTCTACAATCAGGTCCCGGTCGGAACGCCGGTGTTCGTGCTGTGACCGCCAAGCGACGAGACCTTCTCATTCTCGGCGGGGTCGTCGCCCTCATCTACGGTATCCGCGCCTTGCCTTGGGATTGGCTCCCCGGGCGCGGTCCGCGCTACGTTGAAATCAAAGGTTTACCGCAATTCCGGCAACTGGAGGATATCGGGCCGACCTCTGGGGCGACGGTGGCGCTCATCGGTCTCGACCCGCCATCGGAAGACGCGGCCCTGCGGCGTGCGCGCGTCGAGGAAGTCAGGGCGGACCTTTGCGGCGCCCTCTTCGGCGCCGCATCATCCGCAGGAACCGTGCCGATCGCCTATTTCAGCGAGTTCCAGTGCCCCTACTGCCGCGCGCTCGAGCGCGATCTGGACGTGCTGCTGGCGGACGAACCCAACTCGGTGCGCCTGGTCCAGCACGAACTCCCCATCTTCGGACCCGCTTCAGAGCTTGCGGCGCGGGCTTCGGTCGCAGCAGCGCGGCAGGGAAAGCAACAGGCGCTTCGGCGTCGCTTCATGAGAATGCCTATCGTCGCAGACGAGAGATCGGTTCGCAGCGTGGCCGCCGATGTCGGCCTTGACGGAGATCAGCTCGTCCGCGACATGGCGTCGCCCGAGGTCCAGGCCGAACTTGATCGGACCCGGGCTCTTGCCGACCTTTTCGGCTTCATCGGAACTCCGGGCCTCGTGGTTGGCCGGACCGTGCTGAACGGCGCCCTTCCCTATGCTCTCCTGCGGCGTATCGTGAAAGACGAGAGCACCATGCCGGAACCAGTCTGTTGAGACGATGAACACCCCGTCACACATGTTGATCGGGGCCGCCGTATTCGCCCGGCCCGTGGCGCCGGCCCGCCTCGTGGCGGCGCTGGCGGGCGGTCTCGCGCCTGATGTTCCGATGTTCATCATGGTCCTGTGGTCCACGCGCGTCCTCGGTCAGCCAGAGCGCAAGGTTTTCGGAGAGTCCTACTACTCCGATGCATGGCAGGCTGTCTTCGCCATCGACCACGGCCTCCTCACATGGGGGGCACTTCTCGCATTCGCCTTGTTGCGCCGCCGCCTGGTTCTGCGTGTCTTCGCCGGATCGGGATTGCTCCACGCCTTCGCAGACCTGCTGACCCATCACGACGATGCCCGCCGTCAGTTCTGGCCCATGACCGATTGGGTCTTCCGCAGTCCTGTCAGCTATTGGGATGCGCGTTATTTCGGCAATGTATTCGCCGTGTTTGAGGTGGGACTTGTAGCCGTTCTTGCCGCATATCTGTGCTGGAACCGCACGCGAACCTGGGAAAGGGCCGTCGTTCTCTTTCTTGCCGCCCTGATGGTGGTTCCGGTCGTGGCGACGGGCGGCTTCCACGGTCTGCACGGCATGGGATGACAGACGATCAGATACTCGCCACCGCATCGGCCAGCATTTGCCGGACCTTGCTAGCGACGCGCTTCAACTCGTCATTCGGGATGGCCTCCATTGAAGCGACCGGGTCGATCGCGCTGACTTCCACACCGCCCGCGATTTCGCGCAGGATGACATTGCAGGGCAGCATCGCGCCGACTTTCGGCTCCATCGCCATCGCCTGATGCGCCATGGCGGGGTTGCAGGCCCCGAGGATTCTGTAGCCCGGCATGTCCACATCGAGTTTCTTCTTCATCGTTGCCCGGACGTCGATCTCGGTCAGTACGCCGAACCCATGGGCCGACAGCGCGGCCCGGGTACGGGCGTCGATACCGTCGATGTCTGCGCCGGGAAAACTGCGGTCAATGGTGTAGGGCATGTAAGATCTCCTTCTGGATGTTCCGACGGTCAAACCGTGTCGGCTTTGGTTCAGGGCAAAAAGCGCGGGCGTACCGCGCAGCGCACTCAAGGTCGGCTCCGCGATGCGGGGAAGCCCCCGCTCGGCCGCGCGATCCTGAGATCCTATCCCGCTCTTGCTGTGGCCGGAATGGTCCATCATCTGCGCCGCGCCGCAAGAACGATCCCGCCGACGGTCAACGCCATCCCGAACGCGCCAAGCGGGATGAGCCGTTCACCGAGGAACACGACGCTGATCGCCACGCCCAGAAGCGGCGCGACGAATGTGAATGCATTCGCGGTGTTCAGCGGGCAGTGTCCGAGAACTCCGATCCACAGCGTTTGCGTGATCGCGGTTCCGCCGATGGCAAGGGCAGCCACGATCATGAGAAACCCCGGCTCCAGCACGCGCGGCGTCCACGACTCGGTGAAATAGGCAAGCACCGCGAGCGGGACCGCGCCGAACAGAAGTTGCAGCGCGGCCGCCGCAAACGGATCCACATCCGCCGCGAATCGCTTCGTCACGGCATTGCCGAAAGCGGTGCCGAACGTCGCCGCGATGACGAGAGCGCTTCCCGCGACTGCGGAGGTGCCTCCGGCCGCGATGTCCTGAAGCGTCATCATGGCGATTCCGGCAAGCGCCACGGACATGCCGATGAACTCCCGTTTGCCGAAAGGCTGGCCGAACATCGCGAGGGCCAGCAGGGCGGCGACGATCGGTTGTGTCCCTGCCACCACGGTGGCGATGCCTGGCGCGATGAGGCCGGCGGCGCCGAACATGCTGGAAAAACCGATCGATGTGGTGGAAAGGCCGGACAGGGCGACAAGCAGCCAGACCCGCTTTCCCTGCGGAAAAGGGCGGCGCAGGACGGCGGCGAGTAGGAGCAGCACGAGTCCGGCGATTCCGGCGCGCAGGGCGGCGAACTGAAGCGGCGGGGCATAGGCGAGGCCAACTGACAGAAGCGGATAGCAAAGTGCCGTCAGCGTCGCCACGACAAGCAGGCTGACGACCGTTCCGGGTCCGAGCCGTTCCGGCAAACCTGCCGCGGACGGCAACAGGTCAGTTGCTGACGGTGATGGCGGGTGCGCGCGACCAGTATTCGAGCGCATAGGCAATTTCCCCCTGACTGGCGGCGTGAAGACGGAACAGCGGCTGGCCCTTGATGACGGTGTCGCCGGCGCGAACCGCAAGGGTGAGCCCCGCCGCAAGGTTGCCGGGCGCCCCCGCCAGTTTGGCAAGCCGCGCGAGGCGGCGGTTGTCGATGGTGGCGATCCGCCCGTCTTCGGACGCGGTCACCTCGTATGTCTGCGCCGCCTCGGGCGGCTGGCGCAGGCCGCCTTGCGCTTCGCAGATCGCCTCGAACTTCGCCAGGGCGCGGCCGTCCTCCAGCACGCGCCGCGCGAG
>DJUV01000044.1 GCA_002440625.1 Rhodobacteraceae bacterium UBA6273 | reverse complement strand
CGGTCGTTTATTGGCGCTATGTGAAATTGCAAACGGCGGGTTTTCATGCTCCTGATAGGCTATGCGCGCGTATCCACGGACGAGCAGACCCCCCTGCCCCAGTCGCAGGCCCTGAAATCCGCAGGCTGCGTCGAGATCCACGAGGAGCAGGCCTCGGGCGGGAACCGCGCGCGGCCGGTGCTGGCGCGCGTGTTGGAGCGGATCGGCAAGGGCGACACGCTGGTCGTTGTGCGCATCGACCGCCTGGCGCGGTCGCTGTCGCATCTGCTGGAGGTGATTGAACGGCTGGAGGCCAAGGGCGCATTCTTCCGCTCGCTCATGGACCCGATCGACACGTCCTCGCCGCATGGCAAGTTCACCCTCCAGGTCCTCGGCGCCGCAGCTGAGTTTGAGCGCGCCCTGATCCGCGAACGCACCAAGGCCGGGCTGGCTAGCGCACGGACCAAAGGTCGGGTTGGCGGCAATCCGGACCTGCGCGCCGGTGATTCCGCCGCGCTGCGCAAGGTACGGCTGGCGCGGCGGGACGGATACATGGAGCGCCTGAACGAGACGGCGCAGGACTGGGTGCCCCATGTGCGCCGTCTGCGGCCCGACATGGCTTGGGAAGACGTACTGCGGATCGTCAACGGCCCCCTGCCCCGCGAGCGCCAATGGACGCAAAGCCGTCTGCTGCGCGCCGTGAATGCTTATGTCCGCGACGGCTTCCTGCCCCAGAAAGTGCTGGCCCGAGCCCGCCGCCGCGAAACCGACGACCGCCTGCCCGCCATCGTCGCCGCCATTAAGGGAGCGGACCCCGACATCACGCTTCAGGCGATCTGCACCCGACTGGAAGCAATGCGCGAGCGCACGCCTCGCGGGCGGACGAGCTGGCAGCCTTCTTCGGTGAAGATGCTGCTGGAACGAGCGGAGAAGCTGGGGCTGTTGCCTTAACGATTCGAAAGTGCGCTCATCCTTAGAAGGCAGTGCTGGCGACAGCACCACAACATGTAGCAAGCGTGAGCTCTACCTGAGCTGGTAGAAGTTCATGTTTTTCAATGTCATGACGGTCAGTAAGGCTGACGACGTGCCCGCTCATCCGTCAGCATCAGCCACGAGCTGTAGAATTTTCTTGCACCACTGTCAGACATGACGCATTCATTATCGTAGCGGAAAATCGCGAGAATTTCGGTTTTCTGCGCTACAAAGAAAACGTGGCTCCAAGGAGCACAGTGAGTGTGGGTAAACCGCACCACTATCTGGATGAGGGCAGTATGACCGAAGAGCGTGTTTTTGCAGAGCTCCAGAGTGACGCATCTACACTGCATGAGTCGATCCGGATGCATTTGGAGCGCAATTTTGCGCCCGACGCCCGGAAGTACTTGAGAAGCTTTTCATCGACAGAAGCGGCGGAATTTCTCGGGCTCGCGCCTGGTCACCTGCGCAAACTCCACGCGGAGGACAAGATCCCCGACGTCCCGCTCGATGAGCGTGGAAGGAAACTGTACTCAGCCGACGACCTTGCGCAGATCCGTTTGGCTCTGGCGCGAACCACCCGCGACCCTTCGCTTTATCTGCGCGGGCGGGTCGGATCAGAGCCGCTGCAGATAATCTCTTGCGTGTCGTTCAAGGGCGGGTCAGCGAAGACGACGACCGCGGCATATCTCAGCCAATGGTATGCCTTGCACGGCTACCGGGTGCTGGTGATCGACATGGACCCGCAGGCCTCGCTTTCGTCGATGACCGGTTTGCGGCCTGAAATCGACTTCACGCATCAAGGCACGATCTATGATGCCATCCGGTATGAGAACCCTGTGCCGATGAGCGAGGTGGTGCGGAAAACCTACTTCCACGGCCTGGACATAGCCGCCGGTGGCCTGATCCTGTCGGAGTATGAGACCGAGACCCCCTACGCCCTTCGGCGTGGCTCCGAACCACCCTTTTACCTGCGGCTTCGCGAAGCAATCCTCTCGGTTGAAGCCAACTATGATCTGGTGTTCATCGATTGCCCGCCGCAGCTTGGGTTCTTGACCCTCTCGGCTCTTGTGGCCTCGTCTTCGATCATCATTCCAGTGGTGCCAAACTTTATCGACGTGGCATCCTTGGCCCAGTTTCTGACCATGACCTCATCCTTACTCGATACGATCAGGGACGCAGGAATGACGTTGGAGTACGACTTTCTCCGCTACCTGGTCTCTCGCTTCGAACCTTCGGACGGGCCGCAAGCGCAGGTTGCCGGACTGCTACGTGCCAACTTTGGCAAACGTGTGATGACCGAGACGTTTCTGAAGTCCACAGCCGTCTCGGACGCAGGCCTTACACATCAGACGTTGTTCGAGGTCGGTCGCGGTAGCATGAACCGCAACACTTATGACCGCGCGATGGAATCAATCAACGCTGTCGCGCGGGAGCTGGAACAAGACATCCACAAAGCATGGGGGCGCGGCTGAGATGGCCAGGAAGAACATGTTCGAAGGCATCACTCCCGCCTCTCGGCCGGAAGAAGATGCCAAGGCACCCCTGCCCCGCCCGACCGCCAAGATGCCAGAAGTGTTTCAAAGTGCTGGGCCGATCGCAGCCATCCGCAACGATCTGCGCAGTGTCGGGGCTCGATCAGTGCAGGACATCGATCCCGAACTGATTGAAGACACCGGGTTAAAGGATCGCATCGGAGCGCTAGACGACGACATAGCCGACTTGCGCGAAAGCATTTCCAAACACGGCCAGCAGGTTCCGATCCTGTTGCGGCCGCACCCGAAACTGAGCGGTCGGTATCAGGTGGTTTACGGGCGCCGCAGGCTTGCTGCAATCCGTGGCTTGGGAACGCCGGTCAAAGCCCTGATCCGCACCCTTTCCGACGAAGAGGCGGTCCTAGCGCAAGGCCAGGAAAACAACCTTCGCAAGGACCCGTCTTTCATCGAGAAAGCTTTGTTTGCAGGCGATCTGGAGGAGGCGGGCTACGATGCGCGCGTGGTTCAGGACGCGCTAAACGTGAACCGCAGCCATACGTCGCACATGCGCAAGGTGCGCGAGGCATTTCCGAGACAAGTGCTGGAACGCATCGGTGCCGCGCCGTCGATCGGATGGAAACGCTGGTACGAACTCGCCGTTGTGGTGCTTGAGAAGAAGATCGACGTTTTTTCGGTCCACCCTGCCCCTTTCCCTGAAGGTTCCAGCTCAGACGAACGATTTGCGGCCTGGGTGAAAGCTCTCCCAAAGGCGGATACCGCTAAAGAAAAACGCCAAGAAAAGGGCACAACGCCCTTCACGCTGATGGCGCAGGATGGGTCCGCTCTGGGAGAAGTCGCCCTTACCAAAGGGGCATTGGGCTTCCGGCCAACGGCGCAACACAGGGATTTCGTGGCGTGGCTGCATTCAAACGCGGATGACGTCTTCTCGCGCCTGCATGAAGAATTTCTCAGTCAGTCCAAGAAGAAGGACTGAGGAAATGCAACGAGAACAACAGAGGAGCAGTGTCGGAAAAGGATAGGCCTCCCGAATGGAAACCACCCGGAAGGCCCGCGCAAAACACAGGGCGCCAACCCTGAGAATGCTCATCTTCTAGCACGAGCAGACTAGCGCAGGCCCGAATCGCACGCAACATCGCTTCGCGGTGATCCGATATCTTTTATCCTTTTTCTGGAGAAGAACGGACGCTGACAGGCATGGTTGCAAGGTCTTCACTCGGCTGACCCGAGCGTTCCGCCCGATTAAACATGGAACATGTCATGTCTTCGCCCGTGCAGCGGCACGTTCGGCGTACCAATTCTTCATATCTGAACGACCGCAGCACTGTGACGCCGGTAAAGACGGAAGACGCGCGCTGGTCGCTTCTGGATTTGGTACGCCGTTGCCGCAAACCTCTTGGTCTGAGAGACCGCGACATTGCGGTTCTGCGAGGTCTTCTGTCGTTCGTGCCCCAGTCGGCCGACCCAAACTCACTTGTTGTCTTTGCCTCCAACAGGGCGTTGATCGAGCGCTGTGACGGGATCGACGAACGCACACTAAGGCGCCGCCTCACCAATCTGAAGGCAAACGGATTGCTGGCTCGAAAGTCGAGCCCGAACGGAAAGCGATATCGGGTACAAGATGAGTGCGCCGAAGCCAAACTAACCTACGGCATCGACCTCGCGCCGCTATTCGGTATCCGCGATCACCTCATCGCACTTGCAGAAGAATGCTCCCGAGAAGAAATTCGGTGCAAAGCGCTCCGGTCAATGATCAGGGACATTCTTTACCACGGGGCTGCGACCATTCAGCCCGCACTTCACGACCTTGCGTGCCGCTCACTGCGTCGTTCATTGTCTTCAGAACAACTGGCCGGTCTCATTCAGGAACTGCAGGAAAACCTTCCCCAGACAAGCGCTGAGACATCGTCCGTTGCAGATGCACTGACCGTCAGCGACAGTCAAAATGACCGGCACATTCAGAAGTCAAAGAAAGAAAACTATGAATCTGAAGCTGCGCCTGAGAAAGTAAGCACAGCCAATCGATCCAGCGATCCAGAAAGCACTGATGTCGGACCAACCAACGATATCACGGTGTCTGAGTGCATGGCCCTGGCCAAGAATGCAGTATCGTTCGCTGCTGTAACTGCAAAGGATTGGGGCGATGTCGTTCGATTGTCCGACACCCTTGCTCCGGCGGTTGGACTAGCGAAAACCGACGTAGAGGCTGCACGAAAAGCGATGGGCGCGCTTGGCTCGGCACTAGCCATTCTTGGTATTATTGAGGCGTTCGACAGAATTCGGCAGCCGAGGGCCTATCTACAAGCACTGGCCAATCGGGCGGCCAGTGAAGGCATCGACTTCGTCCGTATGTTCCGCTCCCTCACAAACTGCAGCGCTGCGTCAGCGCGGCGTATGACCATTGCTTGATGTATACCCGGGTAAACATAGCCCCCTCTTGATCCATGTATACCCCGGTAAACATGGAGCCCACTTCGAAGAGGGAAAGGTTGGGGGTTTGAGGGGTGACGGTGAGTGAGATCGGGAGAGTGGCTCCCGGCGCCCGTCGTGGAGAAAATCTGATGGCGAAAACAGCCCAGAAAGTCACCCTGTCCC
>DJUV01000040.1 GCA_002440625.1 Rhodobacteraceae bacterium UBA6273 | reverse complement strand
AACAGGTCAACAAGGATCGCCTGCTTGGTCCCATAGCGGCATGCCTTCGCCTCCGCCTTCGGGGCCAGGTTGATCCCCCGGCTGCGGCGCTGGGCCTTCGGCTGGGGCTGGGCGACGGGCTGGGCGACGGGCTGGGGCTCGGGCACGGGGGCCACCTCCGGCGCAGCGGCGGCAGCGGGTGCGGCCTTCGGCTTGCGCTTGCGGGGGGCCTTCGGTTCCGGGGCGGCGGGAATGAGTTGGAATGCGGAGGGGGTGCCCATAGCTCAGACCTCCCCGCGCTGGGCGGCACAGCGCGCCTCGTGGGCGATAATGTTCTCCAGCTTGCGCTGGACGCTGACGCGCCGCGCGAACACGCCCGGGAAGAACTTGCGGTCAAAGCCCTCGCCGATGGCCGGGTGGGCGACAATCTCGTCAATCCGGGCGTGGGTGGCAGCGGGGACCTCTGCGAGGAAGGCGGTCAGGGTATCGGTCAGCGTCATGTTGGTGCTCCATTTCTCGGGTTGGCTGCACACAACCAGAGGTTGCATCCAGTGACGGAACATAGCGTGAACGCCATCCATCCGTCTAGTCCTAAAGCGGTCGGAATGGGGGTTGCCCCGGGGCGGAGCTAACCGCCCAGAAAGGTGGGGTGCGGCGGGTCCAGCGCGGCGGGGACTTTCGGGGTGGCAGCCGGATTGCCCGGGTCTTGTTGGCGGGCTGGACGGGGCCTTTAGGCACCACGCAGAGCGCGCAAACCGATGGTTTCCACACCCCCGCACCGATGCCCAAGGGCACCGCCGTAACGCCCCCCGTAACCGGCAACGTAACGCCCGGGGGGTATCGGCTAAGTCTATCCGCCGCTGGCCCTTATTCCACCGTAACCCCCGTAACCCCCTATAGGGACAGAGGGGAAGGAAGGCCGGAGGCGGGGAAAGCGCTCCCCTTGGGCTCCCGGCCCCCTGCCGCAGGGGTCTAGGGAACTGGGCGTTACGCGGGGTTACGGGGGTTACGTTGGGCATTTCCGCCATGCAGCCAGACACTTAGCCGTAACCGCAGAAATACCGCTCCGTAACCCCGTAACCGCCTAGAACGGCTCCCGGTGCTTGTCCCCCTCCAAATGGGTGCCAACGTGCTGGTCATCCGGCCCGAACTCCGGCACGATCCGCAGCACGCCGTCGCCCCGGACGTAGCACCATTCGGGGTTTGCAAGCCCAAACCGTCGCTGCTTCCTGTCGAACCCTAGCCGACGCATCGCGTCCCCCAGCCGCTCCATGTCATCCTGCGTCCGCATCCCGGCGACACGCCCGACGATGCGCCATGCATCCCCGGCCCGGAGCTTGCCCGCCATCTCCTCCCCAAGGGCGGAGTGCAGGGATTCATAGAATGGGTCCTCCACCCGCCGGGCGTCCTGTTCCGCCGCTGCATCGCCCCACAGCGCCGGGTCCAGCCGGATAGGTGCGCCCTCGGCCTCCCTTGCAGCCGCCTCCGCCCAAAGCTGGTCACGGTCCCGGCGGAGGGCTTCAAGGTCAAACCCCGTCACGGCCACCGGCCAGAAGCGGCGGTTGCCGGTCGTGTCGCGAAGGTAGCGGCTGTCATTCGTCGTGCCAACGATCACGCACTGGCGCGGGACCTCCCGCTCAAGGCGGTCATAGGCCATCCGGGCTTTGTCATGGGTGCGGGACAGCAGGCCCTTCAGGTGGTTGGCCCCGCCCTGCCGCATCCCCTTCAACTCGCCTGCCTCGACAATCCACTTGCCGGAGAGCGCTTCAATCACGCGCTTGGCCTCGGCATTCAGCGGAAGGTCATCGGTGAACCAGTCATCCCGGACGGCCAGCGCCTTCAGGGCCGTGGACTTGTTCGTGCCCTGTGGGCTTTCCAGCACCAACATTTCATCGAACTTCACCCCCGGCTGTCGCACCCGCCGCACGGCGGCGACAAGGATCAACTCCCCCACCGCCCGTGCATAGGTCGTGTCGCCTGCACCGCCGTAGGTGACAAGCCACCGCCCGATCCGGGGGACGCCATCCCACCGGAGCCCGGCAAGGTATTCCGCGACAGGGTGGAAGGCGTTCTGCCGGGCCGCGTCACCGATCACGGTCAGGAACAGGTCGCGTGAGGGCCGGAACTTGAACTGTTCATCGGTCAGCAGCCACAGGCGGTTTGCGGCCGCATCATCCAGCGGCGGGCCGAAACCCTCCAGCCCATCAATCCGGTCCCGGCCCGCAAAGAGGTCGTGGCGCACCACCACCCCCAGCTTGCGCATCGCCAAGCGGATGTTGCGCTGCGACGTGGCATAGGGCCTGCCCTCCTTGTCGCAGTCAAAGCTGTCGTCAGCCTCCGCCCGCGCCCGCCCGATCTGGCGCGCGACATACTGGCGGGACTTGGGCTGGTCCAGCGGGTGGCCGCTGATCGCAAAGTCGGGGTTCAGGACCACGGCGGCAATCATGTCGTCGGGGACATTCGCCCGGGCAAGGTCGCACATCACTGCCCAGAACGCCTCCGAACGGCTCTTGTAGCGCCCCGGGTCGTCAGGGTCGCGGCCCTGCACGATCAGCATCTTGGTCCGGTCAGACACGGGCAGGTCGGGCCGTCCACTGGCGTCAAAGGGCACGGCGGGGAGGTCGGACGGCAGCGCCGGAGCGACACGCCCGGCCACGGCCACCGCCCGCCCAGCCCCCGGGTCAGGGACGGAGGGGAAGGCGGTCAGGTCAAACACCGACGCATCGGCCCGCACGACGCGCGCCAAGCGCCCGCCCGGCTTGCGGTTCACCGTTCCGGGCAGGCGCATCACCCGCTCCATGTTGTGGCAGCGGTCAGCCCCGAAGGCGAGCTCAAGGCCCCGGTTCCGGTCCTCCACCGACGCCCGCGCGGCGTCCCATGCAGGGTCATCGGCGGGCGGCATCACCACGGCCTGCGCCAGACGCCAGAGGCCCCAGAAGCCGCGCCCGCTGTCGATGATGACGGACGGCGGCGGGACACCCTTGGGCAGCCGGTCGGTCAGAAGGGCAAGGATGCGCGCCCGCTCAGGCCCAAGCTCCTCCCCGGGGCGCGGGTCAAGGTCAACCCAGAGCCACCCGACGCTGCCCACGTCCTCCTTGGTGGCCTTGTCGCCCTGCCAGCCCGCCCGCAGCGCCGCAATCGACACATAGGCGTTCAGGGTCCGGTTCTGGGCAACCGCCCATCCAGCCGCGCCACCCTCCGCATCGGGCGCATACACCTTCCCGGTGAAGCCCTTCTCCCGCTTGGCGCTGACGTGCCAAGGCCCCTCGGGGTGGATCAGCCGGAGCGCCGCGCGCACTGCGTCCTTGGACGGCAACAAGCCTTCGCCCTCGCCCGCCCCGTCAATCCCCGGTATATTGGAGGTGTTCCGGCAAGGGACGCGGTCACCACCGTTTTTCTCCTGAGCGCCTCCCGTTTCCCGGCGGGGGGCGCTTTCCATTTCGTGATCCCCGCTCATTCACTGGCACCCCGCACGAGGTGCTGCTCCATCCAGTGGCGCAGGTCGGCAACGCGGTAGCGCACCAGCTTCTGGGACGCGCGGACATAGGACGGGCCGCGCCCCTCCTTGCGCATCGTCTCCATCCCGCCGGGCATCAGCCCAAGGAACGCTGCGGCCTGTTCGGTGGTCAGGTATTCAGACGGGGGTGCATAGCGCCCGGTGGCGTAGCCGTCTGCCAGCTCGGCAGCGACCTCCCGGGCAATCAGCTTCGCAAGAGCGGCGGGGTCGATGTCTGGATTCATGGTTGTCACCATTCCAGACCGCCTGCGGAAGCGGTCGGTTGGTGACAGGCTCAAACTCCGGGGGAGCCCGCGCCCCCTGCTGTGGGCGCTCCCCGCGTTCGACACTTCCCGGTGGGCCGACGCGGATGCATAGTCAGTCTTGAGACTTTACCCGACTATGCCGCCCTGCGTCTAGCCCCCGGTTCTTGTTGGCAAAGGTCTATGATGGTCGCAGTGATCCGCTCTTGGGCGTCCAGAAGGTCAGGCCAGACACCCTCCCGGCTGCCATAGGTGCCCGAGTGAACATCGCCCCGCTGGCTGTGGTTCATCAGCTTCTTGGACAGGTTCTCCTCCACCCCGGCCCAAGTGCAGGCGTTGCGGTAGGTGTGGCGCAGCCCGTGCCCAGAGCAGGGGAGCGCGGCGTCAGTCGTGGCGAACAGCGACATGTGCCCCGCAAACTCGCCCCGCTTGGACTTGGACGGGTCCCCGGGGAACATCCACTCACGCGACAGGATGGGCTGATACACCCGCGCCGCCCGCCGCGCCCGGGCGAGACAGGCCAGCATGGGCCGGGTCAGGGGGATGTCATAGGCCCGGGCCTTCCCGCCCTTGGGCGTGGGGATGTGCAGCCGACGCCCCGCCACGTCAAGGTGTTCCCACCGGGCCACCGCAATCGCCCCGCTCCGGCTGCCGGAGAGCAGCAGGAAAAGTTGGAACTCCGCCCGCACCCGGTTGTCCATGGCGGAGTAAGCTGCCCACCAGCCGGGCAGGTCCCGGCGGCTCATGGCGCTGTCGCGGGCCTCCTCCACGTTGAACGTGACCTGCCGTGTCGGGGTCCAGCCGTCCGGGTGCGGCTTTACATGCCCCCGCTCCAAGGCCCAGTTGTAGATCACGCGCAGGGTCCGCATCGCCCCGTTGGCGGCATAGGCCCCGCCGTGCTTCGGGTCTGTCTCCCGCTGCGTGATCGCCTCATGCCGTGCCGCAACGCGCGCTGCCCCCTCGGGCGTGGCGAGGTCCGACAGTGCGGTGTCCCGCCAGATGCCCAGCAGGTGTTCCGTCTCCACCGCGTTGCGGTAGCTGTAGATTGTCGCAGGGCTCTTTCCGGCCTTGGTCAGTGCCGCCTTGTAGAGCCCCCACGCCTCCCCAAGGGTGATGCCCGCCTTGGGCTTGCCCAGCCCCTCCCCGGCAAGGATCGCCGCAAGCTCGCCCTTCGCCTTCGCCCGGGCCTCTTTGACACCAAGCTCGGGGAAGGCGGCGAAGGCCCGGCGCACGGTCTTGCGGACAGGCTTCATCTTGTCGTCCAGCACCCGCACCTCTGTCTGGACAACCCACGACTTCGCCCCCTTGCCCACCTTGAGGTAGAGCCCGGGCTGTTCATCGTCGGCCACCAGCTTCTGGCCGGAGGAGAGGAAGGGGAACTTGGCCGCCATCGCGTCAGTCAGGCGGGCCTTGGAGGGTATCGTGGTCATGGGTTGCGCTCCGGGGTTGACGTAAGGCTGACGTAAGGCTCAGATGGGGCCAAGGTATCTGTTCGCGCCAGTCTATGGGGGTGGGTGCTAGTCTCAAGTGCTTGTATTCGCTTGGCTTAGCCTAGCTTAGCCGCCCACCAGCCGTCTAGCCCAGAAAACTGTTAATCAATTGGTCGTAGGTTCGATCCCTACCGCCGGAGCCAAATAAACCGATTGTCAGGCATGAAAAATTCGCGCTTTGGCGCGATTTCTTGGCGTTTCGCCAACCCCCTGAGGGCGGCCACGCATACTTCAGGCGCCGAATGCCACTCTGACGCCAGATCAGGCCGAACGAAGCGCAGAATTCTGGCTGGGCCAGTCTCTTGCCTCTGATTTCAGGGAAGAACATCCGTGCCCATGAAGACCGAAAGAACACTGGTCTTCATGGGCACGAGTTTGCATACAGCGGTACTCGTCACGACACGAACTTTGAATAACCACTTACAATTTTCACTCTCTCAATACGTGCAGTAATACCGCCTTAAGGTTGAGCTGACCACTTGGCTTTTCGGACATGTCCCGGTTCTCGTAAACGGTTCATTCATCTTGTTTTTCTTTGATTGGTGCATGGCTTCCGCCAATTGCGGCGCAAGGTCAGGCAAGGGGCCGATCTGACCCCGCCTACCACCATCGGGCGATTCCTTTCGTTACCGGAAAAAGGCGCTGCGGCCGCGAAAAATCTGCCGCCCCTCCCCGCCCGTTGCGGCTCGGCAACGCCCTGCCGCGACCGCGTTCATCAGACCAAAGGCCGTATTCAAGGCCAGAGATTTCGCCGAAGGTAGGGCACCGGAAGTTTCGGGTCATCAAGGTGCCGCTCACGTCCTGGAGGTCGCTCTCTCTTGTCGCGCAGTTCGCCATCGCCGGCGGCTGCGTCATGCTCTTGTCGATGGCGCTTGTCGGGCGCCTTGTCGCCAACCGGATCGAAGACGGAGTCGTGCGCAACACCGCCCTTTCCACCGCGCAGTACATCGACAGCATCGTCGCACCCCTGAGCCAGGACCTTGCCGATTCCGATACGCTTTCGCCTGGCGCGAAACGGGCGATCGAGGAATTGTTCAGCGGCACATCGCTTGGCGACCGGGTGGTGTCGTTCAAGCTCTGGAAGCCCGACGGCCTTGTCGTGGAGGCAAGCGATCCCGCCATCGTTGGCAAGCGCCTCCAACTGTCGGATGACCTGCGCAAAGCGCTTGCGGGAGAGGTCAGTGCTTCGTTAGAGAACCTGACCGACGAAGAGGACAAGCGGGAACTGGCACTCGGCGTCCCGCTCCTGGAAATCTACAGCCCGATCCGTGAGGTCTGGTCTGGCAAGGTGATCGGCGCGGCGGAGTTCTACGAGGTCGCGACCAGCCTTGAGGCGGAACTTGCCTCGGCTCGCAAGAAGGCCTGGGTTGCGGTTGCGCTGATCTTCTCCTCGATCGGCGCGCTTCTCTATCTCATCGTCCTTGGCGGCAGCCGGACTATCGACCGCCAGCGCGCCGCGCTGACCGAGCGGCTAGCGGAGGTGCAGGCGCTCAACGACCGCAACCGGCTCTTGCGCGAAAGGGTCCAGGGTGCCGCGGCGCGGACCTCTGCGATGAACGACCAGGCGCTGCGGCGCATCGGCGCCGACCTCCATGACGGCCCGGCGCAGCTTCTCGGCTATGTGGCACTCAGGCTCGATGCCCTGCGGGAGACAGCGGCGGACGCGGGCGATGTCGAACGGGTCGAGCGGGCGGTGAAGGATGCGATACGGGAGATAAGGACCATCTCGCGCGGGCTGTCGCTGCCGGATATCGAGACGCGGAGTGCCACCGACATCGTGCAGTCCGTCGCCGAAGCTCACCGCGTACGCACCGCCGCGCCGGTCGCGGTCAACTGCGATGTCGCGCCGGGCTGCACGCTTTCGACCGCCGCCAAGATCTGCCTTTACCGCTTCGTGCAAGAGGGCCTGAGCAACGCTTGGCGCTACGGTAGCGCATCAGGCCAGGAGGTGAGCCTGACCTGCGGCGCAGGACGGCTTCGGCTTACCGTGCGTGACAAGGGCCCGGGCTTCCCGGCCAGTCCGACACCGGCGGAGGATGGCGGCGGCATGGGGCTTGCCGGGCTTCGTGACCGGGTCGAAAGCCTCGGCGGTGTCTTTACCGCGAAGAACCGCGAAGACGGGCCGGGCGCAGAGATCATCATGGAACTGGAGGTCGCATGAGCGGAAACGGACGGATCAGGATCGTCGTCGCCGACGATCATCCCCTTTACCGCGAGGGGGTCGCGCGGGCCCTTGCCGACGATCCCGGGATCGAGGTCGTCGGCCAGGGCGAGGATGCCGACAGCGCCGTCACCCTGACGCATGAACTGAGGCCCGATCTCGTCCTTCTTGACCTTTCCATGCCCGGCGGCGGCGGGATCGAGGCCTTGCGCCGCATCCGCGCCGGGAACGCGCCGCCGAAGGTCGCGATCCTGACCGTCTCCGAAGAAGATGACGACGTGATGCGCGCGCTGAAGGCTGGTGCCGCGGGCTATCTTCTCAAGGGCATCGGCTCGCGGGAGTTGGTCGCCATCGTCAAGGACCTCGCGCGCGGTCTCACCTATGTCTCCCCCACGCTCGCCGGGCGCATCCTCAATGCGATGCGCGAGGGTGGCGCACGGAAGGCGCCCAACCCCATCGACGATCTGTCGAAGCGCGAAGAGGACATCCTGAGGCTTGTCGCCGAGGGGCAGAGCAACAAGGAGGTGGGGCTCGCACTCGACCTGCAGGAAAAGACGGTGAAGCACTACATGACCTCGATCCTGCAAAAGCTGCATGCGCGGAACCGGGTCGAGGCGGCGGTGATCGCGCGCGGCCACTGGACGAAATGACGCGCCCCGTGCCTCAGTTCAGGGAGAGGAGGCTGCGGACCCGCTGGATGTCGTCGGTCACCAGCGCCCGAAGGGTGACGGTGCGGCCATTCGGATCGCTGAGTTCATAGCGCGCGCGGATCAGCGTCTCGCGCCAGCCACGGAAATCAGTGATCTCGACACGACCCGAACGTTCGTCGATCTCGGCTACGGTGACGATGCCGCTGGCCCTGCCCTTCGCCGCGAACTCCGCCTCCAGCGAGCGAAGCCGGCGAAGGTCCCCCGCGGTGGAAACACGGCGTTCGATGATTCGCCCGGCCTTGTCCGTCCGCTCGAACTGGCCGGCGCGGAGACGTTCGACATGCCCGTCGAAGAACTGCAGGTGAATCCCGTCGCCGCCAAAGATCGGCCGGCGCGAGGTGCCGATGGTGGCACCGGCCTTGCCCGGCTTGCCCTTGCCCTTGCC
>DJUV01000155.1 GCA_002440625.1 Rhodobacteraceae bacterium UBA6273 | reverse complement strand
CCCTTTTGTCAACGCGACCTAGATCGCGAGGTCCGCGAGAGATTTACCCGACTTCAGGGCCGCTTCCACCCAGCGCGGCTTGCGGCCACGGCCGGTCCAGGTATCCGAACGGTTTGCCGGATTGGCATATTTGGCTTTCGCCGGTGCACGCTTGCGCGCAACTTTCGCGCCGACGATCTCATCCAGCGAAAAGCCCAGCGCCCGCGCCTTTTCCTCAAGCTCGCGCAGCGCTTCCTGCTTGCGGCGGTCTTCGTAGCCGTCGATGAGACGCCCGACCTGCGCGTGAAGTGCCTTGAGTTCCTTCAACGACATATTCTCGAGTGCGGTGGACATTTTACCCCCATGCTGCTGCCCTTGGGTAAAGAGATAGCGCCGGAGTGATTGTTTTTTCAACCTGTGTTTTAGAACAGGGCGTCGACTGAAGTTATTTCGGGCTGCGCTTAGCAAGAATCCGCTGAAGCGTGCGGCGATGCATATTCAGACGCCGTGCGGTTTCAGAAATATTGCGGTCACAAAGTTCGTAAACGCGCTGAATATGTTCCCAGCGCACCCGATCCGCCGACATCGGATTTTCCGGCGGCGGCGGCAGAGATTCCTCCCGCGCCAAGAGCGCATTTACGATGTCATTCGCATCGGCGGGCTTTGAAAGATAGTCGATGGCGCCGATCTTAACCGCGGCCACAGCGGTGGCAATCGCCCCGTAACCGGTCAGTACCACCACCCGGCAATCCGGGCGTCGCTCTCTCAGCAGTTCGACAACGTCAAGGCCGTTGCCATCGCCGAGCCTGAGGTCGACAACCGCATATGCCGGCGGGCGGGCGAGTGCGGCGGCCCGTCCGGCCTCGACGCTTTCGGCCGTCTCGGCCTTGAAACCGCGCTTTTCCATCGCTCGCGCCAGACGTGTGACAAATGGGCCGTCATCATCGACCAGAAGAAGGCTGGTGTCAGGCCCGAGGTCCAGGCTGGTGTCTTCCGTCATGCGACGCCTCCATTCTTCTGCATTATTTTAGGTCGCGGGATCAGTCAGGTCAATTTTGCCCGGCTGCGGCATCAAGAAAGCAGGCAACGCGCGACGCCATCGTTTCGGGATCTGTCTCGCGGTCAAAGAACTCCACGAAACCCTCACCGGGGAGCATGAGGTAGGTCTGGGTCATGTGATCGACGAGGTAATAGGGATCGGCCTTGTCGTCGGGAGTCTTGAAATAGGTCTTGTAGGTTTTTGTGACGGCGGCGATTTCTTCTGGCGTTCCGGTCAGTCCGATCAATCGCGGATGAATGTAATCCGTCCACTCTTTCAGGACTTCCGGCGTATCTCGGGCGGGATCGACCGAGATGAAGACCGGTTGCACGAGATGGCCCATTTCCTCAAGCGCATCGGTCGTCTCGGCATTGCGGGCGGTATCGGCCCGACAGACATCGGGGCAAAATGTATATCCGAAATAGACGAGGCTCGGTTCGGTGAGCACGTCCTTCTCAGTCACCTTGCGGCCGTTTTCATCGGTCAGCGTGAACGGCCCGCCAATGGCGCCGGGGCCGCCGACAATGGCCGTGGTGCGGCAGGCCGCGAACTGATCGACGCCGCCGGTTCTGGTCACGGCATAGATCGCCGTCAGGCCGACGGCGGCCACCGTGACCGCCGCAATGGCGTAGCGGCGCGTGGATGTGGTCATACTTCGTCCCCCGGGGTCTTGCGGCGCGCATTGATCGCGCATCAGCGTCCGACTATCAATTGCCTTGCAGCCAAAACTGACGACAAGGACGCAGATGGACGCGGCCAATCCAATCGGTTCCGGCATTCCCGGCATTTCCGGCCCCGGTCTTGGCGGGCCAAGCGACTGGGTCCGCCTGAGAACACTGATCCTACTGCGCTGGATGGCGATCGTGGGCCAACTCGTCGCGCTTGTGGTGGCGTGGCGCTATTATGGGATCGAGCTGCATCTCGGCGTATGCTTGATGGTTGTCGGCGTGGCTGTCGTCTTCAACCTCGTCTCCATCTACTTTAACCCACAAAGCAAGCGGCTGAGCGAACTTGAAACCCTTCTGGCACTGCTGTTCGACACGCTGCAGCTTTCGTTGCTTCTGTTCCTCACCGGCGGACTCAACAATCCTTTCGCGCTGCTGATCCTGGCTCCGGCGACTATTGCGGCGACGGCGCTACAAACCCGCGCCACCATTTTCATCGGATTTGTTACCATCGTGCTCGTCACGGTGATCTCAGTGTTCAATCTTCCGCTTCGCCTTGCCAACGGCGAACCGATCGAGGTGCCCTGGATGTTCGGCTTCGGCTTCTGGCTCGCCATCGTGACCGGCGTGGTGTTCCTTGGCGTCTATGCGCACCGGGTCGCGTCCGAGATGCAATCGATGGGCCGCGCGCTTCTGGCGACGCAAATTGCGCTCGCGCGCGAGCAGAAGCTTACCGACCTTGGGGGTGTCGTCGCCGCCGCCGCACATGAACTTGGCACCCCGCTCGCCACGATCAAGCTGGTGAGCACCGAGATGATCGGCGATCTGGGGCAATTCCCCGATCTGAAAGACGACGCCGTTCTCATCCGCGAACAGGCCGACCGCTGCCGGGATATCCTGCGATCGATGGGTCGCACCGGGAAGGACGACCTGCACCTGCGCAGCGCGCCGCTTACTGTCGTGATACAGGCGGCGGCAGAACCGCATATCGGGCGTGGAAAGACACTGAATTTCACGCCCGACTGCGACTCGCCGGACCTGAAGACGCAACCCATAGTCCTGCGCCGACCCGAGATCATCCACGGCCTGCGCAACCTCGTCCAGAACGCGGTCGACTTTGCGCGAATGCAGATCTGGATCGACCTTTCCTGGAGCGAAAGCCATGTGAGGGTCCGCATCACCGATGACGGGCCCGGGTTTCCGCCGGACCTGATCGGGCGGATCGGCGACCCTTTCGTGCGCCGCCGACGCGAGGATGAACGTGATCCGCGGCCCGGCTATCAGGGCATGGGGCTGGGGCTCTTTATTGCCAAGACGCTGCTCGAACGAACCGGCGCCACCCTGCAATTCATGAACGCCGCCGATCCGTTTCTGGCAGAGCATGAGCGCCCCGAACGATCCGGCGCGGTGATCGAGGTTTCCTGGCCGCGCGCGCTCATCGAGGCGATGCCTTCCGACCCCTTGGGTGAAAACCCCCGGCACCAGCCCTGAACGTGCCGCCGCCGTCGCGCATTAATGCGGCGTTAACCGATTTGGAGACATCTTCGGCCCGGGGCGCAGACCTTCGGGGAATACGAAACCACCATGTTGACGTCTTTCTTTCTGGCCGCGGCGATCATCCTTTCGTCGCTGGGCGCTGCACTCACTGCGCTTTTCGTGATGCCGAGGATCGGCCTTCCCGGTCCCCGCCGGGCCTCGCTCGGCGATTTCGCACCCGGCCCGGTCGAACAGGCGGCCTTCCTTTTCGAAGACGGCGCCCTGGTTGATGCAACCCGGTCCGCACGCGCGCTTCTCGCCGCCCTGCCTGGCGAAGGTTCTGACTGGAAGCGGCTCTCGGACCATTTGTCGCGCTCCATCGCAGGATTTGGACCGGCCCTTGCTGACCTGCCGCAGCGGGGCGAGATCAGGCTTGCGGGCGAGGAAGGCACGAGCATCGCCGTCCGCGCCGAATGCCTTGGCGATCTGACGCGCCTCACGGTCGAGGATACCGCGCGCGAAGGCATGGGCGTTCTCGTCGACAGTCTCAGCCTCAGGGCACAGGAAAACGAACTGGTTGGGCTGCGGGAGTGCCTGTCGCAGGCACCGATGCTGATCTGGCGCACCGATGCCTCCGGCACCATCGTCTGGGCCAATGGCGCCTACCTTTTCAAGGTGATGGAGCGCGACCAGCTGCGCGAGGATGACCTGACCTGGCCGATCCCGGCGCTCTTTCCGCATAGCGCCCCGCATGAGGATGCGACGCGGCGGCTTTCGGTGGCCGCCCGGCCGCATATGGCCGAATGCTGGTACGACTGCCACAGCTACGCGTCGGGCGGCGGAACGCTCTATTACGCGATTTCGGCGAATGCGGCGGTGCGGGCGGAACGGACCCAGCGCGAATTCGTGCAGACGCTGACCAAGACCTTCGCCCATGTCCCGATCGGGCTTGCGATCTTTGACCGCAACCGCCAGCTGCAACTCTTCAACCCGGCCCTTCTCGACCTGACCTATCTCGGCGTCGATTTCCTGTCGGCCCGCCCGAGTCTGCCATCCTTCCTCGACCGTCTGCGCGAGGCCCGGGTGATCCCGGAACCGAAGGATTACAGCCTCTGGCGCCAGCAGATGGCGGAACTTGAACGGGCCGCGGCACAGGGCCAGTACGAGGACACCTGGCTTCTGCCCTCGGGTCTGACCTATCGCGTCACCGGCCATCCCCATGCCGACGGGTCGCTGGCCTTCCTCTTCGAGGACATCAGCGCCGAAACCGCGATGACCCGCAGCTTCCGCACCGAGATCCAGCTCAGCCAGGCGGTGATCGACGCGGTGGAGGAGGCCATCGTCGTCTTTTCGCCCGCCGGTGAGCTTATCATGTCGAACGCCGCCTATGCCGCACTGTGGCGGGTTGATCCTGCCGCCACGCTCGGTTCCGTCCGCATTCCCGATGCGGTGCGGCACTGGCAGTCGCTGGCCCTGCCAAACCCGCTCTGGGGCGAGATCCGCGATTTCGTCGGCGACATCCACGAACGGGCGGACTGGACCGCCCATTGCGCCATGGCGGACGGGCGGCGGCTGGAATGCCGGGTCGTACCGCTGCAGGGTGGGGCCACGCTGGTCGGGTTCTCGGCCGCGCTATCGGGCCGGCCGCCGCTGCCGCCGACCGGGCAAGGCACGGCCGAGAGGAAATCCGCCGCCGCCTGAGCCATGTTCGGCCTTGCGACAGCCGCCGCCCGCGATAAAAGTCGCGGGATGGTGCCTTCCGCGAACCCTTCCCTCGCCGCGACGCTCCGGCTCGCCTCGCCCGAGGCGACCGAAAGGCTTGCCGTGGCTCTGGCCAATGTGCTGGCGCCCGGCGACACGATCCTCCTTGAAGGGCCGATCGGGGCGGGGAAGTCGCATTTCTGTCGCGCCGCCATCCGCCACCTCCTGAGCCGGGAGGGTTTCGTCGAGGATATCCCCTCGCCCACCTTCACCCTGGTCCAGACCTATGTGCTTCCCGAAGCCGAGATCTGGCACGCCGATCTCTACCGCCTCACCAATCCCGCCCAGATCGTCGAACTGGGTCTTGAAGAGGCTTTCGAGACGGCCATCACCTTCGTTGAATGGCCCGATCGCCTTGGCACAGCCACCCCGCGAAACGCCCTTCACATCACCTTGTCAACCGAGGCTGCGGAGGACCTGCGCATCGCCCGTATCCTTGCCACGGACCCGCGCTGGAACAAGCTCAGGGCGCTTCTGCCAGCCGACATCGTGGGGATACCAGATGTCTAGCCCCGAACCGGTGGCCGCGCTGATCGCCAGTGCCGGCTGGTCCGGCGCCCGTGCCGTTCCCGTTGCCGGCGATGCCTCCGCCCGCCGTTTCACGCGGCATCTCCGCGCCGATGGCAGCAACGCCATCCTGATGGACGCCTCCGCCGATCCGGGCGGCAGCAGCAGGCGCTTCGCCGACCTCTCCGCCTGGATCAACGCGCAAGGGTTTTCTGCGCCGCATGTCCTCGCCGCTGACCTGCCGGCAGAATTGCTGCTGGTCGAGGATTTCGGCGACCGGCTTTTTGCCCGCCTGCTGGCGGAAGATCCCACGCGCGAGGCGGAACTTTACACCGCGACCGCAGAATTCCTCGTGGCGTTTCAGCGGGTGACGCCGCCGTCCGGCCTCGCACCGCTTGACGGCCCCGCGCTCGCTAATCTGACACGGCTTGTCATCGACTGGTACCTGCCCGGCATGGACGCCCCCGTGACCCCTGAGGCGCTGGGTATCCCCGACCTGATCGCCCGGCTTTACGACGACCTCGCCGGCGCCGCGCCCCTTGTGACCAGTTTGCGTGACTTTCATGCGGAGAACGTGCTCTGGCTCCCCGACCGTTCCGGCCCGGCGCGACTTGGCCTGATCGACTTTCAGGACGCCGTCACCGCGCACCCGGCCTATGACCTCGTCTCCTTCCTGCAGGATGCGCGCCGCGACCTCTCTCCTGGGACGGAGGCCGCGGTCTTCGACCTTTTCTGCCGCGAGGCCGGCCATGATCCGGGTGCGTTCCGCGCCGTCTATGCGCTGATCGGCGCCCAGCGCGCGCTGCGCATCCTCGGCGTCTTCGCAAGGCTCATCCGGCAGGCGGGCAAGCGCCGCTACGCCGCCTTCTTCCCGCGCGTCTGGGGCCACCTTGCCGCGAACCTCACCCATCCGGCGCTGGCGCCCCTGTCCCGCGCCATCCGCGCCACGCTCCCCGAGCCGACCCCGGCCCGTATCGACAGGATGATCGCTTCATGCCCCACGCCGTGATGCTTTTCGCCGCTGGGCTTGGCACGCGGATGGCGCCCCTGACGGATCGCCTGCCGAAACCCCTGATCGCGGTCGGGGGCCTGCCGCTTATCGACCACGCGCTGGCGCAGGTCGATGCTGCCGGCGTCGTGCGCATCGTCGTCAACCTCCACTACAAAGCCGGCATGATCCGCGACCATCTGAAAGGGCGGCCCGGCATTCTTTTCTCGGACGAAACCAACGAATTGCTGGAAACCGGAGGCGGGGTGAAAGCCGCCCTGCCGCTTCTTGGCGAAGATCCCGTCTACACCATGAACACCGACGCCGTCTGGTCCGGCGGCAACCCCGTGACCGAACTGGCGCAGGAATGGGACCCGGCGCGGATGGAGGCCTGCCTGCTTCTCGTCCACCTCGACGATGCGGTCGGGCACCTGGGCCCGGGCGATTTCGACCTCATGGACGACGGCCGGATCGCGCGCGGCGGGCCATATATCTATACCGGCGTCCAGATCACCGCGACCGGACGCATCGCCGCGATGACCGAGGCCAAGTTCTCGCTCAACTGGGTCTGGGATCAGATGGCCGCCGAAGGGCGGCTCTTCGGCACAAAGCATCGCGGCGGGTTCTGCGATGTCGGCCGGCCGGATGCCATTGCGCTTGCCGAGGCGCACATGGCAGAGATGAGGCATGTTTGATCCAAGTGGCCGCCCGCGCGTCTTTGCCCTTCCGCCCGGCGCGGATTTTCCCACGGAACTGGTGCGGGGCCTGATCGCGCGCCTCGACGGGGCGCCGCCCGAACAGATGGCGCGGGTCACGCTTTACCTGAACACCGGGCGGATGATGCGGAGCGTACGCGCCGCCTTCGACCGGACTGGCGTGTGCCTTTTGCCGCGCCTCAGGCTGGTCAGCGATCTGGCGCTCGACCCGGTGCCGGGCCTGCCGCTGCCGGTCGCTCCCCTGTCGCGGCGGTTCGACCTGATGCGCCTCGTCTCGGCACTGCTGGCAGACGGGACCGATTTCGCCGGAGGGCGGGCGGCCTTCGACCTCGCCGACAGCCTCGCCACGCTGCTTGAGGAGATGCAGGGCGAAGGCGTCCCGGCCGAGGCTTTCGAAGCCCCCGATTTCGCAGAGGATCACGCCCGCCACTGGGAAAAGAGCCTCGCCTTCCTGAGGATCGCGACCCGCTACCTGTCCGACGACAGCCGCCCCGACCCCGAAGGGCGTCGGCGTCGGGTTGTCGACTGGCTGGCCGGGCGCTGGCGGGAAGCACCGCCAACGGACCCGGTTCTGGTCGCCGGATCGACCGGTTCGCGCGGCACGACACAGGCCCTGATGCGCGCCGTGGCGGCGCTGCCGCAGGGTGCGGTCATCCTGCCGGGCTTCGATTTCGACCTGCCCGAAGATGTCTGGAACAGTCTCGATTCCGGCGTTTTCGCTGCCGAAGACCATCCCCAGTACCGCTATCACGCCTTGCTGCGCGGGCTTGATCTTCTATCACGGGATGTTGCCGAATGGCGGCAAGATACCGCCCCCGATCCGGCGCGGAACGCGGTTCTGTCGCTGGCGCTCAGGCCGGCGCCTGTCACCGACCGCTGGTTGAGCGATGGCCCGGGCCTTGGGCAACTTCCACCGGCGATGGCCGGCGTGACGGTCCTTGAAGCCGCAACGCCACGCGAAGAGGCGGTGGCGATTGCGCTGGTCCTCAGGGAAGCCGCCGAAAATGGCCAGCGCGCAGCGCTGATCTCGCCCGACCGCGTGCTGACCCGCCGCGTCACCGCCGCGCTCGACCGCTGGCGCCTCTTGCCGGACGACAGCGCCGGGCGGCCGCTTCTGCAATCGGCACCCGGACGCTTCCTGCGCCAGACCGCCGCCCTGGGGCAGGATGCGCCCGGCGCCGAAGTTCTGCTTGCCCTGCTGAAGCACCCTTTGACCGCCACCGGCAACACGGCGCGGAGGGACAATCTCCGGCACAGCCACGATCTGGAACTGCGCCTCCGTGGGAACAGCATGTTCACCGCTGATCGCGCTGGCCTTCAGGCCTGGCTTGCGGACAAGCCCAACCCGGCGCGTGAGCCTTGGATCGAGTGGGTCATTGGCATAGTCGAGTTTCGCAGCGCCAGCGGAAGGCAGCCTCTTTCCGCATGGATAGAGATGCATTTGGAACTTGCCGAGCGCATCGCCGCGGGGTCGGGCGGCGATCCTGCGGCAAGCGAGCTTTGGCAAAAAGACGCCGGTGAGGCCGCGCGGAAGGCGATGCGGGACCTTGCCGCAGCGGCGGGCGAGGCGCCGGAAATGCGGGCCTCCGACTATGCCGACCTTCTCGATTCCGTGCTTTCCGGCGGCAACGTTCGCCAGGATGAAGCGACCCACCCGCTGATCGCGATCCGCGGTACACTTGAGGCGCGGGTGCAGGGCGTCGATCTGGTGATCCTCGCTGGCCTGAACGACGGCGTCTGGCCGGGCACGCCGGCCCCCGATCCCTGGCTCTCGCGCCAGATGCGGCGGCGCGCCGGGCTTTTGTCCCCCGAACGAAAGATCGGGCTTGAGGCGCATGACTTCCAGCAGGCAGCGGGTGCGCCGCAGGTATTCCTCAGCCGGGCGCTTCGCGGGGATGACAGCGAAACCGTGCCGTCGCGCTGGATGTCGCGGATCGCGAGCCTTCTGAAGGGGCTGCCCGCCCAAGGCGGGGTTGAGGCATGGGATGAGATGCGCGAGCGGGGGGAGAGCTGGCTGCGTCTCGCCCGCGCCTCCGAAGAACCCGAACCGCGCTACCGGACGCCGCCCTCGCAGCGGCCCTCACCGCGACCGCCCGTCGATGCGCGACCAAGGAGTCTGTCCGTCACGGCGATCAGCCGCCTGATCCGCGATCCCTATGCGGTCTATGCCGAAAAGATCCTGCGGCTGAAGCGGCTTGAACCTCTCGCCCGGCAGCCGGATGCGCGGCTCAGGGGCCAGGTCCTGCACAAGATCATGGAGGAATTCGTCAAGCGCCCCAACCCGTCCGAGGATGCCACGGTGGCGCTTGCCCGGCTGCGGGACATCGCCCGCAGCGAAGCCGGAGAGCTGGTGCCCTGGCCGGCGACGCGCAATTTCTACCTCGCCCGGCTTGATCGCATCGCCCCGGCCTTCATCGCGGATGAGTTCCGCCGCGCCGCGCTTGGCCGGCCCCAGCTGATCGAAGAAAGGGGCAAAACGAGCCTTGATAGTCTCGATTTCACTCTGACGGCCCGGCCCGACCGGATTGACGTCCTCGATGACGGGCGGGTGCATATCTATGACTACAAGACCGGCAAGCCGCCGACCTTCCCGCAGCAGACCCATTTCGACAAGCAGCTTCGCCTTGAGGCGGCGATGGCGGAGCGCGGGGCCTTCGAGGTTCTCGGGATCGTCACGGTCGAGGGTGCAACCCATATCGGCCTCGGCTCCGACGACGGCGAGTTTTCGGCGAAACTGACGCCCGAGATCATTGCCGAAAGCTGGGCTGGTCTCCACAAGCTCATCGCCGCCTACCTCAGGCATGAGACAGGCTACACCGCGCAGCGGGCGGTGTTCGAGACGCGGATCACGGGCGACTACGACCACCTCGCCCGACTCGGCGAATGGGAGATGAGCGATGCGCCGGTGCCGGAGGATGTCGGATGAGCCTTGACCTCGCCAGCCGGCGGCAGGTGGAGGCGGCCGATCCGGCCAGTTCCGTCTGGCTTTCGGCCAATGCCGGATCGGGCAAGACGCGGGTGCTGATCGACCGGGTGGCGCGGCTTCTCCTCGACGGGACCGAGCCACAGCGCATCCTCTGCCTGACCTACACCAAGGCGGCGGCGACCGAGATGCAGAACCGCCTCTTTGCGCGGCTCGGCGACTGGGCGATGCTGCCGGATAACGGGTTGCGGCGGGCCTTGGCCGAGCTTGGCGTTGGCGCCGATAGCGGACGGGACACGTTGCGTAAGGCGCGGCGGCTTTTCGCACAGGCCATCGACACACCCGGCGGGCTGAAGATCCAGACCATCCATTCCTTCTGCGCCGGCCTGCTCCGCCGCTTCCCGCTAGAGGCGCAGGTGTCGCCGGATTTTGTCGAACTGGATGATCGGTCGCGGAGGGATCTGCTTGACGCGATCCTGAACGAGATAGCCGATGGCCCCGCCGCGACAGTTCTGACAGAAGCCGCGCGGCTGTCTTCCGGCACGGATCTCGGTGAGATCGTCGATGAAATCTGCCAGAACAGTGACGCTTTCTCGCGAAACCTGACCCTTGCGGACTGCATCAATCTTTTCGGTCTTCCCGAGAATTTCGATGAACGCGACGTCATCGCCAGCGTGTTCATCGGCGGCGAGGCCGAGCTTTTCGCCGCGATGGTTCCCCTTTTGCAGGGCGGGGGTGCCACGGACGCGAAGCTTGCCGAGACATTGGCAGCGGTCGACGCCTCGCGGCCTTCGATGCGTGACGTCCTCGCCCTTGAGGTCCGGCTCCTGACCGGCGCCAAGGCCACATCCGGCGCCTTTGCGGCCAAGATAGGCAGCCTTCCGAACAAGCCGATGCGCGACGGCCCCTGTGCCCCCTTCATGCCGGCTTTCGAAGCGCTGATGCTCCGGGTCGAGGCCTCGCGCCCCTTGCGCATCGCGCTGGCGGCAGCACGGAGGGGCGCCACGCTCCACGCGCTGGCCTCTGCGTTCCTGCCGCGCTTCCGGGCGGAAAAGGCGCGCCACGGCTGGCTCGATTTCGACGACCTGATCCGGCGCAGCGCGGCGCTCCTCTCGGACCGGGACGTCGCCGCCTGGGTGCTCTACCGGCTCGACGGCGGCATCGACCATATCCTCGTCGATGAGGCGCAGGACACCAGCCCGGCGCAATGGCAGGTGATCGAGAGCCTCGCCGAGGAATTCACCGCCGGTCAGGGCGTCAGGGACGTGGAGCGCACGATCTTCGTCGTCGGCGACAAGAAGCAGTCGATCTATTCCTTCCAGGGTGCCGATCTTGAGGCTTTCGACCGGATGCGCGCGCATTTCGCCCAGAAATACCGCGCCGCGAACATGGCCTTCCAGCCGCTTGAGCTGGAACATTCCTTCCGCTCGTCCGAAGCGATCCTGCGTGTGGTCGACCTCACTTTCGACGAGCGTGTCCAGCGCGGCGTCGGCGGCGCCATGCGGCACATCGCCTTCCACGACCGCATGCCCGGCCGCGTCGACCTCTGGCCGCTGGTCCCGAAGACCGTGAAGCCGGAGCATGAGGACTGGACCGACCCGAAGGACCTTCTGAGCGAGGATCACCACATCGTCCTTCTTGCCCGCCGCATCGCCGGCGAGATCCGGCGCATGATCGACAGCGGCACCCGGATCGAGACCAAGGACGGGTCGCGCCCGGTGCATGAGGGCGATTTCCTGATCCTCGTCCAGCGCCGGTCGGAAATGTTCCACCAGATCATCCGGGCCTGCAAGGATGCCCGGCTCGAGATTGCCGGGGCGGACCGCCTCAGGCTTGGCGGCGAGCTTGCGGTCCGCGACCTGACCGCGCTTCTGGAGTTCGTGGCGCTGCCCGAGGACGACCTCTCGCTTGCCGCCGCCCTGCGCTCGCCGATTTTCGGTTTGAGCGAGGGCGGCCTCTATTCACTCGCCACCTCTCGGGGCGACGAAAAGTACCTGTGGAAAGCGCTCTTTGCGCGGGAGGCGGAATTTGCCGACACGGTGAAGATCCTGCGCGACCTCAGGGACCGCGCCGACTTTCTAAGACCCTATGAAATGATTGAGCGGATGCTGACCCGGCACCAGGGGCGGCAGAAGCTGATCGGACGGCTCGGCCCCGAGGCCGAAGATGGTATCGACGTGCTTCTCGCGCAGGCGCTTGCCTACGAGCAGTCGAATGTCCCGAGCCTGACCGGGTTCCTCGCCTGGATGGCGCCGAACGACGTTGACGTGAAGCGGCGGCCTGATTCCGCGCGCCGCGCCATTCGCGTCATGACGGTGCATGGCGCCAAGGGTCTTGAAGCGCCGATCGTCATCCTTCCCGACACGCTCTTCCAGAAGAAGGACACCGACGCCCAGGTTCTGACGACGGGCGAGGGGGCGCTTTGGAAAACGCCAGCGGATGAAAGCCCGGAACTGATCGGCACGTTGCGCGACGACCTCCTGCGCCGCCAGCGCGAGGAACGGATGCGGCTGCTTTATGTCGCCATGACCCGTGCCGAACGCTGGCTCATCCTCTGCGGGGCGGGGGAGGCGCCGAAGGATGGGGAAAGCTGGTATCAGCTGGCGGAGGACGGTCTGCGCAAGGCTGGTGCCGCCGAGGTGATCGCCCCCGGTTTCGACGGAGCCGCAATCTTGCGCCATGAAACGGGTCACTGGCCCGATCCTGCCGGGCCGGTAGCCCGCGTGCAGGAACAGGCGGCCGAGGTGCTGCCGGATTGGGTGAGGGCGAACCCGCCGCCCCGGCCAGAGGCGGAAAGGCCGCTTTCCCCCTCACAACTTGGCGGCGCAAAGGCGCTCGCCGGGGCTGAGGGCGACGATCCTGAACGCGCCATGCTGCGCGGCACGGTTCTGCACCGGCTTCTGGAGCTTTTGCCGCACTGGCAGGGGGATGAGCGCGGCGAGCTGATCGCGGCAATCCTCGACGAAACCCGCGGTCTCGCCGAAGCTGCCCTGTCCGGGGACGAGGTTGCAGAGCTTGCCGCGATGGCCGGAAGGGTCCTGACCGGCTCCGGCATTCCCGAAATGACCGACCCTTCCGCGCTTCTTGAGGTCGAGGTGACCGGCCCCGTTGCGGAGCTTGGCGGCAGGACGCTTCATGGCACCATCGACAGGCTGATCGTCGGGCCGGACCGGGTGCTTGCCATCGACTACAAGTCGAATGCCACGGTGCCTGCCACGCCTGACGCGGTGCCCGAGGGCATCCTGCGGCAGATGGGAGCATATGCGGCGCTCCTCGGCCAGATCTACCCCGACCGGCGGATCGAAACCGCGATCCTCTGGACCGCGACCGGGCAACTCATGCCCTTGCCGCCCGAGATGGTGCGGCATGCGCTGGCTGCAACCCCAATCCCTTGACGTCTGCCCGGCGGAGACCTACGTTTCAGCCAACCCAATTCCTGATGGAGTCTCCCGATGTCCACCGTCGCTGTCACCGACGCTACCTTCGACGCCGAAGTCCGCAATTCGACCATTCCGGTCGTTGTCGACTTCTGGGCCGAATGGTGCGG
>DJUV01000321.1 GCA_002440625.1 Rhodobacteraceae bacterium UBA6273 | reverse complement strand
TCCTTCATCTCGCGCGCGGCCTTGTTGGTGAACGTCACTGCGAGGATCTCGTTCGACCGCGCCATCCCTCTGGCAAGGATATGCGCGATCCGCGCCGTGAGCGCCCTCGTCTTTCCGGTTCCCGCCCCTGCCAGCATGAGAACCGGCCCCTCGATGGCCTCGACCGCACGCCGTTGTTCGGGGTTTAACCCGTCGAGATAGGGCGCCGGCCGCGCGGCCATGGCGCGGGCGGAAAGCGAAGCGCCTTCGAAGGCGTCGAGATCGTCGGAACTGCTCATGGGTGGCAATCTAGCCGCATCGCCGGGCGATTTGAAGCCGCGTTCACACTCTGTTCCCATTCTCTCGCTGGACTTTCTGGCGCTCCCCGCGAAGAAATGCGCCATGGACCTATCCCAACGCTTTCCCGCGATCTCCGACCTCAAGGCCCGCGCCCGGCAAAGGATGCCGTGGTTCGTCTGGGAATATCTCGACAGCGCCACTGGGGCGGAGGCAACGCAAGCCCGGAATCGGGCAAAACTGAATGAGGTGCTGCTCAGCCCTTCGATCCTGCACGGTGAGTTCACGCCCGATCTGAGCGTGGAGATGTTCGGCCAGACCTATCCCCTGCCCTTCGGCATCTCGCCCGTCGGCATGTCGGGCCTCTTCTGGCCTGATGCCGAGCGTCTGTTGGCCGCCGCCGCCGCCACGGCCGACATTCCTTACGGCCTGTCAACCGTTGCCGCCCAGACGCCCGAGGCTCTGGCGCCGGCCCTTGGCAAGCATGGCTGGTTCCAGATGTATCCGCCGCGCGATCCGGGCATCCGGAAAGACATGCTGAAACGGGCGAAGGACGCCGGGTTCTCGGTGCTGATCCTCACCGTCGATGTCCCGGTCGCCAGCCGCCGCGAACGCCAGACACGCTCCGGCCTGACCCAGCCGCCGCGCCTGACGCCCCGGCTACTGGCGCAGGTGCTGCAATGCCCGGCCTGGGCGATGGGAACGCTGAAGCACGGCATGCCGCGGATGCGGCTGATGGACAGCTATGCCGATACTTCGGTGAAAACCTCATCGACGGCGCATGTCGGCTATCTGCTGCGTACCTCGCCCGACTGGGACTATGTGAAATGGCTCCGCGATGAATGGCAGGGGCCGTTCATCGTCAAGGGCGTTCTGCGCGCCGATGATGCCGCGCGGCTGCAGGACGAAGGCGTTGACGCGATCTGGGTGTCGAACCACGCCGGGCGGCAGTTCGATGCCGCCCCCGCCTCGATCGAGGCATTGCCCGACGTCCGTGCCGCAACCACATTGCCAGTGATCTTCGACAGCGGTGTCGAAGGCGGCCTCGATATCCTGCGCGCCATCGCCCTTGGGGCCGATTACGTCATGCTGGGCCGCGCCTGGCACTATGCGCTCGCGGCCCTCGGTGACGCCGGGCCAGCGCATCTGGTCGAGATGCTGCGGCTCGACCTCATCTCCAACATGTGCCAGCTTGGCGCACGAAAGCTGACCGATGTGCGGTCCCGTCTGATCGCGTGACTTTGTCGCATTCGGCGATTTTGCTTCGTTCCTGCGCCATTCCGCCGGGCATCGCAGTATATCACCAACGAAATGCTGCGGGTTTCTGTAAAAAGTGCCGCCCAAGCCCATTGCGCCGCAACGCAGCATCGCTAATGTTCCGCCCGCCGAGGGGAGACTGCCATGACCGAATTCAAGAAGATTCTCATCGCCAACCGCGGAGAGATCGCGATCCGCGTGATGCGGGCAGCAACGGAACTCGGCAAGCGAACCGTGGCGGTCTATGCCGAAGAGGACAAGCTTTCCCTCCACCGCTTCAAGGCGGATGAGGCCTACCGGATCGGCGAGGGGCTGGGTCCGGTGGCAGCTTACCTTTCCATCCCCGAGATCATCCGGGTGGCCAAGGATTGCGGCGCCGACGCGATCCACCCGGGCTACGGGCTTCTCTCCGAAAACCCCGATTTCGTCGATGCCTGCGACAAGGCGGGGATCACCTTCATCGGGCCGAAGGCCGCGACCATGCGCGCCCTTGGCGACAAGGCCTCTGCCCGCCGCGTGGCGGTCGAGGCCGGGGTGCCGGTGATCCCGGCGACCGAGGTTCTTGGCGACGACATGGAGAAGATCAAGCGCCAGGCGGCCGAAGTTGGCTATCCCCTGATGCTCAAGGCTAGCTGGGGCGGCGGCGGGCGCGGGATGCGGCCGATCAACGGGCCGGAGGAACTGGCGGAAAAGGTCCGCGAGGGCCGGCGCGAGGCGGAAGCCGCCTTCGGCAACGGCGAGGGCTATCTCGAAAAGATGATCCTCCGCGCCCGCCACGTCGAGGTGCAGATCCTCGGCGACAAGGAAGGCAGCATCTACCACCTCTACGAACGCGACTGCACGGTCCAGCGCCGGAACCAGAAGGTCGTCGAACGCGCCCCCGCCCCCTACCTGACCGATGCCCAGCGCGCCGAGGTCTGCGAACTGGGCAAGCGGATCTGCGCCCATGTCGGCTATGAATGCGCGGGCACGGTCGAGTTCCTGATGGATATCGACTCTGGCCATTTCTACTTCATCGAGGTCAACCCCCGCGTTCAGGTCGAACATACCGTCACCGAGGAAGTGACCGGCATCGACATCGTGCAGGCGCAGATCAAGATCGCCGAGGGCAAGACGCTGGCCGAGGCGACCGGCGTGGTGCGGCAGGAGGATGTGGAACTGCGCGGCCACGCGCTCCAGTGCCGGGTGACGACCGAAGACCCGCAGAACAACTTCATCCCCGATTACGGCCGCATCACCGCCTATCGCTCGGCCACCGGCAACGGCATCCGGCTGGATGGCGGCACCGCCTATTCCGGTGCGGTCATTACCCGCTACTACGATTCCCTGCTGGTGAAAGTCACCGCCTGGGCGCAGACGCCCGATCAGGCGATTGCCCGGATGAAGCGGGCGCTTTCCGAATTCCGCATTCGCGGCGTCTCGACCAACATCGCCTTTGTCGAGAACCTGCTGAGGCACCCGGCGTTCCTCAACAACACGGTGACGACGAAGTTCATCGACACCACGCCCGCGCTTTTCGATTTCAAGAAGCGCCGCGACCGGGCGACGAAGATCCTGACCTATATCGCCGACATCACCGTGAACGGGCATCCGGAAACGGCAGGCCGCCCGAAGCCGCCCGCCGAGGCGCGGACACCGAAGGCGCCGCGCCCCGACAAGGCCCCCGCGAAGGGCACGCGCGACCTTCTGCTGGAAAAGGGTCCGCAGGCTGTCGCCGACTGGATGGGGGCGCAGAAGAAGCTTCTCCTGACCGACACGACGATGCGTGACGGCCACCAGTCGCTTCTGGCGACGCGAATGCGGTCGATCGACATGATCCGCGTGGCGCCGGTCTATGCGGCGAACCTGCCGGAACTCTTCAGCGTCGAATGCTGGGGCGGCGCGACCTTCGACGTCGCCTACCGCTTCCTGCAGGAATGCCCGTGGCAGCGTCTGCGGGATCTACGCAAAGCCATGCCCAACATCATGACGCAGATGCTTCTCAGGGCATCGAACGGCGTCGGCTATACCAACTACCCCGACAATGTTGTTCGATCCTTCGTATCCCAGGCCGCGAAAACCGGCATCGACGTGTTCCGCGTGTTCGATTCCCTCAACTGGGTCGAGAACATGCGCGTTGCCATGGATGCCGTGGTCGAGGCCGAAAGGGTCTGCGAGGCGGCGATCTGCTATACCGGCGACATCCTGAACCCCGACCGCGCCAAGTACGACCTGAAGTACTACGTCGCCATGGGCAAGGACCTGAAAGCGGCCGGCGCGCATGTCCTGGGCCTGAAGGACATGGCCGGGCTTCTGAAGCCCGCCGCTGCCCGTCAGCTCTTCAAGGCGCTGAAGGAAGAGGTCGGCCTGCCGATCCACTTCCACACCCATGACACCTCCGGCATCGCAGGCGCCACGATCCTCGCCGCCGCCGATGCGGGCGTCGATGCCGTCGATGCGGCGATGGACGCCTTCTCCGGCGGCACATCGCAGCCCTGCCTCGGCTCCATCGTAGAAGCGATGGCCCATACCGAGCGCGACACCGGACTCGACATGCAGGCGATCCGCGAAATCTCGAACTACTGGGAGGCCGTGCGCCACCAGTACCGGGCTTTCGAGAGCGGCCTCGAAGCCCCGGCCTCCGAGGTCTACCTGCACGAGATGCCGGGCGGCCAGTTCACCAACCTCAAGGCGCAGGCCCGCAGCCTTGGCCTTGAGGAACGCTGGCACGAGGTCGCCCAGACCTATGCCGACGTGAACCGCATGTTCGGCGACATCGTGAAGGTCACGCCCTCATCGAAGGTCGTGGGCGACATGGCGCTGATGATGGTCGCTCAGGGGCTGAGCCGCGCGCAGGTCGAAGACCCCGCCACCGACGTGGCCTTCCCCGACTCTGTCGTCGACATGATGCGCGGCAACCTCGGCCAGCCGCCGGGCGGTTTCCCGGAAGGCATCCTGAAGAAGGTGCTGAAGGGCGAAAAGCCGAATACCGAACGCCCCGGCAAGCATCTGCCGCCCGTCGATCTGGAAAAGACCCGCGCCACCGTGTCGAAAGACCTGATGGGTTTTGCCGTCGATGACGAGGATCTGAACGGCTATCTCATGTATCCCAAGGTCTTCCTCGACTACATGGGCCGGCACCGCGTCTACGGGCCCGTCCGCACCCTGCCGACGAAGATCTTCTTCTACGGCATGGAACCGGGCGAGGAGTTTTCGGCCGAGATCGACCCCGGCAAGACGCTGGAGATCAGGCTTCAGGCGGTGGGCGAAACCGGCGAGGACGGCGACGTCAAGGTCTTCTTCGAACTGAACGGCCAGCCGCGTGTGATCCGGGTGCCGAACCGTCTGGTCAAGGCGCAGACCCGGCAGCGCCCGAAGGCCGCCGAAGGCAACCCGAACCACATCGGCGCGCCGATGCCGGGGTCCATCGCCTCGGTCGTGGTCGCAGCGGGCCAGAAGGTCAATGCCGGCGATCTGATGCTGACCATCGAGGCGATGAAGATGGAAACCGGCATCCATGCCGACCGGGCGGCGTTGGTGAAGGCCGTCCATGTCCAGCCCGGCAGCCAGATCGACGCGAAGGACCTGCTGATCGAATTCGAATGATCGTCGCCGGTTAGCCGGGCGTTAGGACTTCGCCCCCTAGTCTTCCTTGAGGGGAACAGAGGGGTGACAGCATGGCCGGCAATGCCCGTGAGGCCTTGGAGTTCTTTCTGGTGCAGGACGTGATCCTGACCTTGGGCACCGTGCGCGGTGCCCTTGGCTGGCTTGGCGGCGACGATGAGGTGCCGCAACCGGCGCGGATCGAGGGGTTCCAGCGTGTCAGCCGCCAGATCGAAGCACTTGAGGATCGGGCGCGCCAGCTTTGGGATGATCTCAGGCTGTCACAGACGGCAGGTGCGGCGCCAAGACGTGACGAGGACAACATCTTCCGTCTTCTTGAAGGGGACCAGCCGGCCCCCGCCCGGGTCGTGTTCCGCAGCCGCCGGGCGGCGGGATGAGACGGGGCGGCACGGTCTTCGTGCAACCCTGTCGCCCGCCACCCGGTTCAGGCGGCGCGGGCCAGGTCCGCCGTCGTCATCGCGTCGGCCCCGATCAGCGCCACCAGATCGCGGCCGCGTTCGGCATTCAGGACCGGCAGATAGCCGAGCGTGTCGGTGAGGGGTGCGCCGTTTTCCGGTGCAGCGTGCAGGCGAAGGCCAGAGGCGGCGAAGATCAGTTCATCCGCATCGAAATGCAGCGAGACGAGATTGAGGGCCTTGGGCGGCATCGCAAGGCTGATGCCGCGGAACCCGGCGAGTGCTCTGGCGGGCAGAAGCACCGCCTCTGCATCGAGGATGGCAGCGGCAAAAGGCGACCGGATCAGCACCAGCTGGGCCTCGTGCAGCCAGACCTCACCGCAATTGTCGAGCGCGCCGCCCGGAACGCGGAGCAAAACCTCGCCCGGCTCCATCCGCCCGGAATTGAGCGCCTGAAGCTCGCGGAGCCCGCCGTCCCAGGTCGCCACCCGGTCGCCAGGGCGCAAGCTGTCGGCGCGCCGCCAGCCCGTCGCGGTCTCGACAAGCGTGGCGCCGGGGATGCCATCCCGCCGCGGACGGCGCGCCAGCAGGGTATCGAGCGGGCGGACAGGTTCGGCGCGCTCGAACTGGCGGATGTGCTGCATGAACATGGGGTTGTCCTTTCCTGATGGCCTCCCCTTGGGGAGTGTGGCCGCTCTGGCGGCGATGACATCAGTGAGCACCCGGATTTCGCCCGCATTTCGACACGTTTGCGTCGAAGATTCGGCACTATTGCGCCATGATTGTTAATCAGCCGCCATCTTGGAGGATTGATGCGGAATGCCGTGGGGCTTCATCTTGCATTAACTAATAAATGCACGATTTCATGCGGTTACATTGCGCGTCGCGGCCATTTGGCGAATCAGGACACAGCGATCCGCGCTACCATGGTGCCGCCGAAGCCGCCCACCACGCCGCCCCGACACCGCCTTTCACCCCTTCCGAAGAATATCGCACGGCTCCGCTATTTTCCCCTTGCAGCCATGCGGCAGAGTTTATAAATCCCCCCTCACCCAAGGATGCGGGCGTAGCTCAGGGGTAGAGCATAACCTTGCCAAGGTTAGGGTCGTGAGTTCGAATCTCATCGCCCGCTCCA
>DJUV01000322.1:6186-9494 GCA_002440625.1 Rhodobacteraceae bacterium UBA6273 | reverse complement strand
CTTCTTGATCTCGTCGGCGCTGGCACTGCTTTTGACGCCAAGCACGTCATAGGGGTTGTCGCTCATCGCCGTCCCGTTCCTGAGTCCTCTGACCTGGATTAGAGCGGGAACCGCTGCGCGCCGCAACCGGGTAGGGCGCCACTCAGTCCTTCGGCAGCCGCGCCGATCGTCCGCCGCGCCGCTGCCTGAGCCTTGGCGCCCGCGATGGCAGGTCCGCCATCACCGCCCGGCGTTCCTCGGGCGTCATCCGGCCCCATCCGCCGATCTCGTCGATGGTCCTGAGGCAGCCAACACAGATGCGTTCCACCGGGTGGACCACGCAGATCTTCACGCAGGGACTTTCGATCTCGTCGCGTTTCCAGACCGGTTCGCTCATGCCTGACGCCTCAGATGCCCGATCCTGTCGAGCGCGCCTTGAAGGATAAACCCGGCCGCCACATGGTCGATCACCTCGGAGCGACGCTTGCGCGACGTATCCGCCTCAAGAAGCGCCCTTTCGGCGGCGACGGTGGACAGGCGCTCATCCCAGAAGGCGATGGGCATGGCGGTCAGCCGTTCGAGGTTGCGGGCGAAGGCGCGGGTCGATTGGCAGCGCGGGCCTTCGCTGCCGTCCATGTTCATCGGCAGGCCGAGGACCAGCCCGGCGATCTCACGCTTGGCGCAGATCGCCAGCAGCGCCTCGGCATCCAGGGTGAACTTCTTCCGTCGGATCGTTTCAAGCGGCGTCGCCACCGACAGGCGGCGGTCGGACACCGCGACGCCAATGGTCTTCTCGCCAAGGTCGAGGCCGGCGACGGCGCGGTCGCGGGGCAGGGCGGCGGCGAATGCGGCGATGTCGTCTGAGATCATCCGTCGACCCCAGCCTGCACCGCCGCCTGCCGCAAGGCCGCAAGGGCCGCATCCTGCCCGGCGAAGGCCGCCTGCGCCTTGCCCCAGGCCTCCCTCGCCTTGTCCTTGTCGCCGAGAACGCCGAGCGAGGAGATGAGCCGCGCCCATTCCTCAGGGCTGCCGCCTTGCGCAAAGAGCCGCTCTGAAAGCTGCGCGACCATGCCCTTGATCATCTCGGCGCGGTCGCCCTCCGACATGTCCGACGCCGCTGCTACGTCATTCGCCGACGGTCCCTTCAGCTTTTTGGCGGGCAGGGGGGTGTAGGAGACGCCCGCCGCCGCCGCCAGATTCTCGATCTCGGCCCGGATCGGTGCCATCCAGGGCGCTTCCTCCGGCCCCTCCGCAAGCAGCGCGCGCCACAAGCGGAAGGCATGGTCCGGCCGCCCGGTCTGCGCCCACATCAGTCCGAGATAGAACCGTGCCGTGCCGTTCTTCGGGTCACGCGCCAGTGACTCACCGGCGGCCAGCTCCGCCTCGGGCGAGACATAACCGCCCGTCGCCATGACGTAGAGATCGGCGAGCCCGGCGTAGTCATCGGCGGTCGCCGCATCGGCCTTGATGGCGATCACCTGAACCTGCGCCGCTGCCGCCGCTCCGAAATTGCCAAGGGCGGACTCGTTCCGCACCAGAAGCTCCTGGCCGGTCAGGTCGCCGGGACGCTCCGCTACGGCTTTCCTGAGCCGCTCCATCAGGGTGGCGAAGTCGGGCGCGGGCGTCGGCGGCGCAGGCAGTTTCGCCGCCGATTCCGCCTCGGCCTGCGACGGACGCCCGGCGCGGATCTCCTCGGCGCGGGCGATCTTTCCGGCAATCGGCTGGTCTGGATAGCCCGGCGCGCCGATCCGCTCATAGACCAGCACGGCGGCGGCGAGCGCGGCGACAACCATCACGGACGGCACCAGCACCGGACCGGCCCCTGCGCCTTCGCCCGCAGCGGCGGCCATCGCCCGGTCGGCCTCCAGAATCCGGCGCGAGATCTCGGTGCGGCTCCGCTCGGCCTCGGCGGCAGCGATGGTGCCGCGTTCGGCGTCGCGGGCAACATCCGCGAGCTGCTCGCGGTAGACGCCGATATCCGCCTCCGCCGCCGTCCGCGTGGCCGTGCCCCGGCGCGCGAGCGTGCGCATGAGGAGCGCGGCAATGCCGGAAGCCAGAAGGGTGGCGGCAATCCAGAAGGTCATCGTCTCTCCCTCGCCCCCCTCAGGGGCGGTTTCGGCTGACTTAAGCCTTTCACGCCCTGCACGGAAGGGCAAAGGCCGTGCCGGCCGCTGCCCAGTTGTCGCAGCCCGGCCCACGTGTCGCATTTTGCCCGATTGCGACGCTTGACGGAGCGCCCGAAGACCTGCGCCAATCCATCACTTCTGACGACGGAACGGTTGTGACCGGGAAGGGGATTCGCATGGGCCTGAAACGCTATTCGGCTTTTGCCATCGCTAGGGAAGCGATGAGCTATCACCAGAACTGGGAACGCGCCTGGCGCAGTCCGGCGCCGAAGCCGAAGTATGACGTGGTGATCGTCGGCGCTGGCGGCCACGGCCTTGCGACAGCCTATTACCTCGGCAAGAACTTCGGCATCACCAATGTCGCCATCATCGAGAAGGGGTGGCTTGGCGGCGGCAACACCGGGCGCAACACCACGATCATCCGCTCCAACTACCTCCAGGACCCATCGGCGGCGATCTACGAAAAGGCCCGCTCGCTCTACGAGACGATGAGCCAGGACCTGAACTACAACGTCATGTTTTCCCCCCGCGGCCTTCTCATGCTCGGCCAGACCGAACATGAGGTCAGGGGCTACAAGCGCACCGTCTATGCCAACAACCTGCAAGGCGTCTCGACCGAGTGGATCAGCCCGCAAAAGGTCAAGGAACTGGTGCCGATCATCAATATCGAAGGGCCGCGCTATCCGGTCCTCGGCGCGCTTTACCAGGCGCGCGGCGGCACCGCGCGGCACGATGCCGTGGCCTGGGGCTATGCACGCGCCTGCTCGGCGATGGGCATGGACGTGATCCAGCAGACCGAGGTGACCGGCGTCCGGGTCGAGGGCGGCAAGGTCTCCGGCGTCGAGACCTCGAAGGGCTTCATCGGTTGCGACAAGCTCGGAATGGTCGTCGCCGGCCATGCCTCGGTGCTGGCCGACCTTGCGGGCTTCCGCCTGCCGATTGAATCGCTGGCGCTTCAGGCGCTGGTCAGTGAACCGATCAAGCCCTGCATGGATGTGGTGGTCATGGCCAACACGGTGCATGGCTACATGTCGCAGTCCGACAAGGGCGAGATGGTGATTGGCGGCGGCACCGACGGCTTCAACAACTACACCCAGCGCGGAAGCTTCCACCATGTCGAGGAAACCGTCCGGGCATTGATCGAGACTTTCCCGATGATCTCGCGCCTGAAGATGCTGCGGCAATGGGGCGGCATCGTCGACA
>DJUV01000322.1:0-6079 GCA_002440625.1 Rhodobacteraceae bacterium UBA6273 | reverse complement strand
TGGGGCGGCATCGTCGACATGACCGGCGACCGCTCGCCGATCCTGTCCAAGACGCCGGTCGATGGCATCTTCGTCAACTGCGGCTGGGGGACGGGCGGCTTCAAGGCCATTCCGGGGTCGGGCTGGGCCATGGCGGAACTGATGGCGCGGGGGCAGTCGCCCCTGACCGAGGAATTCTCGATGTACCGCTTCCGCGAGGGCAAGTTCATTGATGAGTCAGTGGCGGCGGGGGTGGCGCATTGATGTCAACTCTCCTGTTCTTCACACGTTCGAAAGAGCTCGTCCTGAAGTTCGCCGACTTCCTGTCGCACGCTCGAAAGTGCCGAATGAGCGCTTCTGAATTTTTCTTTGGCTTCCGTCTCGAGAGCAATGCATCGTTCAAGAGCGCGCTGAAAACTGTCTCTGACGGCCTTAGTGCGGCGCCAAGTCGCCTCGCAACGATCTGCAATAGTCTTCAAATGGGCAGCCTCAGCCAGCTTGGTTTGAAGCTCGTACTCAAAGTAGCGCCGGTAGTTGTTCGACATTGGTTCGTCCTACGTTCTGCGTATGATCTGCCGGAGATTCTGCGTCATCACATCGAACCGCGCAAACTGTATATTGCTGTGGATGGCCGGTGGATAAACTATCAACCACAATATGCAGTGTCTGTGACTCGCAGCCTGTCAAAGGATGGTGTTGGATGCTGACCCTTGAATGCCCCTACTGCGGCGTCAAAGCCGAGGAAACTGAACTCGCGGCGGGCGGCGAGGCGCATCTGAAGCGCTACGGGCCGGGGTCCTCGGACGCGGAATTCGACGGCTACATGTTCAGCCGCAAGAACCCCAAGGGCGTGCATTTCGAACGCTGGCGCCATGCCTATGGCTGCGGCAAGTGGTTCCTCGCGGCGCGGGACACCGCGACGCTCGAGGTCTTCGGCACCTATCCGGCGCAGTCCAAGGAGCCGCCCGCCGAGTTGCAGGCGAAGATCAAGGCAAAACGCCCGAACTGGGAGGGCTACAAGTGAGCACGCGTCTTTCCAAGGGCGGCCGTCTGATCGACCGGACGAAACCGCTGAGCTTCACCTTCAACGGCCGCCGCATGAAGGGCTATCAGGGCGACACGCTCGCCGCCGCCCTTCTCGGGCAGGACCAGATGCTGGTCGGGCGGTCCTTCAAGTACCACCGCCCGCGCGGCGTTGTCGCCTCGGGCGCCGAGGAACCGAACGGTCTCGTCGGCCTCGGGACCGGCGGCAAGTTCGAGCCGAACCAGCGCCTGACCACGACCGAGCTTTTCGACGGTGCCAGCAGCACCAGCCAGAACCACTGGCCGAGCCTCGATTTCGATGTGGGCGTGGTCAACAACAGCCTCGCCCGCTTCCTGCCCGGCGGCTTCTACTACAAGACCTTCATGTATCCGCGCGCCGCCTGGAAACATGTGTTCGAGCCGGTCATCCGCCGCTCCGCCGGCCTGGGTGCCGCCCCGACCGCGCGGGACGAGGACCGCTACGAATATGCCTATGCCTTCGCCGATGTCGTCATCGTCGGCGGCGGCATCGCCGGTCTGACGGCGGCCTTGTCGGCTGGCCGCAAGGGCCAGCGCGTCATGCTCATCGAACAGACCGCGCATTGGGGCGGTCGCGCCCCGGTGGATGGGGTGGAAATCGACGGCAAGCCTGCTGACGAATGGATCAGGAGTGCCGTCGAAGCGCTTGGAAAGATGGAGAATGTCACGCTCCGCCTGCGGATGATGGCGTCGGGGCTTTACGACCACGGCTATCTTCTCGCCTATGAGCGTATCGCCGACCATTCCCCCGGTGATGGCCGCCCGCGCCACCGGCTCTGGCGCATCCGCGCCGGCCATGTGATGACCGCGACCGGCGCCATCGAGCGGCCCTTGTCCTTCGCTGGCAACGACATTCCCGGCGTGATGCTCGCTTCGGCGGTGCGCGACTATGTGGTCAACTGGGCCGTCAGCCCCGGCGACCGCACCGTTGTCGTCACCAACAACGACGATGCCTACCGCACCGCGCTGGCATTGCTTGAAGCGGGCCTCATGGTCCCCGCCGTCATCGACGCACGGCCTGAGGCCAAAGGTGCGCTCCCCGATGCGGTTCGCGCCCGTGGCGTCCGTGTCCTGACCGGCCACGGCGTGGCCAAGGTCAAGGGCGGCAAGCGCGTCACCGGCGTCACCACCTGCGTGCAGGCCGGGCAGGGCGCTGAGCTTGAAACCATCGCCTGCGATGCCGTCGCCATGTCCGGCGGCTGGTCGCCGGTCGTGCACCTCTGGTCCCATTGCGGCGGCAAACTTCTTTGGGATGAGGCGCAGGGCATGTTCCGCCCCGATCCGGTGCGCCCGCCGACCGGCGCCGATGGCGCCGCGATGGCGACCGCGATCGGCTCCGCCAACGGCATGCTCCGCGCCGCCGATGCGGTCGCCGACGCGCATATGGCCGCCGGAAGCGAGGGCGACCTGCCGAAGGCGATCAGCGCCGAGGAAGCGCCGATGCTGCCGGTCTGGATCATGCCGCAGGGCGCCGGGCCGGAGCTTCGCGCCAAGATGTGGCTCGACTACCAGAACGACGTGAAGGTCTCGGACGTCCAGCTTGCCGCCCGCGAAGGCTATGAGAGCGTCGAGCATACCAAGCGCTATACCACGCTCGGCATGGCGACGGATCAGGGGAAGCTAAGTAACATCAATGGTCTTGCCGTTCTATCTGATGCTTTGCATCAAGGCATTCCCCAGACCGGCACCACCACCTTCCGCCCGCCCTATACGCCCATCTCGATGGGCGCCATCGCTGGCGAGGCGCGCGGCGAGATATTCCAGCCGCTCCGCAAGACGCCGATGCATGGGCACCACGAGACCCATGGCGCGCATTGGGAACCCGTCGGCCAGTGGCGGCGGGTTTATTGCTTCCAGCGCACCGGCGAAGGCATCCACGACGCTGTGAACCGCGAGATCAGGACGGTGCGCACCGCGGCGGGGTTGCTCGATGCCTCGACGCTCGGCAAGATCATCGTCAAGGGGCCGGATGCCGGCCGCTTCCTCGACATGCTCTACACCAACATGATGTCGACGTTGCCGGTCGGCAAATGCCGCTATGGCCTCATGTGCAACGAGAACGGCTTTCTCTCCGATGACGGCGTGGTCGCGCGCCTGACCGAGGATACCTGGCTTTGCCACACCACCACCGGCGGCGCGGAGCGTATCCACGGCTGGATGGAGGACTGGCTCCAGTGCGAATGGTGGGACTGGAAGGTCTATACTGCCAACGTGACCGAGGAATATGCGCAAGTCGCCGTCGCCGGGCCGAATGCGCGGAAGATCCTCGAAAAGCTGGGCGGGATGGATGTCTCGAAAGAGGGCTTCCCGGCGATGGAATGGCGCGAGGGCACGCTTGGCGGCTTCCGTGCCCGCATCTACCGGATTTCGTTCTCGGGCGAGCTTAGCTACGAGGTCGCGGTGCCGGCCTCCGAAGGCCGCGCCTTCTGGGAATCGCTTCTCGCGGCAGGTGAGGAGTTCGGCGTAACCCCTTATGGTACCGAGGCAATGCACATCATGCGGGCCGAGAAAGGCTTCATCATGATCGGTGATGAAACCGACGGCACGGTGATCCCGCAGGACCTGAACCTGCAATGGGCGATCTCGAAGAAGAAGGCCGATTACCTTGGCAAGCGGGCGCAGGAACGGTCGTATATGGCCAGCCCCGACCGCTGGAAGCTGGTGGGGCTTGAGACGCTCGACGGCGGCGTGATCCCCGATGGCGCCTATGCTGTGGCGGATGGCGTCAACCCCAACGGCCAGCGCAATGTGCAGGGCCGCGTGACCTCTACTTACTTCTCGCCGACGCTTGGCAAGGGCATCGCCATGGGTCTGGTGAAACACGGGCCCGACCGGATGGGCGAGGTCATCGACTTCCCGGTGGACAACGGCAGGATCGTCAAGGCGCGGATCGTCGATCCGGTCTTCTACGACAAGGATGGGGAAAAGCAGAATGTCTAAGGCTGTCAGCGCCTTGGGGGGCGTTTCTCACAAGGGTTTCGCGGAGGTGGCCGAAGCCGGCCTCAAGGGCATGATCACCCTGCGCGGCGATCTTTCGTCGGCGAAGATGAAGAAGGCAGTGAAAGCCGCCACCGGCGCCGCCATGCCAGCGCCGCGCCGCATCGTGACCGGCGATGGCAAGGCCGCCGCCTGGATGTCACCGGACGAACTTTTGATCCTCGTGCCCTATGAGGAGGCGCAGGAGACGGTGGCGGCGCTGGAAAAGGCGCTTGAGGGCGAGCATCACCTTGTCGCCGACGTCTCCGACGCCCGCGCGGTCTTCACCATCCGGGGGCCGAAAGCCGATCAGGTGTTAATGAAGCTTTGCCCGGTCGACCTGGCCGGACTGGCCGAGGGCGAGATCCGCCGCACCCGCGCCGCGCAGGTCGCCGCTGCCTTCTGGAAATCCGGTCCGGAGGAGTTCACGCTCGTCTCCTTCCGATCGGTCGCGGGCTACGTCATGGGGCTTCTGGAGACCTCTTCGCGGGCCGGAAGCGAGGTTTTCTGACGCTACACTTTCTCCGCTTGACGGCGATCCGGCCTGCACTAAAGTTAGGCTATGGTAGTTGATGTGGCGGAGAAAAATGTTTGATATAAACAAGTTACTGTTTCCAATCGGCTTGATGATGGCGGCCAACGCTGTCTCGGCGGCGAACGTCTCCTGGGACTGCAAGGTGCCGGCGGCAAGCTCCACCCGGCTGATCGCCGGACAGTATCTGTTCAACTACGACCCGGACAAATCTGCGGCGAGCGTCGTCGACCCTCTCATCAAGTATCACAAGAACGGGTTCATTCCGGTCGAAAAGATCAAGGAGAAAGGCGACAAGGTCGTATTCAGTTGGAAGATCCGCACCGGGAACACGAGCCAGAAGGCAACGCTGAGCTACACGGCCTCGATCGACCGGAAATCCGGGCGCTTCAACGTCCATGCCATCCCTCTCGGCTACGACAATTCCGACAATGTGGGCGGCGTCTGCAAGCAGGTGCCGGGTCCGCTTGAATTGAAGTGAGGCGCGGCTGCTGGCGACTGTCTGCATCAAGGCGACCGTCAGCGAACTCGCCGGCAGTTGTATTGCCTCGTTGGCGGCGTCCCGACCGGGCGCCGCCGTGTGTCAATCCTGCCAGAGGATGTCGCCGAACTCCTCGCGAAGCTTTGCCTTCAGCACCTTGCCGGTCGCGCCCAAAGGCAGCGCCTCGACAAAGATCACCCGGTCGGGGATCTGCCATTTCGCGACCTTGCCTTCGTAGATCGCCAGCACGTCGGCTTCGGTGGGGGTCGCACCTTCGCGGGCGACGGCGATGACGATGGGGCGTTCGTCCCATTTCTTGTGCCGTGCGGCGATGGCGGCGGCATTGGCGATGGCGGGATGGCCGACGGCGATGTTCTCAAGCTCCACGGTCGAGATCCATTCGCCGCCCGACTTGATGATGTCCTTGGAGCGGTCGCGGATCACCATGTAGCCGTCGGGGTCGATGGTGGCGACATCGCCGGTGTCGAACCAGCCATCGGCGGTCAGGGCGGACTTGTCCTTGCCGTAGTAGCTTTCGACGATCCAGTGCCCGCGGACCTGAAGATTGCCTTGCGCCGTGCCGTCATTGGGAAGCTCCGCGCCCGCGTCATCGACAAGGCGCAAGCTGACGCCGTAAGGCGGGCGGCCCTGCGACTGGCGGATGCGGTTCTGTTCTTCCGCCGGCAGGCCGACATGTTTTTGCAGAAGGTTGTTCAGCGTGCCGAGAGGCGTGGTTTCGGTCATGCCCCAGGCGTGGATCAGATCGGTGCCGTATTTCTCGCGGAATTCCTTGATCATCGAGGGCGGCAGCGCGGCGCCGCCGACAACCGTGCGCTTCAGGCTTTCGGCCTTGCTGCCGGATTTCGCCAGCGCCGCCAGAAGCCCCATCCAGATCGTCGGCACGCCAAGCGCCAGCGTCACCTTTTCCGCGTCGATCAGCCGCGCAAGGCTGGCCCCGTCCAATCCGGGACCGGGCAGCACCAGTTTGCAGCCGACGGCGGCAGCGATATAGGGCACGCCCCAGGCGTTGACGTGGAACATCGGCACGA
>DJUV01000324.1 GCA_002440625.1 Rhodobacteraceae bacterium UBA6273 | reverse complement strand
AGCCCCGTCAACCGCGCCACTTTCCTTATAAAGTCATCCGGTAGCGGACATGCCCGTCCTCGGGCACATAGCTGTCGTAGAGCGCGCGGGCGCGGGCGTTGTCGCGGCCCGTGTGCCAGTAGAGGCGGTGCCAGCCACGGGCGCGCGCAAGGGCGACAAGATCGTCGATCAGCGCCCGGCCGATACCGCCGCCGCGCAAGGTTCCGTCCACGAACAGATCCTCCAGATAGCCGTCGTCGCCCGCCACCCAGGTGGAAGGATGATGCTGGTGGATGGCGAATCCGGTGACGGCGCCGTCGGTCACGGCAAGGCGCGCCTTCAGCGGTGAGTCGGGATTCATCAGGCGCGCCCAGGTGAAGGCGGTCGTCGCTTCGGGCAGGGGATGGTCGTAGAAGGCAAGATAGCCCTGCCAGAGACCGCGCCAGGCCGCCTCATCCCCCGGTCCGGCATCGCGAATCAGCATGTTTCCGCTCATTTCCTCATGGTTTCCGTCAGTTAGATCACGTTTTTATCACGCCGACCTCGCGCCGGATCACGGCCGATCAAAGGCTCCGGCGGCCCACTTCCCGGCTTCGCTGCATTGCGTCATACCTTGCTGCGAGGCCGGGGACGGCCGGGCAGAAAGCTTCACCTCCTGCCGACGCGACCGTCCCGGACGGCTTCTGACAGCACTGGATCGAGACCGATCCAAATACCGGAGCAGCGCATCATGCGTTCCTTTGCACTTCCCCTCGTCTTTCTTGCCGCCATGGGTTCTGCCGGGCTCGCCCTGGCCTCGACCACGGCCGAGGGCACGATCAAGTCGATCGACATCAAGGCCCATTCCCTGACCCTGTCCGACGGCACGGTCTACATGTTGCCGGCCAACTTCAAGGACCCCGGCCTGAAGGTCGGCGAAAAGGTCTCCGTGGCCTGGGCGATGAAGGGAACCCAGCATGAGGCGACGGCGGTGACGGTCATCAAGTAGCCGCAAGCGCAGCGCAGGGAATGGGGGCCTTCGGGCCCCCGTTTTCATGTGCCGGATTTGTGCCGTCACCTTACCCGTTCAGCGCCGCCAGAATCCGCGCCCATGAGCGGATGCCCTTGTGGAAGCTCTTCACGTCATACTTCTCGTTCGGGCTGTGGATGGCGTCGTCATCATTGGCGAAGCCGATCAGCATCGCATCCATGCCAAGGACTTCCTTGAAGAACCCGGCGATGGGGATCGACCCGCCCATGCCGACGATCACCGCCTCGCGGTTCCATTCATCCGAAAGCGCCTGCTTGGCGGCGGCAAACTCCGCCCGGTTGGTATTCATCACCGCAGCCGGCGAGCCTTCGAGGCTCTGGTCCCAGGTCACGCGGGCATCCTTCGGCAGCCGCGCCTCGACATGGGCGCGGATTTTCCTGCGAAGATCGTCGGGGTCCATGTCGCCGACCAGCCGGCAGGTGATCTTGCAATGCGCCTCGGCCGGGATCACCGTCTTTGACCCCGCGCCCTGGTAGCCGCCCCACAGCCCGTTGATTTCCAAGGTCGGGCGCGACCATTGCTGTTCCAGCGTGGAATAGCCTTCCTCACCATGCGCGACGGTATAGCCGACGCTGGAAAGGTAGTCCTTCTCGTCAAAGCCGGTGTTGTTCCACTGCGCCAGAAGTGCCGCCGGAACCTCGTGAACGCCGTCATAGAAGCCCTCGACCGCGACGCGCCCCGTCTTCGGGTCGTGGAACGACGCCACGATCTTCGCAATCTCGCGCAAAGGGTTCAGGCCCGGCCCGCCGTAGTGGCCGGAATGGAGGTCGATCCTCGGCCCGTGGAGCGTGAATTCATCCTTCAACATCCCGCGCAATTGCCCGGCAATCGACGGCACGCCGGGCGATACCATCGAGGTATCGCAGATCAGCGCGATCTCGGCCGTCAGTTCCTTGGCGTTTTCCTTCATGAACGGGATGAGCGAGGGCGAGCCGGATTCCTCCTCGCCCTCAAGAAAGATCGTGAGCTTTCCGGGAAGCGTGCCATGTACCGCCTTCCAGGCGCGGCACGCCTCGATGAAGGTCATCAACTGGCCCTTGTCGTCCGAGGTGCCGCGCCCGCGCATTACCGGGCCGTTCGGCGTGTCTTCGATCCGGGGCTCGAAGGGCGGGGTATTCCAAAGATTGAGCGGATCGACCGGCTGCACATCGTAATGCCCATAGAAGAGGAGATGCTTGCCCACGCCGCCGCCATGACCGACCACCATCGGATGGCCGGGCGTCCGCCGCGCTGCCGCCTCGAAGCCGAGCGATTTCAGATCCGCGACCAGCCAGTCCGCCGCCTTGGCGCATTCGGCCTTGTAGGCCGGATCGGTGGAGATCGACTGGATGCGCAACAGGCCAAAGAGCCGCTCCATCGCTTCAGGAAGGGTGTCGTCAATACGGGCAAGAACGGCGTCGAGGCTCATGGGTCTTCTCCTTGGTCTGGATCGCCCCGGACCGTAGCAGCGCCGGCGCCGGTGTCCAGACCGCGCCGGCCTCCCGCATCGAACCCATCCAGCTTCTTCGTTGCCCCAAATACCCCCGGGGGGTGAATCCCGGACTTGATCCGGAGGAGGGGGCGGCGCCCCCTTTTTCCTCACGCGAAAGTCAGCGGCATTTTGTACACTGCCTTTTGTCGCACTTGACCTCTATCAAGGCGAGGTGCGAACAGGAGGCCTAGGGCTTTGATCGCGGATCAGAGCCAGAGGAGACGGATATGAATTACGACCAGCAGCTCGATATGGCGCTCAAGCGGCTTCACGACGAAGGCCGCTACCGCACCTTCATCGACATCGAGCGGCGGAAGGGCCAGTTCCCGAAGGCCATCTGGACCCGGCCCGACGGCACCGAGAAAGAGATCACCGTCTGGTGCGGCAACGACTATCTCGGCATGGGGCAGCACCCGGTCGTGCTTGCCGCGATGCACGAGGCGCTTGACGCCACTGGCGCCGGTTCGGGCGGGACGCGCAACATTTCCGGCACCACGGTCTATCACAAGCGGCTTGAGGCCGAGATCGCCGATCTGCACCGCAAGGAAGCGGCGCTGGTCTTCACCTCGGCCTATATCGCCAATGACGCGACGCTTTCGACGCTGCCGAAGCTCTTCCCCGGCCTCATCATCTATTCGGACGCGCTGAACCACGCCTCGATGATCGAGGGGATCAAGCGTAACGGCGGCGAGAAGCGCATCTTCCGCCACAACGACGTGGCGCATCTGAAGGCACTGATGGCCGCCGACGATCCGGCGGCGCCGAAACTCGTCGCTTTCGAGTCGGTCTATTCGATGGATGGCGACATCTGCCCGATGGAAGAGATTTGCGACGCGGCGCAGGAATTTGGCGCGCTCACCTACCTTGATGAGGTCCATGCCGTCGGCATGTACGGGCCGCGCGGGGCAGGGGTGGCGGAAAAGCTTGGGCTGATGGGCCGCATCGACATTATCAACGCGACGCTCGCCAAGGCTTTTGGCGTCATGGGCGGCTATATCGCGGCCTCGGCCAAGATGGTCGACGCGATCCGCTCCTACGCCCCCGGTTTCATCTTCACCACCTCGCTGCCGCCTGCCGTAGCGGCGGGGGCGGCGGCCTCGGTCCGCTACGTGAAAACGGCCCAAGGTCTGCGCGACAAGCAGCAGGAACATGCCCGCGTCCTCAAGGCCCGGCTCCGCGCGCTTGGCCTGCCGATCATCGACCACGGCACCCACATCGTCCCGGTCCATGTCGGCAACCCCCTGCATTGCAAGATGATTTCCGACATGATGCTCGAGCACTACGGGATCTATGTCCAGCCGATCAACTTCCCGACCGTGCCGCGCGGCACCGAAAGGCTGCGCTTCACGCCCTCGCCGGTGCATTCCATGGGCGACATCGACCATCTCGTCCGCGCGATGGATAATCTCTGGTCACATTGTGCGCTGAATCGCGCTGAACTCTCGGCCTGAGGTCATCAAAGGTCGCATTCGGCCTTGCCCTGTGGTATCAAACGGACAATAGGACGGCACACAGGGCGACGAATCGTCGGCCGTCCAGGGGATAGGTACGGGGCAGTGGCATGATCGGGCGGAGGGTCCCACCTTCGGCGCAAGACGAAAGCAAACCCAAGGGGTTTGACGATTTCGAATTGCGGCTCGGCGACGTGATGCGGGGCGAGCGTGCAACGCTCGCCAAGTCGCTGCTTGATGTTCAGCGCGAATTGAAGATCAAGGCAAGTTACATTGCCGCGATCGAGAATTGCGATGTCTCGGCCTTTGAAACGCCGGGCTTTGTCGCGGGCTATGTCCGCTCCTATGCGCGCTATCTCGGCATGGACCCGGAATGGGCCTTCCAGCGCTTCTGTCAGGAAGCGAACTTCACCGTCGCCCATGGCATGTCGGCGGCGGCCTCCGGCCTGAAGAAAACCGGCAATACCCGCGCCCCGGCCTATGCCGATCCGCTCGCCAACCCCAAGGCGCCCTTCGTGCCGCAGGGCGAGGCGTTCTGGTCGGGCATCCAGCCCGGCGCCATCGGCTCCATCGCTGTCCTCCTGACGCTTATCGGCGGTCTTGGCTATGGCGGCTGGACGGTGCTGCAGGAAGTGCAGAGGGTCCAGCTCGCCCCGGCAGAGCAATCGCCCGGCGTCATCGCCGAACTTGATCCCCTGTCCGCAACGGGCGGCGGCAGCGCCAACCAGGCCGAGGCGACCGAGATTGCCCTTGCCGAGCGTCCCGCCACCGATGCGGCCCCCGCGCCTGAGGCCTTCGACCGGCTCTACCGCCCCGAGGCCCTGGACGTGCCGGTGCTGGTCGCCCGCGACGGGCCGATCGCGGCCATCGACCCGCGCACCGTCGGCGCCCTTGCCGGCGTCGCTGCGAAGCCGGTCGAGGAAACAACGACCGTCGCCGCCGATGCCGCGCCGGCGCTGGGCGATACGCCGGTTCAGGTCATCGCCTCCGATGCCGCGCAGGTCGAACTTCTGGCCGTGCGTCCCGCCTGGGTCAGGATCACCGCTGCCGACGGCTCGACGATCTTCGAGAAGATTCTTGACGCGGGCGAGCGTTACCCGCTGCCGAAGCTTGAAGAGGCGCCGGTCCTCCGTGTCGGCGAATCCGGTGCGCTCTATTTCGCGGTGAACGGCCAGACCTACGGGCCTGCCGGTGCCCGCGGCTCCGTCACCAAGAACGTCGTCCTTTCGCCCGAGGCGCTGACGACGGCCTATACCGTGGCCGACATGACGGGCGATGCTGATCTGGTGAAGTTCTCGACCGCCGACGCGACCTCTGCCGTTGCGGGCGAGCCCTTGACCGAGTAGGCACGGGTCGCGGTTGCCGCCGGCGATGGCAGGGTCTATCTAGGTCACGACGCCGAACCCTGCAAAGAGCCCCCGCCATGTCCCATAATCCGATCCGCCCGTGGCGCGATGTGATGCGCCGCAAATCGCGCCAGATCATGGTCGGCAAGGTGCCGGTCGGCGGCGACGCGCCGATCACCGTCCAGACCATGACCAACACTCTGACGACCGACGTGAAGGCGACGGTGGAGCAGATCCAGCGCTCGGTCGTCGCCGGGGCCGATATCGTGCGGGTCTCGACCCCGGATGAGGAATCGACGCGGGCGCTGAGGGAAATCGTCCGCGAAAGCCCGGTGCCGATCGTCGCCGATATCCATTTCCACTACCGCCGCGCCATCGAGGCGGCCGAGGCGGGAGCCGCCTGTCTGCGCATCAACCCCGGCAATATCGGCGACGCGAAGCGCGTGGCCGAGGTGGTGAAGGCCGCCAAGGACCACGGCTGTTCGATCCGCATCGGTGTCAACGCCGGGTCGCTGGAACGGCACCTTCTGGAAAAATACGGCGAGCCTTGCCCCGATGCCATGGTCGAAAGCGGTCTCGACCATATCAAGCTTTTGCAGGACAACGACTTTCACGAGTTCAAGATTTCCTGCAAGGCCTCGGATGTGTTCCTTGCCGCCGCCGCCTACCAGAAACTGGCCGAAGCGACCGACGCGCCGATCCATCTTGGCATCACCGAGGCTGGCGGCCTGATGTCCGGCACGGTCAAGTCGGCGGTCGGCCTTGGCAGCCTCCTCTGGGCCGGGATCGGCGACACGATCCGCGTTTCCCTCTCGGCCGATCCGGTCGAGGAGGTGAAGGTCGGCTATGAGATCCTGAAATCGCTGGGCCTTCGGACCCGCGGCGTCCAGATCATCTCCTGCCCCTCCTGCGCGCGGCAGGGCTTCGACGTCATCAAGACGGTCGAGGCGCTGGAAAAGCGGCTTGAACATATCAAGACGCCGATGAGCCTGTCGATCATCGGTTGCGTGGTGAACGGGCCGGGCGAGGCGCTGATGACCGACATCGGCTTTACCGGCGGCGGGGCAGGGTCGGGCATGGTCTATCTGGCGGGCAAGCAGAACCATAAGCTTTCGAACGAGAAGATGATCGACCATATCGTCGGGCTGGTCGAAGCGCGGGCCGCCGAGATCGACGCGCGCGAGGCGGCGGAGTAACGGGGCGCTGCCCGTCGTCCATT
>DJUV01000078.1 GCA_002440625.1 Rhodobacteraceae bacterium UBA6273 | reverse complement strand
TCCTCGTCGCGGCCGATGATCGGGTCGATCTTGCCTTCCTCGGCAGCCTCGGTCAGGTCGCGCGCATATTTCTTCAGGGCCTCATAACCCTCTTCGGCCGAAGCAGAATCCGCCGTGCGGCCCTTGCGCAAGTCATTGATCGCGGTGTTGAGGTTCTGCGCCGTCACCGCACCCGCCGAAAGCGCGTCCTTGGCCTTGGTGTTGACCATGGCCAGCGCCATCAGGATGCGTTCGACCGGCACGAAGCTGTCGCCCGCCTTCTTGGCGATCTTCTCAGCCTCGTCCAACACGCGGACAACCTGGGTATCGACATAGACCTGCCCGTCGCCGCCCGAAACCTTGGGCAGCTTCGCGACCATCTGGTCAATAGATTCCTGCACGCGCTTCGGCTCACCGCCCGCGCGTTTGATGAGGTTGGCCGATAGGCCCTGATCATCATCCATGAGTGCCTTCAGAAGATGCTCGGGGACAACCCTCTGCTGTCCTTCGCGCATCGCGATGGTCTGTGCGGCCTGAAGGAATCCGCGCGACCGTTCCGTGAACTTTTCCATGTCCATCGGCAGTTCTCCTTTGCTAGCCCCCGGCGCTTCGGTCGCCCATGCTTCGGCACGACATATCCCGGGTCTTGCCAGTGACTTGGATATGGCCCGGAGGGAATTCAAGGCGCTTTCGGCTGTCCCCGGTTCGAAACCAAATCGAAACCGGAATCAGCCCTAATCACCCTTAACCTTAACGGAGAAGCCCCGATGAACCAGCTTGCCAGAACCTTTCTGAATGCCGCCGGCCTCTACCTTGGCCTCGCCTCGCCGCACCCGCGTCAGCTCTGGTCCCTGACCGAACTCGGGGCCTTGCCGCGCCGGTCGGGGATGCCCTCAGCCTTCCGGCGGCACTGACCCTCCGGAGGCCTCGGCACACGGGATCGGCCGGGCAATTGCTCGCCCGGCCTCTCCCAGAACCGTCCGATTCGCGGTGGTGGCTGGTCGCGGACGGTTACTGGTTGGTCACGGGCGCAGGCACGCTGCCCGTATCGCTCGGCGCAGGCTGCACCGGATCGGTCACGGGGGCCGCCGCGGGGTCAGCCGGTGCGACCGGATCAGTCTCGGGCATCGCCGATGGATCAGCCGGCGCAATCGCCGCCGGCTGCTCGGGCGCCTGGCCGGTGTCGGTTCCCGACCCGAACCACAGCGCCGCGAGGATCACCGCGATGATCGCCGCAACCGCGATCAGGATCTTCCAGCTGCTGCCTTCCCGGTACTGCACCTCCCGGCCAAGCGCCGGATCGTAAGAGGAGCGGCCGGACACAGGTTGCTCGTTGTTCATAGTGTGCTCCTTTCTGAAGCCATCCTGCCTCAGAGGTGGGGCGCAACATAAACCGTTCAAGCCGATGAACTTTTTCCGGCCAAAGCTGGCCGAAACCGGGGTATTGACCCTGCGGGTTCCCGCCGCCCTGATAGTTCGCAGGGAACCGGGCGGCCCTCGCAGGCGTTCCCGTTCAATTACGCCCGGAGTGCCGCTTTCAGCGCCCGCACCTCGTCCGCGTCCGTCTCCAGCCGCTCCGCATGGCAGAAATCCATCGCCACCGCCCGCGCATCCATGGGCCGAAGCCTGCCACAGGCGGAATGCACCTCATCCACCCGCACCTTCGTCAGGAAAGCGCCGACATTGGCCGAGGTGATGCCCGCCCCCGGCATGATGCCGATGCGGCCCGCCGCCATATCGCAGATCCGCGCGATCGCCTCCGCCCCTTCCGGCGCGCCGACCGCCCCGCCCGAGGTCAGGATGCGGTTGCAGCCAAGCTCAACCGCCGTTTCCACCGCTTCCGCGAAATCGGGGACAAGGTCGAAGACCCGGTGCAGGGTGACGCTCATCGTCCCCGCCGCCTCGCGCATCGCCGCTAGCGCGTCCCGGTCAAGCCGCCCGTCGCCGCCAGCCGCGCCAATCACCACGCCGGCGAGCCCGGCCTTCCGCGCCGCCTCGATGTCCGCAACCATCGTCGTCACCTCGTCTGCCGAAAAGCAGAAGTCACCGGCCCGCGACCGGATCAGCGCATGGACAGGAACGGCGAGTTCCATCGCCCGCGCCATCTGCCCGGCAGAGGGCGTCAGCCCGCCCACTTCCAGCGCCGAACAAAGCTCGATCCGGTCGGCACCCGCCATCGCTGCCGCAAGCATCCCCTCGACACTGTCCACGCAGACTTCCAGTTTCATCCATCATCCTTTCATCGCATTGCCCGCGAACCTTGACAGCCGCGCGCCAAATCCGCAAACCCCTGCGCGAAACGATAGGGGACGCCGCCGATGACCATCCGCGCCGATGACCGCCTGATTGTCGCCCTTGATGTGCCGAACGCGCTCGCCGGTCTCGACCTGGCGAACCGCCTCGGCGACAGCGTCAGCTTCTACAAGATCGGCCTCGGCATGCTCACCGGTGGTGGCCTCGCCCTTGCCAACGAACTGAAGCAGGACCACGGCAAGCGGATCTTCCTTGACATGAAGCTCTTCGACATCGGCGCGACGGTCGAGGCTGCGGTGCGCGGCATTGCGCGCTATGACCTCGATTTCCTGACCGTCCACGGCGATCCGAACGTGGTCCGCGCTGCCAAGGAGGGTGCTGCCGGGAAGGATTTGAAGATCCTCGCCGTCACGATCCTCACCTCGCTCGACCGCGCCGATCTTGACGCGGCGCTGATCCTCCCCGGTGACATTTCCGACATCGTCACCGAACGCGCCCGCCGCGCTCTGGCCGCAGGTGCGGATGGTGTCATTGCCTCACCGCAAGAGGCGCGGGCGATCCGCGCCCTGCCCGAAGCGAAGGGCCGGCTGATCGTGACCCCCGGCGTCCGCCCGGCGGGCGCCGATCTTGGCGATCAGAAGCGGGTCGCAACCCCGGCGCGCGCCATCGCCGATGGCGCCGACCATATCGTCGTCGGCCGCCCGGTCTGGGCCGCACCCGACCCGGCTGCCGCCGCTGCCGCCATCATCGCCGAACTCTCCGCCTGAAGCCGCCTATCCTGCATCCGAGTTGCGGGACTGCGGCGGCTCCATGCCGGTACGCTCGACCTTGCCCGGCCGGTCGACCAGCCATAGCGCCAGTGTCCCCGCCGCGACGATCAGGGCAAAGGTCGTGAGGAAGCTCCGCGATTCCCGTGGCTTGCCTGACCGGCTCCGCCGACGCGGCCCGCCGCGCGAAGGGTCGAAACCCCGCTTCGCTGCCTGTCTGGACATGTGCCTCTCCGTGCCGGTCGTGATTCCCCCAAGCATGGGAAATCCCGGCGCCCGGCGCGAGTCGCTATTCTACTCGCCGGCTCAGACCCGCCGAGAGAAACAGCCCAGAGTTGCAAGAACCCGCCCATTACCGGGCGTCAACCGTCGTTGATATCCCGGTCCCAGACCTTAACCTGACCGTGACGCACCCCGACCAGCCGCCTCAGCGCCAGCCAGGCAATGATCGAGACGAAGGCAAAGACCAGAAGGATCGTGCCGAACGAACTGCCGAGCACGCCGAGCCAGATCAACCCGCCGGTCAGCCCGGCGCCGATGGCAAAGCCGAGAAGGATGAAGCCGGGGATCAGCACCTCCATGATGGCCAGCACGGCGCCCGCCAGCATCCAGACCCACCATTCCTGCCAAAGCGCCATCACGACCGCCCCTTGAACATCCTGAACGCATCGCCGAAAGCTTCGAGGGCGTTCGCCGGCAGGATCACCGTCTGCTTGCCGTCGCCGGTTGCGACCGCCTCCAGCGCCTCGACCTGCCGGATGGCGACCTGATACTGCGCCGCCTCAAGCCCGTTCTTCTGGATCGCCTCGGCAATCACAGATGTCGCGAAAGCCTCGGCCTCGGCCGTGACCCGCCGTGCCTTGGCCTGTTGCTGGGCAGCGTAAAGGTCGGCATCCGCCGCCAGTTCGACCGACCGCTTCTTGCCCTCGGCCTCCGTCACCTGCGCCCGCCGCGCCCGTTCGGCATTCAGCTGCTGCAACATCGCCGCCCGCGTCGCCTCATCAAGGTTCACGTCCAGAACCTCGGCCCGCGTCACCTCGATGCCCCAGTCATCGACCATCGCCGCAACCTGCTCGCGCACCTGCGAGATAAGCTGCGCGCGGTTGGACTGGACCTGATCCAGTTCCATCTTGCCGATCTCCGACCGGACGATGCCCGCGACCGTCGTGGCGATGGCGCCATCGACATCGCGGATGCGGTAGACGGTCTTTTCCGGCTCGGTGATCCGGTAGAAGACCGAGGTTTCCACCTTTACCAGCACGTTGTCGGTCGTGATCGCATCCTGTGTCGCATTCGGCAGCTGACGCTCAAGAACAGAAATCTTGTGTGCGACCCGGTCGAGAAAAGGCACGATGAAGTTGATCCCCGGCCCCAGCACCGCCCGCAACCGCCCGAAGCGCTCGACGACATACTTCTGCGACTGCGGCACGATCCGCACGCCAAGGTAGATGCAGATGATGACGAAGACGGCTATGGCAAGGATCACGCCGTTGCCGCCGACGATCTGCTCGATATCCAGGTTATCCAATTTGTTTCCCCAATGCTCTGGTTGCGGCGACTATGCCCGCGCCGTGGCAGCGTGAAAAGCCTTTCGGCGCAATCGCCTGCTGCGGCCTGCCCCGAATTCATCGGCAAGGCATTGAATTCGGTCGCCGTCTCGCCAAATCTGACGGGCAAGGCACAGGGGGAGTCGGCCCATGAACGAGATCAACTCACCCGCCACCTTCCGGCATCAGGCCGCCGAAGAGGTCTTCGACTGGCTCCTGAACCGCAGCTATGGCGAGCGCTTCATCGACAATCTTCTGGTGGATCTTGCCGGCCGCCTGCGGGGCGCGGGCCTGTCCGTCGCCCGTTTGTCCCTGCACCTGCATACCCAGCACCGGGAATGGTTCGGGGCGACGCTGATCTGGAAGCTGGGTGTGGAGGAGGTCGAGGTCATCACCCACGCCTATTCCGACGAACCGACAGAAGGATACCGCAACAGCCCGATCCTCAGCGTTCGTAACGGCGCGACCGAGATTCGCAGGCATCTCGCCGACCTTGCCGAGGATCAGTTCGACTTCCCGGTCCTCGCGGACCTGAAGGCGCAGGGGCTGACCGATTATGTCGTCTGGCCGATCCACTACACGCTCGGCAAATTCCACGTCCTGACGTTCTCCTCCGATGCACCACGGGGCTTTTCGTTGGCCGAACTGGCCTTCCTGCGCCGCATCACCCCCCTCATCGCCCTCGTCACCGAGGTCCGGTCAAAGAACATCGTCCTGCGCACCCTGATGGAAACCTACGTGGGGCCCATCGCGGCGCAGCGGATCCTGGCCGGTGAAACCCGGCGCGGGCTTGGCTCCTCCATCGAGGCCGCAACGATGATCTCCGATCTGCGCCATTTCACCGACATGACCGCCGAACGTCCGCGGGATGAGGTGATCGCCGTCCTCAACGCCTATTTCGAGGCCATCGCCGATCCGATCGAACGCCACGGCGGCGAGATCCTGAAGTTCATGGGCGACGGCATGCTGGCGATCTTCCCGCTCGATCAGCCGGAGGCCTGCGCGAACCTGATCGCGGCGGTGCGCGAGGGTCAGGAACGCCTCGCCGCCCTGAACGCCGAGAACCTCACCAGCGGCCTGCCGGAGCTTCATCAGGGCGTGGGCATCCATCTTGGCGAAGTCAGCTACGGCAACATCGGTTCCCGCAACCGGCTCGATTTCACGGTGATCGGACCCGTGGTGAACATCGCCGCACGCCTGCAAGGCCTGACCCGCGAGGTCGATTGCCCGGTTCTCGTCACCGGCGATTTCGCCCGCCGCGCGGACCGCCCCGATGACTTCACCGCCATCGGCACCTTTCCCGTCCGGGGCATTCCCGAGCCGATCGAAGTGCTGGCGCTGAAGCTCTGACGCCACCCCCTCCCGCGCTTGCGCGCCTTCGGCTATCCTGCCGCCATGCCCGCCCTCTGCCGCGATTGCCTGACGACGTTCGAGACCGGCCCCCGCTGCCCGGCCTGCCGGTCGCCGCGCGTCCTCAGCCACCCAGAGCTTCTCACGCTGTCCATCGCCCACATGGACTGCGACGCCTTCTATGCCAGCGTCGAAAAGCGCGACAATCCGGACCTGCGGCCCTTGCCGGTCATCGTCGGCGGCGAACGGCGCGGCGTCGTCTCGACCTGCTGCTATCTTGCCCGCATCAAGGGCGTGCGTTCGGCCATGCCGATGTTCCGGGCCCTGAAGCTTTGCCCCGAGGCCATCGTGGTCAAGCCCCGGCACAGCCACTACGCCGCCGTTTCCCGCCAGATCCGCGCGCTGATGGACGAACTGACCCCGGTGATCGAGCCGCTGTCGCTGGATGAGGCCTTCCTCGACCTGACCGGCACGGAAAGGCTGCACAAGGCGCCGCCCGTTGTCCTTCTCGCCCGGCTTTTGAAGCGGATGGAGGAGGAGATCGGCCTGACCGGCTCGGTCGGCCTCTCGCACAACAAGTTCCTCGCCAAGATCGCCTCCGACCTCGACAAGCCGCGCGGCTTTTCGGTGATCGGCAAGGCGGATACGGCAGCCTTCCTGAAGGGCAAGCCCGTGCGCATGATCTGGGGCGTCGGTGCGGCCTCGCAGGCGCAGCTGGAAGAGGTCGGCATCCGCACCTTCGACGACCTCGCCCGCTGGGACCGCAAGGACCTGATCCACCGCTTCGGCCAGATCGGCGACCGGCTCTGGCACCTTGCCCGCGGCGAGGATCACCGCCGCGTCAACCCGCATGAGCCGATGAAGTCGATCTCGGCGGAAACCACCTTTGATGAGGATACCTCCGACCGTGACCTCCTTGACGGCCATATCTGGCGCCTCGCGGAACGCGTGACCGACCGCGCCAAGGCCAAGGGCCTTGCCGGCCGGACGGTGACGCTGAAACTGAAGCGCGCCGACTTCAGCCTTGTCACCCGCCGCCATTCCTTGCGCGAACCGACACAGATGGCCGACCGGCTCTACCGCGAAAGTGCCGAGCTTCTGGCCCATGTCGGCGGGCGCGACGCCTACCGGCTGATCGGTGTCGGCCTCTCGGACATCTGCCCGGCCGAGGCCGCCGACCTGACGCCCGATCTTCTCGACCCCGACGCCAAGCGCCGCGCCGATGCCGAACGCGCGGCAGACGCAATCCGTGCCCGCTTCGGTGCGGATGCCATAAGGAAGGGCCGTGCGCTCAGGTGACTATTCGGCGGCGGCAAGCATGGTGCGGGGCCGGCCGATGGCCGCGATTTCGCCCAGGATGCCGGTCAGGGTTTTCTTGAAACCCTTGTAATTGCCATTCGGCCGGATTTCCCGCTCGTTCATGTAAAGCGCGCGGTCGATCTCGATCTGCACCACATGCGCCCCGGCGGTCGGGCGGCCATAGGTCTGGGCAATATAGGCGCCGGCAAACGGCGCGTTCCTCAGCGTGCGGAACCCCGCGGCCACAAAGGCTTCCTCGATCCGGTCGACGACATGGCCCGCCGCCGCCGCGCCGAAACGGTCGCCAAGGATGATCTCGGGCCGGCGCGCCCCGGCCTGCACGATGGAATCGACCGCCTCATGCGGCATCGAATGCATGTCGACAAGGATCGCCTCGCCGAACTGCGACCGGCTTTCGGCGATCAGCTCCTTGAGGCAGTCGTGATAGGGCGTCCAGCAGCCGTCGATCCGCGCCATCACCTCATCGGGGCTAAGCTTGTTGCGGTAGATCGGCTTGCCGCCGGCAACGACGCGGGGAATGACGCCAAGACCGGAGGAGACGCGGGGGTTGTAGCCCGCCGGCCTGAGCCCGTCGATCACCGCCGGGTCAAGCTCATCCGGCCCCCTGTTCAGGTCGACATAGGCGCGCGGCGCGCGCGCGGCCAGCAAGGGCGCACCAAAGCCCGGCACGGTATCGAGCAGATCGTCGACAAAGGCATCCTCCGACGACCGTATCGTGCGCTCGTCCAGAATGCTGTTGCGGAGGAATCCGTGCGGATAATCACGACCACTATGGGGGGACGAAAAGATGACACTGGTCCTGCGCTCGGCCGGCAATGTCAGGTCATAAGGCAACGGCGCCATGCAATCGTCCTCCAGTTCGCAAACTATAAGAGCAAATAAGCCATTCCTGAAACCCCTTGAAAGCGCCAGCGACTCCTTTTATAGACCGCGGGACTGACGCGGGACCTGCCGCGTTCCAATACTTTGGAACAGGCGGAATCGTTGACGGAACGGGCGGTTAGCTCAGCGGTAGAGCACTACGTTGACATCGTAGTGGCCACTGGTTCGATCCCAGTACCGCCCACCATCCGCCCCCGATTCGGGGGCGATTTTGTGTTTCACCAGGCGCGACGCGCGCCGCGAATAGGAGAAGACCGATGAAGGTCAAGAACTCGCTCCGCTCGCTGAAGTTGCGCCATCGCGACTGTCAGGTCGTGCGCCGCAAGGGCCGTGTCTATGTGATCAACAAGACGCAGCGCCGCTTCAAAGCCCGCCAGGGCTGAGCTTTCGGGCATACCGAATGCGAAAGGCCGCCGGGCAACCGGCGGCCTTCGTCTTTTCCGGGACCTGCCTTCAGATCGAATCGACCAGAAGCCGCGCCACCGTCTGCTGGTTGAGGTAGCCGCTGACCGGCAGATTGCGCGCCGTCTGATAGCGCCGGATCGCGCGCCGCGTATCGGCGTCGAACGTCCCATCAATCGCACCCGGCTTCAGGCCAAGGGCCGCCAGCCGTTGCTCGATCATCCGCCGGAACCCTGCATTGAGGCCCAGCGCATCCTCCGCCTGTTTCGCCGCCTGATCCTCGTCCGAAGCGCCAAGATCCGACAGGATCTGCCGCGCATCATCGGCAAAAGCGCCCTTCGGATAGGCCGCAAGATACTCGCGGAACCCCGCCGGCGTATTCATCCGTAGCGCCCGGTCCCAGGCCGCCCGGTCCGCTGCCGCCGCTTCTTCCTTCCGCTGGTCGTCGAAGACCTTCAGCCGTTCCTGCGCCAGTTCGGCGAAAAGCCCGTCAGGATAGCGCTTGAGATAGGCGCGCAAGCCCGCCTCGTCCCCGGCCTTGCCGGTCTGTTCCCAGTAAAGCCGGTCGCTCCGTTCCTGCTCCGCCTGCCGCTTGGCTGCCTCGACCTCAAGCTCCGCCGCGCGGCGTTCGGCCTGCGCCGCCAGCGCCGCCATTTGCTTGCCGGTGACAAAGCCGGTGGCGGGATAGTCGTTCCGCTTCTGCCATGTGGCGATCGCGGTCCGAGATCCCGCCCCGAAAAGCCCGTCAAGTCCGCGCGGGTTGATGTCGAGGATGGAGAGGTCGCGCTGGATCTGCCGCCGCTGGTCGCGGCTCAAGGCCAGCGCGTCTTCTTCGGCCTTGGCCCGCGCTGAAGGATCATTCTTCGCTGCAATGGCCTTCCGCGCCGCATCGGCGAAAAGCCCGTCAGGATAGCGCCTGAGATAGGATTCGTAGCCTTTCGCCGTGTCGATGCTGCGGGTCGTGTCCCAAAGCTCGCGCTCCGCCAGTTCCGCCGCCAGGGCGTCATTCCCGCTGGTCTGAGCCGGGGGCGGCGCGGCGGTTTCCGGCAGGAACGGCGTCAACGCGCCAAGAAAACCCCTGATCCTGAGGTCGCCCGCCTGCGCCGCGATCTCCGCCGCACTCTGCCCCGGCCGCGTCAGCACATCCCCGGCAAAGGCGGCAACTTCGCCCGCATCGCCGGAAATCAGCGTCACCCCCTGCGGCACCACGATTTCGCCAATCCCGGCGATCAGCCCGCGACCGAGCAAAGGATCCTCCTCTTCGGTGCCCAAAAGCACGATGGCCCCACCCGGCCTTTCCGCCGCCATTTCCAGAATGGTGCCGAGCGGCAAACCGGCAAGGTCGGCATCCGGCAACCCCGGCGCATTCGCCTCAGTGCCAAGAAGCCATGTCTCCGCCCCGTGTGACACGAACTGCCCGGAAAGCAGGATCACGCTCCGCCCCGGCCTTTGCGTCTGGGCATAGTAGCCCCGCACAAGGCTCCGCATCGCTTCGGTGGAAAGGTCGGCACCCTTTTCGACGACAAGCCCCGCGCCTTCCAAGGCACTCGCCGCATCCAGCGCGTCCGCTGCGCCGCCGATATCCGGCCCGTGCCGGTAGTTCTCGTTGCCGATCACCAGCGCGACGTTCTGCGCCAGTGCTGGACCGGCCAACACCATCACAACGGCAATGAGTGACAGACGCAGCATCGTTCACCTCCCCAACAGACACTCGTGAGCCTAGTCGGGAAGGTAACGTTATGCGATCACGCGTGGTTCCCGCAGCCCTCAGGCCGCGTCGGGCTTCAGCACACCGCGCCGGATCTGGTCTTCCTCGATCGATTCGAACAGCGCGCGGAAATTGCCCTCGCCGAAACCGTCGTCGCCCTTCCTCTGGATGAACTCGAAGAAGATCGGCCCGATCACGGTCTTGGAGAAGATCTGCAGGAGGATGCGCGTCTCACCGCCGCCCACCACGCCCTCGCCGTCGATCAGGATGCCGTATTTCTTCATCCGATCGATCGGCTCGTCATGGCCATGCACCCGTTCGCGCGACTTCTCGTAATAGGTCTCGGGCGGGCCGGGCATGAATTTCATGCCGGCATCGGCAATCCGGTCGGTGGCGCCGTAGATATCCTCGGAGGCGACGGCGATATGCTGGATGCCCTCGCCCTTGTAGCGGCGGATGTATTCCTCGATCTGGCTCTTGTCGTCGGTCGATTCGTTGATCGGAATCCGGATCTTGCCATCGGGCGAGGTCAGCGCCCGGCTCACCAGCCCGGTCTGCTTGCCCTGAATGTCGAAGAAGCGGATTTCGCGGAAGTTGAACGTGTCGTGGTAGAACTTGTACCAGGTGTCCATGTTGCCCCGGATCACGTTATGGGTCAGGTGATCAAGGTAGTAGAAACCGAAGCCCTCGGGCCGCGGGTCAACCTCGCCGAGCCAGTCATATTCGGCCTTATAGGCGCTGCCCTTCTCGCCGTAGGTATCAACGAAATAGAGAAGCGAGCCGCCGATGCCGACGACCGCCGGCACGTCGAGCGATTTGCCCGGCCCGGTGTATTCCGTGGCGCCAAGGTCAAGCGCCCGCTTCAGCGCCACCTTCGCATCGACAACCCGCCAGGCCATCGCCGGGGCGCAGGGACCGTGCTCTGCGACGAATTCCGCCGCATGGCTTTTCGGTTCGGCGTTGAGAAGGTAGGTGACGTCGCCCTGCCGGTAGAGGGTGATCGCCTTCGCCTTGTGCTTCGCAACCGGGACGAATCCCATCTGGCGGAACACGCCGTCCAGCACCTCAGGCTCCGGATGGGCGAATTCCACGAATTCGAATCCGTCCGTTCCGGCCGGGTTCTTTTCACTGATCGTGGCCTTCGGGCCGTCATGCGGGAAGGGTCCCATCGCGCAAAGCTCCTCTCATCGCGTCCTGTCCCTGCCAGAATGCCTGAAAACACCCGCACGAAGGATGCATTCTGTGCCGATTGCGCCGCCACAGCACACGTTGATTGCGCAGAACTCCAGCCTGATGCACGATCCGCGCATGGATGGATTCGATCTCGCAATTCTTTCTGCCCTGCAGCGCGACGGCGCCATGACCAATGCCGCCTTGGCCGAGGTCGTGAACCTTTCGCCCTCGCAGATCTCCCGCCGCCGCGCCGCGCTGGAGGAGGCTGGCGTGATCGAAGGCTATTCGGCCCGGCTCAGCGCCCAGAAACTCGGCTTCGGCCTTCGCGCCATCGTCCGCGTCAACCTGAGGAGCCACGGCCAGGAAAAGGAAAACACCTTCGCCACCTTCGTCTCGGCACACCCTGAGATTCGCTCCGCCTTCTCCGTCTCCGGCGATGCCGACTACGTCCTCGACATCCGCGTCCGCGATCTTGAGGCCTTTTCCGACTTCATCCACAGGGATCTCTTGCCGCACCCGCAAGTGGCGCAGGTGCGGTCGGAGCTTGTGCTGAAAACCCTGAAGGACGAACGCGGGATCGACCTTCCCGCCTGACTATTCCGCCTCGTTCGCGGGCTTGGCCTGCAACAACGCATAGCCTTCCGCACCCAGACGCCCATGAAGCTCAATCTGGGTTTCGAGAAAGTCGATATGGCCTTCCTCGTCGGCGATCAGCGCCTCGAAGAGGTTCTTCGACACATAGTCGCCGACCTTGTCGCAATGGTTGCGCGCCTCAATGTAAAGCGTCCGCGCGCCATGCTCTGCCGCAAGATCGGCCTCAAGCGATTCTTTCACCGACTCGCCGATCTTCAGGGGGTCGAGCTTTTGCAGATTCGGGTGGCCTTCAAGGAAAATGATCCGGTCGATCAGCCGGTCGGCATGGTGCATCTCCTCGATGCTTTCCGCGCGCGACTTGTCGGCGAGCCTGCCAAGACCCCAATTTTCCTGCAACCGGTAATGCAGCCAATACTGGCTCACCGCGGTCAGCTCGGACCTGAGCGCCGCGTTCAGAAAATCAATGACCTTCTTGTCACCCTTCATCGCACAATCCTCCTCGCTTGCCCGCCCTTGAGATTCTGCAGGGCGGCGGGTACCTGAAGGCTATCGCAACCGGCCATGATGTCCATGAACAACGGCAGGCATCCGCCGCAATCGGCGCGTTTGCCAAGGGCCCGGTAGATCTTGCCCGGGGTGATGATCGTCTCGGCGTCAGCGGCACGCATCCAGTCCACGGCGGCGCGGATGTCGCTATCCCTGATTTCCATGCAATGACAGACGATCATGCGGCAAGGCCCGGTCAGCAAGGTCCGGCGGCCCGATGCCGCCACCGGGCCAATTGACAATTTCTGTCAGGAAAGTCAATTCCGATTCTTTTAATCGGAGATTGCCGCGAGGTCAGCGCCGCTCAGTCATAGACCCGCCGGTCCTCGATCACCTTGCCGTCGTTCGGCAGCGATCCTTTCGCCACGATCTCGATCCGCCCGCGCAGTTTCAGCACGTCCATCACCGACTTCTCGTAGGCGCGGCTGTCCTCGCCGCTCGTCTCGATCATCACCGTCATCGCATCCATCTCGCCCTCACGGGTGGCGATGACGCGGGCGCGCGCCACCTCGGCATGGCGGGCGACAAGGTCGGCGACCTGTTCGGGGCGCACGAACATGCCCTTGATCTTGGTCGTCTGGTCAGCGCGGCCAAGCCAGCCGCGGATGCGCGTGTTGGTCCGCCCGCAGGGGCTTGCCCCCGGCATCAGGGCGGAAAGATCGCCGGTGGCGAAACGGATCAAGGGATAGTCGGGGTTCAGCGTCGTCACCACCACCTCGCCGACCTCGCCATCGGGCACAGGGTCGCCGGTGCCGGGGCGGACGATCTCGACGATCACGCCCTCGTCGACAATCATTCCCTCCATCGCCGGGCTTTCATAGGCGATGTTGCCAAGGTCCGCCGTCGCATAGCATTGCAGGCAGGAAATCCCCCGGTCGGCGTAGTCCCTGCGCAGCGACGGAAAGAGAGCCCCGCCCCCGACCGCCGCCCGGCTGATCTTCAACGCCACCCCCATCTCCTCGGCCCGGTCAAGGATCACCTTCAGGTAATCCGGCGTCCCGGCATAGGCCGTGGTGCCGATATCCGCCGCCGCGCGCACCTGAAGGTCGGTCTGCCCGGTTCCGGCGGGCAGCACCACGGCCCCCACCGCCCGCGCGCCGTTCTCGAAGATCATCCCCGCCGGGGTCAGGTGATAGCCAAAGCAGTTCTGCACGATGTCGCCCTTGCCGATCCCGCAGGCATGAAGAAACCGCCCCATCCGCCACCAGTCGAGGCTGTTGCCCCCCGGCTCATAGATCGGCCCCGGCGACTGGAAGACATGGGAAAGGTTCCTGACCGGCAGCCCGCCGAAAGGCGGGTTCGCCATCTGCCGCGCCGAAAGGTCGGACTTGCGCAGCACCGGCAGCCCGGCCAGCGCTGAAAGATCGGCCACCGCCGCCATGCCGTTCCGCTGCAATTGCCCGTTCAGCGCCAGAAGATGCTCGGCTGCGCGCTGGTCGGCCGAGCGGGTTTCGAGGTCGTCGAAATAGCGCAACTTGTCATCCTTCATCATGCCAGCCACCGCTTGCGGCGGCGATAGCTCCGCACGTCGCGGAACGACTTCCGGCCCTCGTCCGACATGCCGAGGTAGAATTCCTTCACATCGGGGTTTTCGCGCAGGCCCGTGGCCGGCCCGTCCATCACCACGCGCCCGCTTTCAAGGATGTAGCCGTAGTGGGCAAAGCGCAGCGCCACGTTGGTGTTCTGCTCGGCCAGAAGGAAGGTCACGCCCTCCTTCTCGTTCACCGCTTTCACGATCTCGAAGATCTGTTCGACAAGTTGCGGCGCAAGGCCCATCGACGGCTCGTCAAGAAGGATCATCTCGGGCCGCGACATCAGGGCGCGGCCGATGGCGACCATCTGCTGCTCACCGCCCGAGGTATAGCCGGCCTGCGATCTGCGGCGTTCCTTGAGGCGTGGAAAATAGGCATAGACCATCTCAAGATCACGCGCGATCGCGGCGCTGCCGTCCTTGCGGGTATAGGCGCCGGTCAGAAGGTTGTCCTCGACGGTGAGATGGCCGAAACAATGCCGCCCCTCCATCACCTGAATGACACCCATCCGCACTAGGTCCGCCGGCGACATGTCCTGCACGCGGGCACCCCGGTAAAGGATGCTGCCCTTGGTAACCTCGCCCCTCTCGGATTTCAGAAGATTGGAAATGGCCTTCAAAGTCGTGGTCTTGCCCGCACCATTGCCGCCCAGAAGCGCGGTGATGCCGCCCTTCGGCACCGAAAGGCTGACGCCCTTCAGGACGAGGATCACATGGTTGTAGATCACCTCGATGTTGTTGACCTCAAGCAGGGTCTCGGTCTTGCCGGCATCGAGCATGGCGTCCCCCGGGCGTTGGTTGATCCAGATGACCCCGGCCCTGGTCGGGCCGGGGAAGCTTGTGCAGGACGCTCAGTTGCAGCGCTCGGTGATCTTGTTTTCGGCTGCGTAGGCGGCCGAATCCTCGGCGATCAGCGGGTCGAGAACTTCGTCATCCGGGGCGATGAAGCCGGTGATGAGGCTCCATTTCTTCGCCGTCGCATCCCATTGCTGGAGAAGTGCCGCCCCCGGCCCGCCATGATCGGCGCAAGAGGCCGCGAAGGGCTGGCCGAAGTCCGGCAGGCCAAGCTCGGCCATCCGCGCCTCGGTGATCTCCAGCGCCTCGAACCCGTCGCGAAGCTGTGCCGCCGTGATCTGCGGCGTACCGGCCAGTTCCTGCGCCTTGCGGATCGCTTCCGAGATGACCAGCGCCGCATACATGCCGCGCGAGTAAAGCACCGAGCCGACCTGATCGCCCACGCCCGAGGATTTGCCGGCGTCGTAGACGAACTTCTTCAGCTCGTCATAGACCGGGTAATCCATCCCCGTTCCGTGCATGGCGAGCGACTTGTAGCCGTTGGCGCCGTCGCCTGCGGGCAGCACGTCATTCTCCGACCCCGACCACCAGATGCCGATGAAATTCTCCATCGGGAACTTGATGTTCGCGGCCTCCTGGATCGCCACGGCGTTCATCACGCCCCAGCCCCACATCAGCACGTAATCCGGCTTGTCACGGCGGATCTGCAGCCACTGGCTTTTCTGTTCCTGGCCCGGATGGTCGACCGGCACTTCGACCAGCGTGAAGCCGTGCTTCTTCGACAGTTCCGTCAGCGTGCGGATCGGCTCCTTGCCATAGGCCGAGTTGTGATAGACCAGCGCGATCTTCTTGCCATTGAGATCACCGCCATTCTCTTCAAGCAGATACTTGATCGCCACCGAGGCGCCGTCCCAGTAGTTCGCCGGGTAGTTGAAGACCCATTCGAACACCTTGCCATTCGCCGCCGAGGTCCGCCCGTAGCCCGGCGTGTAAAGCGGGATCTTGTCGGCGGAGACCTTGGGGATAAGCTGGTAGGTGATGCCGGTCGACAAGGGGTTGTAGACCAACGCACCGCCACCCTTCGTCGCCTCGTAGCACTCCACGCCCTTCTCGGTGTTGTAGGCGGTCTCGCATTCCGGCGTGACGACCTTTTCGCCGCCGATGCCACCGTCGCGCTCGTTCAGAAGCGTGAAATAGTCGTTGAAGCCGTCGGCATAGGGAATGCCGCCCGGCGCATACGGACCGGTGCGGTAGCTCATGTTCGGCACGACGAGTTCCGCCAGGGCGGGCGTCGCGGTGGCGATCGCCAGCGCAAGGGCTGTCAGGGTCTTCTTCATCAGGGGTCTCCTCCCAAGGTCACGGTTTCGATATGCCGGCCGCTCCGCCGGTCTTCTGGTTGGGCAGCCCCTCAATGCGGGAAGGGCCAAAGCCGGAGTTTTTCCTTTGCCAGCCGCCAGAGCTGGGCGAGGCCATGTGGTTCGGCGATCAGGAAGATGACGATCAGCGCGCCGACGATCATCAGCTCGACATGCGCGGCAAGATCGGTGGCCCATCCCAGTTGCCCGACCAGCAGGTTCTTCAGAAGCACCGGCAAGAGGACGAGGAAGGCCGCCCCGGCGAAACTGCCGAAGATCGAGCCGAGGCCGCCGATGATGATCATGAAGAGGATGAGGAACGACTTCTGGATGCCGAAAGCCTCGCCCACTTCCACCGCACCGAGATAGACGGAGAAGAAGAGGGCCCCCGCCACGCCGATGTAGAAGGACGAAATCGCGAAGGCCGACAGCTTCGTCGTCAGCGGATTGACCCCGATGATCTCGGCCGCGATGTCCATGTCGCGGATCGCCATCCACTTCCGCCCCAGCGTGCCGCGCGTCAGGTTCCGCGCGAGCCAGGCCAGCGCGAAAAGGATCGCGAGGCAAAAGAGGTACTTGACCGGCGCCGTCGCCGTCGCCCCGGTGACCGGCACGCCGAACATCGCCCGCTCCGGCGCCGAGATCTGGCCCGAGGCGGAGTGGTTGTAGAACCACGGCACCTTGTTGAAGAGCCAGACGAGGAAGAACTGCGCCGCAAGCGTGGCGACCGCCAGGTAGAACCCCTTGATCCGAAGCGAAGGCAGGCCGAAAAGAACGCCGACCGCCGCCGTGATCCCGCCCGCCAGAAGGACATGGATCAGGATCGGCACATCGGGAAAGGCGGTCATCAGCTTGTAGACCGCATAGGCCCCGACCGCCATGAACCCGCCGGTGCCAAGCGAGACCTGCCCGCAGTAGCCCGTCAGGATGTTGAGCCCGATCGCCGCGATGGCATAGATCAGGAACGGCACGAAGACCGCGTTGGCCCAGTAGTCGTTGATGAAGAACGGCACCACCCCGAAGGCCACCGCCAGGATCGCATAGTAGCGCCAGCGGTCGAACCTGATCGGGAAGGTCTGGCTGTCACTGGCGTAGCTTGTCTTGAAGTCGCCTGCCTCGCGGTAGAACATCGCTCATACCCTCTCGATGATACGTTCGCCGAAAAGGCCCTGTGGTCGAAAAACGAGGAAGAGAAGCGCCAGCACATAGGCGAACCAGTTCTCGGTCGCGCCGCCGATCAGCGGGCCGACGTAGAACTCGAAGAGCTTCTCGCCCATGCCGATGATAAGGCCGCCGACGATGGCTCCGGGGATCGAGGTGAAGCCGCCAAGCATCAGGACCGGCAGCGCCTTCAGGGCGATGAGCGAGAGCGAGAACTGGACCCCCGATTTCGCGCCCCACATGATCCCGGCGACAAGCGCCACGAAGCCGGCGATGGACCATACGAGGACCCAGATGAACCTCAGCGAGATGCCGACCGACAGCGCCGCCTGATGGTCGTCGGCGACAGCACGGAGCGCCCGGCCCTGCTTCGAATACTGGCTGAAGAGGGTCAGGGAGACGACGAGAAGTGCCGCCACCACCGTGGCGACGATGTCGAGATTGTCGATGAAGAAGCCGTAGCCGAAAAGCCTGTCGGTCACGCTCTCGACCGTCTCGTTGATGCCCTGCGGCAGGCCGACGTCAAGCGTCTTGATATCGGCGCCCCACATGATGTCGCCGAGGCCTTCGAGGAAATAGGCCATGCCGATCGTCGCCATGAAGAGGATGATCGGCGCCTGATTGACAAGGTGTTGCAGCACCAACTTCTCGATCAGGATGGCGAGCAGGACCATGACGGCGGCGGTCAGGAGGATGGCCACAGCGGCAGGCAAGGTCCAGCCGAAGCTGTCGAGGTCGGTGCCGAAGATCGTGTTGAGGAGATGGGCGAAAGGGATCTGTCCCTGCTGGAAGCCGACAAGCGTGAGGGCGGCGAAAAGCGCGAGCACACCTTGCGCGTAGTTGAAGATGCCAGAGGCCTTGAAGATCAGGACGAAGCCCAGCGCCACGAGCGAATACATCACCCCCGCCATCAACCCGTTGAGGCCGGCCTCCATCGCATAAAGAAGCTGGTCAGACATCGGCATCCTCCCCTTGGCGGCGGATTGCGGCGTCTGCACGGGGGGTGTACGCCCGGTGTACGCAGGGTGACATGGCGAAATCAGTCATGCGCCACCCCCAGATAGGCATTGATCACATCCGGGTTCGCCCGCACTTCGTCCGGCGTGCCGTCGCCGATCTTCCGGCCGTAGTCCATCACCACCACGCGGTCGGAGAGGTCCATGACCACGCCCATGTCATGCTCGATGAGCGCGATGGTGGTGCCGAACTCATCGTTCACGTCGAGGATGAAGCGGCACATGTCCTCCTTCTCCTCGACGTTCATGCCCGCCATCGGTTCGTCGAGAAGCAGCAGCATCGGTTCGGCTGCAAGGGCCCGCGCCAGCTCGACGCGCTTCTTCAAACCATAGGGCAAGCGGCCCACGGGCGTTTTGCGAATATTCTGAATTTCAAGGAAGTCTATGATCTTTTCGACTTTTTCGCGGTTCGCAGTTTCTTCCTTTTCCGCCGCGCCCCACCAGATCGCCTGCGACAGAAGGCCCGCCTTCATCCGCGTCAGCCGCCCAGTCATGATGTTGTCGAGAACGCTCATCCCGTCGAAAAGCGCGATGTTCTGGAAGGTCCGGGCGATGCCAAGACGGGCGACGGCATAGGGCCGCATTGGCCCGCGCCTTTCGCCCCGGAACCAGACCTCGCCCTCCTGCGGGACGTAAAAGCCCGAAATGACGTTCAGCATCGAGGACTTGCCCGCCCCGTTCGGCCCGATGATCGCGCGGATCTCGCCCTCGCGGATGTCAAAGGAAATGTCGGTGATCGCCTTCACCCCGCCAAAGCGCAGCGTGATGCTCTTCATCTCCATCAGAACCGGCCCGATCCTGCGGCCGTCGGCGGTGGTGTAACCATCTGGATTCATTGCGTTCATTCGGCCGCCATCCTCCGCTCCTGCGCCACCACCGCCGCGTCGCGAATGGTCAGCGTCGCCTTGATGGCGCCCTTGCGGCCGTCCTCGTAGGTGACTTCGGTCTCGGTGTAGATCTCGTCCTTGCCGCCGTAGAGCGCATCGATCAGATCGGCGAATTTCTCGGCGATGATGTTGCGGCGGACCTTGCGGGTGCGGGTCAGCTCGCCGTCGTCGGCGTCGAGCTCCTTGTGCAGGATCAGGAAGCGGTGGATCTGGCAGCCCGACAGCATCGGGTCGGCGGCGAC
>DJUV01000076.1 GCA_002440625.1 Rhodobacteraceae bacterium UBA6273 | reverse complement strand
TCGTCGAAGGCGGCGATCAGCCGGTCGATCTGGCGTTTTCGGGTCGCCGGGCTGACCAGCATCATGTTGTGGAAGGGCGCGATCAGGCAGCCACGGTTGAGAAGCGCGGTGTGCAGCGTCGCCTCGACCTTTGGCTGGTGCGCGGCGCCGGCTTCGGTGCCGTTGCGCAGCGGACCTTCGGCGCAGATGAATTCCACCCGCGCGCCGACACGGACGACATGCCAGGGCGCCTTGTGTTTGGCGATGACCTTGGCCAGCCCGTCGCAAAGGCGGGCAGCGCCCTTTTCCATATGGGCGTAGCTCTTCGCCGTCATCACCTCGGCCAGATTGGCGCGGAGGCAGGCGAACTGCATCGGGTTGGCGGACAGCGTGGTGCCCATGCCGGAATGGCCCGAAGGGCGCCCGGCATTGTAGCGCAGGTAATCCGCCGCCAGTTTGGGCCTAAGCCCCCAGACTGCCGTCGGCATCCCGCCCGCGACGCATTTGCCGACGACGAAGATATCGGGGGCAAGGCCGTATACGCCGGTATAGCCGCCGAGGCCGGAAGAGACGGTATGCGTCTCGTCGATGATGAGAAGGGCGCCGTATGTGGTGGCGAGCTTGCGCAACCCGTCATGGAAGCCCGGATCGGGCAGCACCATGCAGGAATTGGTCATCACCGGCTCGGTCAGGATCGCGGCGATCTCTCCGGTCTTCAAGAGCGCCTCAACGCCGGCGAGGTCGTTGAACTCGGCGCAGGCGGCAAGGGTGGACAGGTCCGTCACCTGCCCGGTCAGGCCGGGGCGGGTGATCGTCTTACCGTCCCGAAGCTCCACCATCGCATCGTCGACGGTGCCGTGGTAGCAGCCGTTGAAGACCAGAACCTTCGACTTGCCGGTGACAGCGCGGGCGACACGGATCGCAAAGCGGTTGGCGTCGGTCGCGGTCGTGGCGATCTGCCAGCGGAAGTCGCCAAAGCGTTCAGTCAAAAGCGCCCCGGCCTCCAGCGCCGCCTCGGTCGGCAGCATGTAGGTGAGGCCGTTGCGCGCCTGTTCGCGGATCGCCTTGGCGACCGGCGCGGGGGAATGACCGAACATCGACCCGGTATCGCCAAGGCAGAAATCGTCGATCTCATAGCCATCGAGATCGGTCAGCCGCGCCCCCCTCGCCTTTGCGACGAGCAAGGGGAACGGCATCGGCCAGTCCTTCATCCAATGCATCGGCACGGCATCGAGGAACGGCTCCGCGCCCTTGTCGAGCGCCGCCCTCGTCTTCGGGCGGCCTGCGGCAAAACGTTTGGCCTCACGTGCGGCGACGGCCTTCAGTCTGCCCCGGTCGATCCCGGCTATACGGTTTCCAGCGCCCGCCATGACGAATGCTCCTTCGAGGATGACCGTCTTATCGCGCACTTTTGATCAAATTGGAAGATGGTTGGAATAGAAGGACGAAATAGATCTATCGTTGTAACACAGACATTTGATCAAAACATGACAGCCGCCAATGCAGCCCATCCAGCGCATTCGGTGATAACTTGCTTCGCCCCCAGCACATCGCCGCTTTGCCCGCCGATCTGCCGCATCGCCAGTGCTGCCAGCGCTAGGCCCGCAAGCGCCATGGTCAGCGCAACCGCAAACGCCGCTGCCGGCCCGAAGCCCAGAAGCGCCATTGCGCCAAGAAGTAGCGCCACCATCGCTGGTCCGGTCGCCACCCCCGCCGCCCGGCCAAGACCATCCGTCCGCGCGGGCGGCATCAGCGCCAGTGCCAGCGGCAACCCGGCCCGCGACGCCGCGCCAAGCGCGACGAGAGCCAGCGGCGCCATGCCCACCTCCGCCGCCTCAGCAATTCCCGCTGCACGAAACCCCATCGCCAGAACCAGCGCGATCACGCCATAGGAGCCGACCCGGCTGTCGCGCATGATCTCAAGCTTGCGCGCCCGGTCGCGCCCGCCGCCAAAGCCGTCGGCGACATCGGCCAAGCCGTCCTCATGCATCCCGCCCGTCACCAGTGCGCCAGCCGCCAGCGCAAGGAATGCTGCCATCAAGGGCGGCAGGCCGAGCCAAAGCGCCAGCCCGCAAACCACCGCCATGACCCCGCCCACGACTGCGCCGACCAAAGGCCAGGCCCAGCCGGTTTCGGCCATCGCCGGAACCTCGCCCTTGAGGTTGCCCACCGGCAGACGGGTCAGAAGCGAAAAGGCCAGCCGCAGCTCGCTGACCGGATCGCGGCTCATGCCTCGCTGACCCCGGCCTCGCCGAAGGTCGCCATGCCGTTGTGGCAGGCGAGCGCCGACCGCACGATGCCAAGCGCCAGCGCCGCGCCAGAGCCTTCGCCAAGCCGCATGTCGAACTCAAGGACCGGGCGCTTGTGGATCGCCGCCAGGAGCTTGCGGTGCCCCGGTTCGGCCGAGGCATGGCCGACGAAGCAATGGTCAAGAAGCCGCTTGTCGGTGGCGTAAAGCACCGATGCCGCCGCCGTGCAGATGAAGCCGTCAAGGATCACCGGAATCCGCGCCGCCCGCGCCGCAAGAACTGCGCCGCAGATCGCAGCCTGTTCGCGCCCGCCAAGCGCGGCGAGCACCGCTGGGGCATTGCCGATCACGCCTGCATGGCGTTTCAGCCCGCGCTCGATCACCTCGGCCTTGTGGGTCATGCCCGCCTTGTCGGACCCGGTGCCCGGCCCGACCCATTCCGCTGCCGGCCCACCGAAAAGTGCCGAAGTCAGCGCCGCCGCCACGGTCGAATTGCCGATCCCCATTTCGCCGAGGATCAGGATATCGGCGCCCTCATCGACCGCCGACGCCCCCTGCCAGAGCGCGTCGAGGCAATCCGCCTCATCCATCGCCGGGCCTTCGGTGAAATCCGCCGTCGGACGGGCGAGGTCGAGGGCGATCACCGACAGCTCTGCCCCATTCGCCGCGCAAAGCTGGTTGATCGCCGCCCCGCCCGCTTCGAAATTCGCGACCATCTGGGCGGTCACTTCCTGCGGATAGGGGTTCACCCCCTGCGCGCAGACGCCATGGTTGCCGGCAAAGACCAAGGCCTGCGCCCGCCAGATCTCCGGCCGCGCCGTGCCGCGCCATGCGGCCATGAATTCGGCGATCTCTTCCAGCCGGCCCAGCGATCCCGGCGGCTTCGTCAGCGAGTTTTGCCGCGCGCGCGCCGCTTCGGCGGCGTGGCTGTCGGCCACCGGCAGTTGGTCAGCCAGACCTGAAAGGGCGGCGAGCGTGTCGAAGGCAGGCAGGGTCATTTCATTTCACTTTCATGGGCAGGCCGCAGACGGCAAGCCAGACCTCGTCCGCCATCGCGGCGACGTCTTGGTTGATGGTACCGGCAGCGTCCCGGAATTCCCGCGACAGCCGGTTGTCGGGCACAATACCGCTCCCGAGTTCATTCGTCACCAGAACCACGGGCGAGGCCTGAAGATGAAGAGCGCCGATCAGCGCCTGAGTCTCGTCCCGCCAGTCGCGCCCTGAAAACATCACGTTGGAAAGCCAGAGCGTCAGGCAGTCCACAAGGCGCGGCCCTTGCCCGTCGGTCCGCTTCAGCGCACCGGCAAGGTCCAGAGGCTCGGCATGGGTGATCCACTCCGCCCCGCGCCTTGCCTGATGGGTGGCGATCCGCGCGGCCATCTCGCCGTCCCCCGCCGTGGCGGTGGCGATGTAGAGGGCAGGCGAGCCCATGGACAGCGCCATCGTCTCCGCGATGCCGCTTTTGCCCGACCGGGCGCCCCCGGTGATGAGTATCGTCTTGCCCATGGCGCGATCTCAAAGCAGAAACGGGCCGCGCGTGGAAGAAGGAATACGACCGTGAGTGCCGGTCCCGCGACAGAGCTGATCCTGATCCGCCATGCGCCCGCGCTGGCGGGCGGGCGGCTTTGCGGGCGGACGGATGTCGGCGCGGATGTGTCCGATGCCGCGTCCATGGCGGCGCTCGCCGGAGCCATCGGTGCTGTTGACAGGGTGATCGCCAGCCCGGCGCTCCGCTGCCGCCAGACCGCCGAAGCGCTGTGGCCGGGCCGCGGCTTTGCGACCGAGGCCGCCCTCTGGGAACAGGATTTCGGCGATTGGGACGGGATGGCGATGGCCCGGCTCCCTGACCTCGGCCCGATGACGCGCGCAGCCCTTGCCAGCCACCGGCCACCGAAGGGTGAAAGCTTCCTCGACCTTTGTGCCCGCGCCCGGCCCGCGTTTCTTGCCCTGCCACCCGGCAAGTCCGCCATCGTCGCCCATGCCGGAACGATTCGCGCCGCGCTGTCGCTGGCGCTGACCGAAGCCGCCGACGCGCTCTGCTTCGAGGTGGCGCCCTTGTCGGTAAGCGAGTTCAGGCGTCACGGCGAGGTCTGGTCCATCGGCGCGGTCAACCGGGTGAACAGCCCGACATGAGCTTCGCCCGCGCCACCGGCCACTTCGGTGAGTTCCTGCAAGGCCGCCTCGGGCCAGATGGGCCGGTCGTCCTTGTCACCCTGCCCTGCCCCGCCGTCCGGGTCGAAGCGCAAGTCAGCCCGACCCCCGGCCTTGCGATCCACGGTGGCGGCCAAAGGCTGCTCGCACCGGACCATGCCCGCCGCTTCCTGACGCGGCTCGGCCTGCCCGCGCGGGGCCGGGTCACACTGCGCGCCACGATGCCGGTCGGCGGCGGCGCGGGTGCCTCGACCGCCGCGCTGGTGGCGCTTGCCCGCGCAATGGGCCATGACGGTTCCGCCGCTGACCTCGCCGCAGCGGCCATCGCCACCGAGGGGGCCAGCGATCCCCTGATGTTCGCGGCCCCTGAGCGTCTCCTCTGGGCCTCGCGCGAAGGCCGCGCCGTGATGGCCATGCCGCCCCTGCCCGCCTTCGACGTCCTCGGCGGCTTCGCCGGCCCGCCCGAGCGGACCCGCGCCGCCGACAGCCGCTTTCCCGACATCTCCGACCTGATCGCGTCGTGGAAAGCTGCCGCCCGCGCCGGGGACCGTGCCGCCCTTGCCCGGCTTGCCGCAACTTCCGCCGACCGGACACTGGCGCTGCGCGGCGGCGCTACCCTGCCCTTCGACAAGATCGAGACGGCAACCGGCGCCCTTGGCCATGCAATTGCCCATACCGGATCGGCACGCGCCCTGCTATTCGCTCCGGGAACGGTGCCGCGCCATGCTGCGGCGCTGATGCGTGAGGCGGGCTGCCGCCGGGTCATTGAGTTCAGGACGGGAGGAAGGCCATGACCGGCGCTGCGATCATGCTCATCGGCCTTCTGACCGAAGCCCTCATCGGCTGGCCGAGGCCGCTTTTCCGCGCGATCGGCCATCCGGTGACCTGGATCGGCAAGGTCATCGACCTCCTCGACGACTGGATGAATGTCGAGGATGCCGACATGGGGCCGCGCCGGACGGCGGGGGTCATCGCCGCGCTCGCCGTCATCGCCTTCTGTGCCGAACTTGCCGTCATCATCACCTGGCTTCTGCCGGACAGCTGGGTGGGCGTGGTGATCGCCGGCATCCTAGCCTGGCCCTTCATCGCCAGCCGGTCGCTCTACAACCACGTCGCCGCCGTCGCCCGCCCCCTCGCGGCGGGGGACATTGCCGCCGCCCGCGCTGCCGTCTCGATGATCGTCGGGCGTGACCCGAACCAGCTGGACGAGGCCGGCATCGCCCGTGCCGCACTGGAAAGCCTCGCCGAAAACACCTCTGACGGCGTGGTGGCGCCGCTTTTCTGGGGTGCCATCTTCGGCCTGCCGGGGATCGTCGGCTACAAGGCGATCAACACACTCGATTCAATGATCGGCCACCGCACCCCCCGGCACGAGGCCTTCGGCTGGGCGTCGGCGCGGATCGACGACATCGCCAACCTCATCCCCGCGCGCCTGACCGGCCTGCTCTTCGCCGCCGTCTCGGGCCGCTTCGCTACCGCCTTCGCGGTGATGCGGCGCGACGCCGGGAACCACCGCTCGCCCAACGCCGGCTGGCCGGAGGCGGCGATGGCCGCGAGCCTCGGCGTCCGGCTCTCCGGCCCGCGCGTCTACCATGACCGCGTCGCCGATGAGCCGTGGATCAACGGCGGAGCACCCGATCCGGGGCCGGAGGCGCTGCATCAGGGGCTGAGGCTTTACCGCAAATCCATGCTGGCGCTGGCGGCGGTCCTTGCCCTTCTCGCCGCCACCGCATTGATCTGAGGGGCAGGATGCGCGACCACGGCGGCAATCTCGATCAGGCCATCACCCGCTTCGGCCGGCCCGCAGCGGACTGGATCGACCTTTCGACCGGCATCAACCGCCAGCCCTATCCGGTCCCGACGCTTCCACCCCACGCCTGGACCGCACTGCCGACCCGCAGCGACATGCAAGCGCTGATCGCCGCCGCCGCCGAATGCTACGGCACCAAGGCCGCCATCGCCCCGGTCGCAGGTGCCCAGATGGCCATTCAGTTGATCCCGCGTCTCGGCCCGCCCGGCAAAGCGCGGGTCCTGTCGCCAACCTACAACGAACATGCCGCCGCCCTGCGGTCGGCGGGATGGAGCGTTGAGGAAGTGCCGGCGCTCGATTACCTTGTCGGCGCCGACCTGGCCGTGGTGGTGAACCCCAACAACCCCGGTGGCCAGAGCTACAGCCCCAAAGCGCTGCTCGACCTGGCACCAAAGGTCGGGCGCCTCGTTGTCGACGAAAGCTTCGCCGATCCGCTGCCGGACCTGTCGCTTGCCGCGAAAGCCGGGCAGCCGGGCGTCTTTCTCCTGCGCTCCTTCGGCAAGTTCTACGGCCTCGCCGGGCTGAGGCTCGGCTTCGTCATCGGCAATGAGACCGAGATTGCCCGCCTCGCCGACATGTCCGGCCCCTGGCCCGTCTCTGGCGCGGCCATCGCCGTGGGGCGCGCGGCCCTCGCCGACCGCGACTGGGCGCGGGAGACCACGGCGCGCCTTCACGCCGAAACCTCGCACCTCGATGCCCTCGCTACCGGCGCAGGCTGGAGCTTCGTCGGCGGCACCCCGCTCTTCCGCCTCTACCAGACCGGCGATGCCGGGGCGGCACAGGATCGGCTGGCCGGGGAAGGCATCTGGACTCGCCGGTTCCCATGGTCGCAAGGCTGGCTCCGCCTTGGCCTGCCGGGCAGCGCGGCGGAGTGGTCCCGGCTCGAAGAGGCGCTTTCCCGATGAAGTTCGAAACTGAAGATGCCGCCTGCCTGGAGCGTATCCTGACCTGGCGCCGCGACGTACGGCATTTCCTCACCGACCCGGTGCCGGAAGTCCTCATCGACCGACTCACAGCCGCCATGGCCTTCGCGCCTTCGGTCGGCAATGCCCGGCCCTGGCGGGTGATCCGTGTCGAGGACCCCGCTCTCCGTGCCGCCATCCGTGCGAATTTCGAAGAGGCGAACCGCGATGCCGCCAGCGCCTATGATGACGCCGATCGCGCCGAATATCTGCGCCTGAAGCTCGCCGGTCTTGATGCCGCCCCCGTCCATCTCGCCGTCTTCACCGAGACCGAGCCAGACGCCGGGCGCGGCCTTGGTCGCCGCACCTTGCCGGAGACGCTGATGCAATCGACAGCCATGGCGATCCACACGCTCTGGCTTGCTGCCCGGGCCGAAAACCTCGGCCTCGGCATGGTCTCGATCCTTGATCCGAAGGCGGTGGAGGCGCTTTTCGCCATCCCGCCCAGCTGGCGCTTCTCGGCCTATCTCTGCCTCGGCTGGCCCGCCTTCACCGACGACACACCGCTTCTGCACCGCGCCCACTGGCAGGAAAACCAGCCCACGCGCTGGGAACGGCGCTAGACCTCAGCGGGCCAGCGCCAGCAACCCGTCCACGTCGAGATGCGCCTCCATATGGTCCGCCAGCGCATCGAGCACCGCCTCGACCCCGGCGCCGTATCCGCTTGCCGAGGACTGACCGAACCCGGCAAGGAAGGCGCGGCGGAAATCATCGCCCGAGAACATGCCGTGCAGATAGCTGCCCATGATCCGGCGATCGGCGGAAACCGCACCTTCCGGGGCGCCATCGACGAAGGCAAAGGGCCGGGCGCGGGCCGGGCCGTCGGTATGGCCGATATGGATCTCGTAGCCCTCCATCGCGGCCCCACTGGCGGCATGGATCGCACGGGTGCGTGTCAGCCGCTTGTCCGGCGTCATGACGGTGGTAAGGTCGAGAAGCCCCAGCGCCGCTGTCTCACCCGGCGCGCCCTCGATGCCCTCGGGGTCGGAGATGGTCCGCCCGAGCATCTGGTAGCCGCCGCAGATGCCTAGAACATGGCCGCCGCGCCTCAGATGCGCGGCAAGGTCGATGTCCCAGCCTTGGGCGCGCAGGAACGCAAGATCGCCAACGGTGGACTTCGTGCCCGGCAGGATCACGAGGTCAGTATCGCCCTGGATCGCCTCCCCCGCCCGCACCATGGTCAGGCTGACGGAGGGCTCGGCCTTCAGGGGGTCGAGATCGTCGAAATTGGCGATCCGCGACAGGGCAAGGCAGGCGACCTTCAGCGCCCCGCCCCCGCCCCCGCCCCGCCCAAGGTCAAGCGCATCCTCCGCCGGAAGTAGCCCGGCGCCGGGAAACCACGGCAGGAGGCCAAAGCCGCGCCAGCCGGTCTTCTCTGCGATCAGGCGGTAGCCCTCGTCAAAAAGTGCAGGATCGCCGCGAAACCGGTTGACGATAAAGCCGCCGATCATCGCCGCATCGGCAGGATCAAGGACCGCTTTGGTGCCGACGATCTGGGCGATGACCCCGCCCCGGTCGATATCGCCGGCGAGGACGACAGGCACATCCGCCGCCCGCGCGAACCCCATGTTTGCAATGTCGCCGGCCCTGAGATTGACCTCCGCCGGACTTCCCGCCCCCTCGACGATGACAAGGTCATGCGCCGCCTTCAGCCGCCGGAAACTCTCCAGCACCGAGGCCATGAGTTGCGGTTTCAGCGCCGCATAGTCCCGCGCCCGCACGGTCGCGACCCGCCGACCCTGCACCACGACCTGCGCCCCGGTCTCGCTCTCGGGCTTCAGGAGCACCGGGTTCATGTCGGTATGCGGCTCGATCCCGCAGGCGAGCGCCTGCAGGGCCTGCGCCCGCCCGATCTCGCCGCCGTCGGCGGTCACGGCGGCATTGTTCGACATGTTCTGCGGCTTGAACGGCGCCACCGAAAGCCCACGCCGCCGAGCCGCCCGGCATAGCCCCGCGACCAGAAGCGACTTGCCAACGTTGGAGCCGGTCCCCTGGATCATCAGCGCCGTCATTGCGCCAGCCTCTCAGCCGCGCGCTGCTGTTGGCTGCGGAAGCCTCCGGCGGAGGTATTTGCCGGCAAGATGAAATTGCAGAGAAAAGTGGAAGGGCGGCGCCGCACCCTCGGCCGGTTCCCCGGGGAGGGCGCGGCGCTTTCACCTTGCACGGCCAACGGGACCTCTCCCTGTACCGTGGCTCCAATATTGGCTTTCATGGTTAAGAAACCGTTTTCAATTTCATCTTGCGTAAAATACCTCGGGGGTCCGGGGG
>DJUV01000075.1:1701-7331 GCA_002440625.1 Rhodobacteraceae bacterium UBA6273 | reverse complement strand
CGATGAACGTCGGCCGCAACTTCGCCGAGGTGCTGCGCGCGCTCGACGGGCTTCAGACTGCAGGCGCCAATGGCGTGGCGATGCCCGCGAACTGGGAAGTTGGCCAGGACGTGATCGTGCCGCTCGCCGTCAGCGATGCCGATGCCGAAAAGAAGTACGGCAAGGTCAACAAGGTCCTGCCTTACCTGCGCTACGTCAAGCTGCCGAGCTGAAACGCTCGCCAGACCTGACTTTTCGACCCCGCGCCCGCAAGGCGCGGGGTTTTCATTTCTGGCGTAGATTGCACGATAAGCCATGCGCCCAGCGCATAGCGCCTTTGGCGAGACGGTGGATTGTGCAGGTGCAGCATCGCGACCATGTTAGCGTCAACGGCACGAAAGAGATGAACATGTGCCGGAACGAAAGAGGAAATGAACATGGCTTATGTAGCTTCTCACAGTGCCGCGCGCCCCTCCATCCGGGAGTATGTCGCGAACCTGGTCGCCTCGGTGAAAGAGGCAAACGCCCGCCGCGCCGTTTACGTCAAGACGCTGAACGAACTCCGCTCGCTCACCGACCGCGATCTCGCCGACCTCGGCATCGCCCGTTTGCAGATCGAGGACATCGCGCTTCAGGCGGCCTACGCGAAGTAATCGCAGGAATTCTCCGGCCCGATCCTCCCTCGGCGCCGGAAAAAGGCGGGGCGCCTCCTCCCTCGTCCCGCCAAAGACAAGGCCCGCAGCATCAGCTGCGGGCCTTTTTTGCTGTCCGCCACTTTCCGCTCGGGCGGCCTAGTGCGGCACTTCCTTCTGGTCGCCGGTGCCCGGCTGACCCTTGGCATCTCCTTCCTTCTTGCCAAGGCGCCGCGTCCATTCGCGCATCTGTTCGAACACGATGAAGAGAAGCGGGATGACGAAGATGCCGAGAACGGCGGAACCGATCATCCCGAAGAAGACCGGGATGCCGACCGCGAACATGCTGTCCGCGCCGGGGCCGGTGGCGCGGATCAGCGGGACCAGACCGGCGATGAAGGCAAAGGAAGTCATCATCACCGGGCGGAACCGCTGCTGCGCCCCGACACTGGCCGCTTCCGCGACGGTATGCCCCTCGGCCAGCCGTTCCAGCGCAAACTCCACGATCAGGATGGCGTTCTTGGCCGCCAGGGCGATCAGTACCACAATGCCGATCTGCGCATAGATGTCGAACGAGGCGCCCACGACCCAGATCCCGAAGATCGCCACCAGAATACCTGCCGACACCGAGAGGAGCACGCCGATGGGGACGTTCCAGCTTTCATAAAGGGCGACGAGGAAGAGATAGGCGAAAAGGAGCGCGAAGCCGAGAACGATGCCGGTCTGGCCCGCCGACTCCTTCAGTTCCAGCCCCTGACCGGTCCATTCATAGGCAAACCCGGTCGGAAGGGTTTGCAGCGCGATCTCTTCCATCTTGGCGATGGCCTCGCCATCGCCCACGCCGGGCGCGGCGGAGCCGTTGATCGAAACCGCGCGGTAGTTGTTGTAGCGCACGATGGAACGCGGCGCGGCCTCGATCCTGGCGGTGGCGATGGCGGACAGGGGCACCATTTCGCCCTGGTTGTTGCGGATCTGGGTGCCATAGATCGACTCGACGTTCATCCGGGTTTGGCCTTCGCCCAGAACCCAGACGGTGAAGCCTTTGCCGAAAAGGGTGATGTCGGCAACGTAGATGCCGCCGAGCGCGCCCTGCAGCGATGTGAAGACATCCGGCAGGGTCAGGCCGAGCGTGTAAAGCTTGTCGCGGTCGATATCGAGCCGCACCTGCGGGGTGCTCGCGTCGAAGGTGGAGTAGACCGCGCCAAGTTCCGCTTGCTGATTGGCCTGAACGATGATGCCCCGCATGGCGGCCGCCATGTCCTCGGGCGGCTGGCCGGCAAGCGCCTCGACCATCATCTCGAAGCCGCCCGTGGCGCCGGCACCCGGCAGCGACGGCGGGTTGACCGCGATGAAGGTTGCATCGCCGATCTGCTGAAGCTGCTGTGTCAGCCGCTGCGCAATCGCCGTCGAATGGTTCTGGGAATCGAGCCGTTCGGAAAAGTCCTTGAGCCGGACGAAGGCGATACCGGCGTTCGAGGCGACCCCCTGATCAAGCAGGTTGAAGCCACTGATGGTCACGATGGAATCGACTGCGGGTTCCTGCTTGATGATCTCCGCCCCGCGCTCCATCACCTCGAAGGACCGGCTGAGCGATGCGCCCGGCGGCATGTTCATCACCGCGATGACGTAGCCCAGATCCTCGGCCGGGAGGAAGCCCGAAGGCGTGACCGACGCAATGCGCTGGGTGGCGATGCCGAAGCCCAGGACGAGAACGATGGAAAGCACCGCGAGACGCGCGAGGCGCTTCACGATGGCGCCGTAGCCGCGCCCGACCGCGTCGATGCCCCCAGAAATCCGCCGCATGAACCCGATGGGATGACCCGGCTTCAGAAGGATGCTGCAAAGCGCCGGCGACAGCGTCAGCGCGTTGATGGCCGAGATGACCATGGCGGCGGAAATGGTGATCGCGAACTGGCGGAAGAGGACGCCGCTGGTGCCTGGCAGGAAGGCGACCGGAACAAAGACCGAGAGGAGCACCAGCGTGATGGCGATGATCGGGCCGGTGATTTCGGCCATCGCCTTCCGCGTCGCCTCGGCGGGGGAAAGGTGCGGCTCCTCCTCCATCACCTTCTCGACGTTCTCGACGACGACAATGGCGTCATCGACGACGATACCAATGGCCAGAACCATTGCCAGAAGCGAAATCGTGTTGGCCGAATAGCCCATCGCCAGCAGCACGGCAAAGGTACCGATCACCGAAACCGGAACTGCGATCAGCGGGATCAGCGTCGGCCGCGCCCGTCCAAGGAATACGAAGACGACGATGCCGACGAGGATGAAGGCCTCGATCAGGGTCTCCACTACTTTCTCGATCATCGCCTCGACGAACTCGGCGGTGTTGTAGATGAACTTGTACCCCACGCCCTCGGGGTAGCGGTCACTCAGTTCCTCAAGTCTTTGGGTGACAGCCTCGGCCACCGCGACGGCATTGGCGCCCGGCGACAGATAGACCGCGATCGGCGCCGTCGGCTTGCCATCGAGGCGACCGATCACGTCATAGTTCGCGGCGCCAAGCTCAACCCGCGCAACATCCTTCATCCTGATGAACGAACCGTCGGGCAGACTGCGGACGATGATTTCGTCAAACTCCTTGGCGGTCGACAGCTTGCCCTTTGTCGTGATCGTCATCTGCAGTTCGGACCCGATGTCCGGTGTCGGCTGGGCGCCGATACGGCCGATAGCGGCCTGCAGGTGCTGTGTCCTCAGCGCAGCGACAAGGTCGCCTGTCGTCAGATTGAGGTCGGCAAGCTTCTGCGGATCAATCCAGATGCGCATCGCATAGTCGCGAGTGCCGAAGTTGAAGACATCGCCGACGCCGTTGATGCGCTTCAGCTCATCGATGATGTTGATCGTGACGAAGTTCGACAGATAGGTTTGATCGTGGGCAGGGTTGTCCGAATAGAAGGCGAAGACCTGGAGAATGTCGGTCGAGGACTTCTTGATCTGAAGTCCCTGATCCCGGACCGTCTGCGGCAGCCGCGGTTCGGCGAGTTTGACGCGGTTCTGGATGTTGACCGTGGCGATATCGGGATCGACGCCGAGTTCGAACACCACGCTAAGGCTGTACTGCCCGGCGTTGTTCGAATTGGAGCGCATGTAGCGCATCCCCTCGACGCCATTGATGGCACTCTCGATCGGCACCGCGATGGATTCCTCCACCGTCAGCGCATCTGCGCCGCTGTAACTCGCCGAGACCTGCACCGTTGGTGGCGCGATCTGAGGATACTGCGAAACCGGGATCACCTGCATCGCGATGAGACCGGCGATGGTGATGACGATTGAAATCACAAAGGCCAGTCGGGGCCGGCGGATAAAGACGTCCGAGATCATGATGGCGCGCCTTATTGAGTGTTCTGGGCTTCGGACGGGGCAACCTTCATGCCCGGCCGCACCTTCTGAATGCCGCCGACGATCACCATTTCGCCTTCGGTCAGGCCCTTCGTCACGGCCATGAACGTTCCCTGTTCCTGTCCGGTTTCGATCCGCGCCTGATTGACCGTGCCATCCTCGGCCACGGTCAGAACATATGCGCCCTGCTGGTCGAGAAGAAGCGCCTGCTGCGGAATGGCAAGCTGCTTCACCGGGGTCTTGCCAACGATCCTGACGCTGACGACCTGACGGCCGACAAGCACGCCGTCGGGATTGGCAAAGACCGCCCGGGCGAGGAGAGAGTCCGTCGATGTCGTGGCCTGGATATCGGCGAAGGCGATCTTGCCGTCCTCGGCATACTCGCTGCCGTCCGAGAGCTTCAGCTTGACGATCACGTCATCGGGCGTCGCGTGCCGCTTCTGGACCTGCAGCATCTTCGCCTGCGGAACCGGGAAGGAGACATAGATCGGGTTGGTCTGCACGACCGTGGCGAGGGGGCCGGAGGTGGGGCTGATCAGCGCGCCGATGGAGACGTCCGAGCGGCCGATCCGCCCGGCGATGGGCGACTTGATCCTGGTGTAGTCGAGGTTCAGCGTGGCGGCATCAAGCTGCGACTGCGCGACCTCGACCTGCGCAGCGGCAACGTCGAGATTGGCGCTCGCGGTGTCGAGGCTCGCCTGCGATTGCACGTCGCGTTCGGTCAGCACCTTCTGGCGCTCAAAGATCTGCTGCGCCAGCTTTCGTTGGGCTTCCGCCACCGCGACCGCGGCGCGCGCCTGATCGACCGAGTTGCTGTAGGTGTCATCCTCAAGCTCGAAGAGAAGATCGCCAACCGCGACGGTGCCGCCCTCCTCAAAGTGCTTGGCTTTCAGATAGCCCGCGACCTTGGCCTGAAGCGCAACGGATTCAATCGCTTCGACGCGGCCGGTGAAGGTCTCGCTTTCTTCAAGATCCAACTGCGCCACGCGCACGACCGTCACCGGCATTGCAGGCGCCTCGGGCGCGGCCTCTTGCGCATGGGAGACAGGTGCCAGGATCGCTGCGACCGACGTGATCAGTGTGGCAAAGGCCAGTGAGCGAAGCGCTGAAAAATCGGCATTCCGCCTGCGTTCAATAAAAACCATTTTTGCCCTCGCCAAGCTTACGATGAAGCCAAAGAAATCAGTATTGACGATATATGACCACCGCACCGGCAAACCGCCAACCTAAACTTCGCGTCAGGCCGAAAGTTTCTGCCTGCCGACGGGACGTCATTCTGCTGCCTCAGGTACTGAGAAACCACGGATTGAAATGAGAAAGACCCCGCCATCGCTGACGGGGCCTTCCTTCTTCGCTTCAAGAGGAGAGATCAGCCTTCGGCCGGCTCTTCCTTTTCTTTCTTCTCGGGAATGATCTCGGCCCCGGTTTCCTGGTCGACCATCTTCATGCCAAGGCGCACCTTGCCACGGTCGTCGAAGCCCAGAAGCTTGACCTTCACGTCCTGGCCTTCCTTCAGGATCTCGTTCGGATGGGTCAGGCGCTTGTTGGCGATCTGGGACACGTGGACCAGACCGTCGCGCTTACCGAAGAAGTTCACGAAGGCGCCGAAATCGACGAGCTTCACCACCTTGCCGGTGTAGATCTTGCCCTCTTCCGGCTCGGCCACGATCG
>DJUV01000075.1:0-1516 GCA_002440625.1 Rhodobacteraceae bacterium UBA6273 | reverse complement strand
TGATGTCGACCTTGGCGCCCGAGGTTTCCACGATCTCGCGGATGACCTTGCCGCCCGAGCCGATCACTTCACGGATCTTGTCGGTCGGGATCGTCATCGTCTCGATGCGCGGCGCGTGGGCCGAAAACTCCGACCGGCCTTCGGTCAGCGCCTTCGACATTTCGCCAAGGATATGCATCCGGCCGTCTTTCGCCTGCGCCAGAGCCTGCTCCATGATCGCCGGGGTGATGCCGGCAACCTTGATGTCCATCTGGAGCGAGGTGATGCCGTTCGCCGTCCCCGCGACCTTGAAATCCATGTCGCCGAGGTGATCCTCGTCGCCAAGGATGTCGGTCAGGACCGCCCATTTGCCGTCATCTTCCAGGATCAGGCCCATGGCCACACCGGCGACCGGCGCCTTCAAGGGAACGCCCGCATCCATCATCGAAAGCGACGAACCGCAGACCGTGGCCATCGAGGAGGAGCCGTTGGACTCGGTGATCTCGGACACGAGGCGGATGGTGTAGGGGAAGTCGGTCGGTGCCGGCAGTACCGCCTGAAGCGCGCGCCAGGCAAGCTTGCCGTGGCCGATCTCGCGGCGGCCGGGAGGACCGAAGCGGCCAACTTCGCCGACCGAATAGGGCGGGAAGTTGTAGTGCAGCAGGAAGTTCGAACGGAAGTTGCCGTGCAGCGCGTCGATGATCTGCTCATCCTCGCCGGTGCCGAGGGTGGTGATGACCAACCCTTGGGTCTCGCCACGGGTGAACAGCGCCGAACCGTGGGTCCGCGGTAGGATGCCGACTTCAGACACGATCGGGCGGACGGTCTTGGTGTCACGGCCGTCGATGCGGGTGCCGTTCTTCACGACATCGCCGCGCAGGATCGAGGATTCCAGCTTCTTGATCGCCGAACCGAGGTTCTGGTCGGCCAGATCCTCTTCCGACAGCGCGCCCTTGATCGCGGTGACGGCGGCGGAGATGGCGTTGGTCCGCTCCTGCTTGTCCATGATCGCGAAGGCGGCGCGCATCTGCGCTTCGCCAGCGGCCTTCACCTTGCCGTAGAGCGCGGAGTAATCCGGCGGCGCGAAGTCGAAGGGCTCTTTCGCGGCGACCTCGGCGAAGTCGATGATGAGGTCGATCACCGGCTGCATCTGCTCATGGCCGAACTTGACCGCACCCAGCATCTCGGCTTCCGAAAGCTCATAGGCTTCCGATTCCACCATCATCACGGCGTCCTTGGTGCCGGCGATGACGAGGTCGAGCCGCTGCTCGGGGTTCATGCGAAGCTGATCCATGTCGGCGACATCGGGGTTCAGCACATATTCGCCATTGGCAAAGCCCACGCGCGCCGCACCGATCGGGCCCATGAACGGCACGCCGGAAATCGTCAGCGCGGCCGAAGCGGCGATCATCGCCACGACATCGGGGTCGTTGACAAGGTCATGGCTCAGAACGGTGCAGATGATCAGCACTTCGTTCTTGAAGCCTTCGACGAAAAGCGGGCGGATCGGACGGTCGATCAGGCGCGAGGTCAGCGT
>DJUV01000172.1 GCA_002440625.1 Rhodobacteraceae bacterium UBA6273 | reverse complement strand
TACGCGCTCGATGTGCCGATGTATTTCGTCTACCGCGACGGCAAGTACATCGACGCGCTTGGCCAGTCGTTCCGCGATTTCATGAAGGGCAAGCTGCCGGCTTTGCCGGGCGAACTGCCGACGCTCAGCGACTGGGCCGATCACCTGACGACGATCTTCCCCGAGGCGCGGCTGAAGAAATTCATCGAGACGCGCGGCGCCGATGGCGGCCCGTGGCGCCGGCTCTGCGCGCTGCCGGCGCTTTGGGTCGGCCTCCTCTATGACCAGTCGGCGCTGGACGCCGCCTGGGATCTGGTGAAGGGCTGGGACACGGAAACCCGCGAGGGGCTGCGGGTCGCGGCCTCGGTTTCGGCTCTGGACGCCGAGGCGGGCGGCGTGAAGATGCGCGACCTCGCGCGGGAAGTGCTGAAGATCGCCGAGGCGGGGCTGAAGGCCCGTGCCATTCCGGGGGCCGGCGGCATGATCCCGGATGAGACGCATTTCCTGAATGCGCTGCAGGAAAGCGTCGAAAGCGGCAAGGTCCCGGCGGATGAGCTTCTGGCACGCTATCACGGCGACTGGAAAGGTGACCTGACGCGGATCTACGCGGATTACAGTTACTGAGGACGCGCCCCGGGGCGCAGGTTCAGCCCTTGCCGCCGATCCGTGGTTCCGTCCCGGCCTTCAGCCGCTCGATATTCGGCAGGTGCTTCCAGAAGACCAGCGTGCCCAAGATCACGATGAGGTAGATCACGTGGCCCTGCCCGAGGACCGCGGCCCAGGCGACCGACAGCGTCGCGGCGACGAGGGCGGAGAGCGAGGAGATGCGGCTGACCACTGCCGTGACAAGCCAGGTAAGGCAGGCCGCGATCCCGACCGGCCAGGCCAGGGCCAGAAGCGTGCCGAGGAAGGTCGCCACGCCCTTGCCGCCCTTGAAGCCGAGCCAGGCCGGGAAGAGATGGCCGAGGAAGGCCGCGAGGCCCGCAAGCTGCGCCGCATCCTCATTCCCCGTCACAGCGCGCGCGATCAGCACTGCCGCAGCACCCTTGCCGCCGTCAAGCAGCAGCGTGGCCAGCGCCGCGCCCTTGTTCCCGGTCCGAAGGACATTGGTCGCGCCGATATTGCCTGAGCCGATCTTGCGAAGATCGCCGAGCCCCATGACCTTCGTGACAAGCACGCCGAAGGGAATCGACCCCAGAAGATAGCCAAGCACGGCAATGACGATCAGCGTCCCCGCGCTTGTTTCCAGAACTGGCATCTACCCCTCCGCCCCAAAGACCTGCGTTCCCCCGACCCAGGTGGCGAGCACCTTACCCTCCATCCGCTGGCCGTCAAACGGCGTGTTCTTGGATTTCGAGCGAAGCTTGAAGCGGTCAAGAAGGAAGGGTGCGTCGGGGTCGAAGAGCACGAGATCGGCCGGTGCGCCGACGCTGAGCCGCCCCTGCGGCAGGCCAAGCCGCTTCGCGGGGTTGAGCGACATGGCGCGGAACAGTTGCGGGAGGCTCAGGTGCCCGGCATGGTAAAGCCGCATCGCGGCGGGGAGGAAGGTTTCCAGCGCCACGGCACCGGAAGCCGCGTCTTCATAGGGCAGGCGCTTTGACTCTTCATCCTGCGGAGTGTGCATGGAGGAGATGATGTCGATGACGCCCGTGGCCACGGCTTCCACCACCGCCATCCGGTCATCCTCGGACCGCAACGGGGGCTTCACCTTGAAGAAGGTGCGGTAGTCGCCGACGTCGAATTCATTGAGCGTCAGGTGGTGGATCGAGGTTCCCGCCGTCACGTCAAAACCGTTCCTTTTGGCGCGCTCCAGGGGCGGCAGGGCGCGGGCGGTGGTGATCTGGTCGAAGTGGTACTTCGCCCCGGTCATCTCGACCATGCCCATGTCGCGGTCAAAACCGATCCGCTCGGCCATCGGGCTGACACCCGGCAGACCGCGCAGCGAGGCGAACTTGCCGGAGGTGGTCGCGGCACCATTCGACAGGCCCGGCTCCTGCGGGTGGCCCATGACGAGCGCGCCCAGCGACTTCGCGTAGGTCAGCGCGCGGGAAAGGACCCGCGTGTCCGTCACCACATGATCGCAATCGGTGAAGGCGATGGCGCCCGCGTCGAGGAGAAACCCGATCTCGGTCATCTCGCGCCCCTCGCGGCCCTTGGTCAGGGCAGCCATGTGGCGGATGCGGACGGGCGAGGCCTCAGCCGCGCGGCGGGTGACGAATTCCAGCGTCTCCGGCGTGTCGATGGCGGGATGGGTGTCTGGGCGGGCGATGATCGTGGTCACTCCACCCGCTGCCGCCGCAAGACCGGCGGAACGGAAGGATTCCTTGTGCCGCTCGCCCGGCTCGCCGATCTTGACGCCAAGGTCGACAATTCCGGGGGCGAGGTATTTGCCGCCGCAGTCAATGACGGTCGCGCCCTTGGGGGCAAGGGCGTTCAGCGCCGCGATCTTGCCGTCCTTTATGGTAAGGCTGCCTTCGGCCTCCGTCAGGCTTTCGGGGTCGATCAGGCGGGCATTGGTGAGAAGAGTGGTCATGCCGGTCAGTATCTCCGCTGCCTCGCGACGTCCCCGTCTCTTGAAGCGGCCCGGCCATGGTCGTCAAGCCTTGAGTGGCCGAGAGGCGGAAAGTCTCGCCGGGAGCGTTAGGCTACGCGCTGACCGCCCCGGTCTGGACCTGCCGGATCAGGCGCATGAGGTGTTCCCCCTCGGCGATCCTCTCGAAGCCGACGCGAATATAGCTCCTGTAGCCCTCGCTATCGACCTTCACCTCGGTCGCGAAGCGCAAAGAAGCCTCGGGGCCGGGCAGGAAGTCGACGATGGTTTCGGGCCGGATCGGCCAGCTTCGAAGCAGTCTTTCGCGGCCGTCGATGGCGATGATCGCGCGGCGGTCGGTCAGGGCATGACGGGTACGCGCCTACTTCTTCGGGAAGAGATAGGTCACGACAAGCCGCGCGCCCCAGCCCTCCGGTCCCCCTTGCGGCGCATCGGCCCAGTAGCGGACGCCGCCGCCGATCTGGACCGGCCGGTCGCCGATGGTCACCAGCTGCGAGACGACGAAATTGACCGGCACCGCCCATTCGTCGCCCTTCCAGTCATAGGAGGCCTCGACATTGGCGGAATAGGTGGTCCCGCCGGGGGTCGAGTAGCTCACGAAGGGCTGCATGAAAGAAACGCTCGAGCGGCCGTAGGTGTCGTTGTTGGAAACCGACCAGATGTGGTTCGCCAAGGCACCGACCGTCCAGCCGTTGCGCTGCCTGAGCGCGACGCCGGTCAGCCCGAGGCCCCATTGATCGACACCGAGCCCGTCGGTGTTGGTCGGGATCTGGATCACCGGACCGGCGCCCCAGATCAGGCCGCCGCTCGTCGGTTCCTTCGGTGAGAAGAAAAGGCTCTGGACGGTGTTGCCGAAGCCGGTCTGCGTGGTGCCGGGCGTGAAGTCGGACTGGCTGACGACCGGAATGATCGTCCGCGAGATCAGGTTCCAGTTGTCGCCGATGGAGATCGGGATGACCGGCTGGAAGTTGATGTAGGACTGCTCGCCCGTGCCGTTCAGGAAGCCCGAGTTGTAGTTGTACTGCAGGGGCACACTGACGAGGTTCGCGACCGGGTTAGAAAGCTGGGAGGCGAGGTCGTCGGCTATTGCGGGCGATAGGGCTGAGGCAATGAAAACGCCAGTGAGGGGAAGGGACCTGAACCAAACAGCCTGCGTCATCGACGCCCTCCATAGTTGAAACTAAATTTGTATTTTCAACCCTATTCTGTGCTGGCTGACGGCAGAAGGCTGCAAAACGCCGCAGGGGAAGGGCGCGATCCGGCCGCAGGGGGGCGTAGCGGTCCCTGCAGGGAAGGTTTCATTGGTTTCAACGGGTTGCGATTAGGATTCGGTAGTTTTTGGGGGCGCAGGCGCGGAGGTTTTCCGGCAGGTTTCGGGGTCGATCAGCCGGGAGGTGAAGGTAGGGATTGGCGACCATCCCATGCGCGGGTCGCGATTTCCAGAATCTCCGGAGTAGGCAGATCACGTCCCGGTCCGCCGATCCGCATTCCTACAAGGTCGTTCCCGATGACGAAGCGGGCGAATGTCAGGGGGAGCGGCACCTTTCGCGCTATCCGGACCATGGGCCGAAGAGCCATGAATCTGGCGAGCCAGCGAAGGATCAAAGAGGGGCTTTGCTGAGAGTCGAACAGGAAGGGCCTGTGGCACTCTGCAAACCGTACTTCGTCCGCCATGCGATCCGAGATGAAGCGCAGCACTCGTTCGGATGTGACGGCGTAGCCCGTCCGGCAGGCCCGAATCCAGTGGATGAAGAGATAGATCATGAGAGCGATACTGCCCCACACGCCAAGAATGTCCCCGGCGCTCCGGCGTGGCCCCTCTGTTGAAGCCAGCAATATGGCGGGGGCCAGAACAGCGAACATCGGAACATAGGCCAGCAGCATCCCGCGGCGGGTGTCTCGTTCCGGCTCAGGCAGCAACAAGAGGATTTGTTCACCGTCGTTCAGGACGCCAAGCATGTGGTCAGGGTATCGGGCGCTCAGGCAGACTTCCTCACATTGGGCGCGAGTCGGAGATTGGCCAGTTCGCTCACACCATCACACCCGCCGCCTGCCGCCCCCGCTCGGCCCTAAGGTTTCGCGCCAATAGGTCCATGCAGGCCATCCTGACCGCGACCCCCATCTCCACCTGATCCTGAATGACACTGCGGTTGATGTCGTCGGCAAGTTCGCCATCGATCTCCACCCCCCGGTTCATCGGGCCGGGGTGCATGACGATGGCGTCCTCTTTCGCGAACCCGAGCTTTTCGGCGTCCAGCCCGAAGCGGTGGTAATATTCCCGCTCTGACGGGATGAAGCCGCCGTCCATCCGTTCCTTCTGAAGCCTGAGCATCATCACCACGTCGGCATCGAGCAACCCCTCCCGCATGTCGTCATAGACCTCGCACCCAAGGTCGGCGACGCCCGAGGGCATCAGCGTCGGCGGCCCGATCAGGCGGATGCGGTTTTCCATCTTGCCGAGGAGGATCAGGTTCGACCGGGCCACGCGGGAATGGGCAATGTCGCCGCAGATCGCCACCGTCAGCCGCTGGATGCGGCCCTTGGCGCGGCGGATCGTCAGGGCATCAAGCAGCGCCTGCGTCGGGTGTTCATGCCGCCCGTCGCCGGCATTCAGCACCGCGCAGTTGACCTTCTGCGCCAGAAGATCGACGGCGCCCGAGGCCGGGTGGCGGACGACGAGAAGATCGGGGTGCATGGCGTTCAGCGTCAGCGCCGTGTCGATCAGCGTCTCGCCCTTCTTCACGCTGGAATGCGCGACGGACATGTTCATTACATCGGCGCCAAGCCTCTTGCCGGCAAGCTCGAACGAGGCCTGCGTCCGCGTCGAGTTCTCGAAGAACATGTTGATCTGGGTCATGCCGGCCAGCGCATCCGACCGCTTCACCGTGCGCTGGTTCAGCTCGACATAGCTTTCGGCCAGGTCGAGGACGGTGCGGATCTCATCCGGGGCAAGGTGTTCGATGCCGAGGAGATGGCGCGCACGGAATGTCATTCTGGCCTCCGGGTCCGGTTCGCCCGCGTTATGGCAAATGCCGGGGCGTGGGGCAACGGCTCATGCCGGGTCGGCGTAGTCGTGGTGGCTTCCTTGCGGGTCGCGCACAAGGTAACGGCCGGGGGTGATCTCGGTCAGGTAGTCGGAGGTCAGGGGCACCTTGCCGAAGCCGCCGGGGATATCGAGGACGTAAGCGGGCAGGCAGGTGCCGGAGATGCAGCCCCGGAGCGCGGCCATGATCTTCTGGCCCTCGGCAATCGTGGTGCGGAAATGCGAAGTGCCGGGGGCGAGGTCGCAGTGGTGGAGGTAGTAGGGTTTGACCTTGAGGCGGATCAGCGCACGGAAGAGGTCGGCTAGCGTTTCGGCGCTGTCATTGACGTCTTTCAGGAGCACGGTTTGGGACAGCAGGGGAATGCCTGCCGCCGTCAGCCGGGCGAGAGCGGCGCGGGCCGCATCCGTCAGTTCCTGCGCGTGGTTGGTATGGAGGACGAGCCAGAGGCAGGGATGGGCGGTTAGCGCCTTTGTCATGGCCGCGTCGATGCGGTCGGGGGCGACGACTGGGACGCGGCTGTGGATGCGGACGGTTTCCACCGTGGGGATGGCGGCGAGGCGGGTGAGGATCGCTTCGATCCGCCGGGGCGAAAGGCTCAAGGGGTCGCCGCCGGTCAGGATCACCTCGCGGATCGCCGGAGTCTTGGCGATGTAGGCGAGCGCCTGGGCGAGGTCCGGTTCGGAGAGCGGTCCGGTTTCGCCGACCGTCTCCCGGCGGAAGCAGAAGCGGCAATAGACCTCGCAGGATTTGGTGACGGCGAGGATCACCCGGTCGGGGTAGCGGTGGGTGAGGCCGGGGGCGGCGAGGTGGGTGTCGTCGCCGATCGGGTCGGCAAGTTCTTCGGGACGGATTGTGAGTTCCCGGGCGTCGGGGACGAACTGGCGCGCAACGGGATCGCCGGGGGCCAGGGTTGCGGCGCGCATGGCGGGCGACAGGCGGATGCGGAAGGCCTTGCCGACCTCTTCCAGCGCCGGCGCATCGGCGGGCGCTGCCAGCCCTTCGGCGACAAGATCGGCGACGGAGGTGATGGCGCGGGAAGGGCTGCGAGCATGGGTCATGGCGGCAGGGCTTTTCCCCGGGATCGCCCGCCGATGCAAGCCTCGGCTTTACCTCCGCCGGGCGGCACCCTAGTCTTGGGTCGCCATGAACTCATCCGCCGATCCCCTGGACTTCCACACCGCGCAGGCGCTTCTCGCCTGGCAGATGGAGCTTGGCGCGGACGAGGCCATCGGCGACGAGCCGGTGAACCGCTATGAAGCGCCTGCCGAGGCGCCGAAACCTGCTGCCGTGGTTGCGGCGCCGGTAGTTCAGGCCGAGGCCGATCCGGTCGGGGTGGCGAAGGCTGCGGCGCAGGGGGCCGCGAGCCTTGAGGCGTTGGCGGCCGCACAGTCGGCCTATGAGCATTGCGACCTGAAGCAGGGTGCGCGGAACTTCGTCTTCGCCGACGGCAACCCCGAGGCGCGGCTACTTATCCTCGGCGAGGCGCCAGGGCGCGAGGAGGATATCGAGGGGCGGCCCTTTGTCGGCCGGGCTGGGCAGCTTCTCGACCGGATGTTCGCGGCCATCGGCCTGTCGCGGACTGCCCATCACGCCGATGAGGCGGTCTACATCACCAATGTCATGCCCTGGCGCCCGCCGCAGAACCGCGACCCGGAACCGGCTGAGATTGCGATGATGCTGCCCTTCGTGGCACGGCATATCGAACTGGTGAACCCGGATGTGATCGTCCTGATGGGCAATATCTCCTGCGCGGCGGCTCTCGGCAAACGCGGCATCCTGCGGTTGCGCGGTCAGTGGACGGAGGCTTTCGGCAAGCCCGCCATGCCGATGACGCATCCGGCCTATCTTCTCCGCAATCCGGCGGCGAAGCGGGAGGCCTGGGCGGATCTTCTGGAGGTGAGGGCGAGGTTGAGGGGATGAGGGTTCTCGCCTTCTCCGACCTGCATCTGGACGTGGCGGTGCGCGACGCCATCCTTGCGGCTGCGGACGCGGCCGATCTGGTGATCGGCGCGGGCGATTTCGCGTCGCGGCGGGCGGGGCTTGCGCCGTTCATGGCGGCTTTCGCGCCGGTTGCCGCAAAGGCCGTCTTCGTGGCCGGGAACAACGAAACGGTGGATGAGTTGCGAGGCGCAACAAGCGTGCCCGTCCTGCATGGTGAGACGCTTGACGTGGGCGGCATCCGTATTGCCGGCCTTGGCGGGTCGGTGCCGCCCTTGCCACACCTAACGTGGGGATCGTTCGATCTGACCGAGGCGGAAGCGGGGCAGTTGCTTGCGGCGATCGACGGCGCAGAGATCCTCGTGTCGCATTCGCCGCCGAAAGGCGTCTGTGACCGCCATGCCCAGCTTGGCCCGATCGGGTCCGAGGCGGTTCTGGCGGCAGCGCGGCGGTTGACGCCACAGTACCTCCTTTGCGGCCATATCCACGACGATTGGGATGCGCGTGGCCGGATCGTGAAGACCGAGGTGATGAACCTTGGTCCCGGCGTGACCTGGATCGAGATTTGACGGAGCCCGCATGAGCCGCATCGACGAGACGAAAGACTTCATTCCCTGCCGCATCGCCGTCCTCACGGTATCGGATACGCGCTCGCTCGCCGAAGACAAATCCGGCGACACGCTGGCCGAGCGGCTGACAGGGGCGGGGCATCTTCTCGCTGATCGCAAGATTCTGCGCGACGACCGGGCCGGGATTGCCGATCAGCTTCGGGCTTGGATCGCCGATCCGGGCATCGACGTCATCATCTCCACCGGCGGCACCGGCCTCACTGGCCGCGATGTGACGGTCGAGGCGCATCGCGATGTCTATGAGAAGGAGATCGAGGCCTTCGCCACGGTCTTCACCATCGTCTCGATGCAGAAGATCGGCACCAGCGCGGTCCAAAGCCGCGCCACGGGGGGCGTGGCGGGCGGCACCTATCTTTTCGCGCTGCCCGGCAGCCCCGGCGCCTGCCGCGACGCCTGGGACGAGATCCTGCGGTGGCAGCTCGATTTTCGCCACCGGCCCTGCAATTTCGTGGAAATCATGCCGCGTCTTGATGAGCATCTGAGGCGGAAATAGCGCGGTAAGTCGGCTTCATTTGCGGAAAGGAGTTTCAATGAGCAAGTTTCCTGCCGGTCTTTTCGCCGAACCTGATCCAGACCCCGATACGCTCGCCAATCTCGGCCCCCTCGCGCCATTGGCCGGGACATGGACCGGGCGCAAGGGCGGTGACACCAAGCCGACCGAGGATGGAGCGGAGGCCCAGGTCTTTGTCGAGACGATCGACCTGCAGCCCATCGACCCGCAGACCAACGGGCCGCAGCTACTCTACGGCCTCCGGTATCACACCCATATCGTGAAGCCGGGCGAGGCCGAGACCTATCACGATCAGGTCGGCTACTGGCTATGGGAGCCGGCGACGGGCGACCTCTTCTATTCGCTTGCCATTCCACGCGCGCAGATCGCGATGGCGACGGGACGGGCGGCCGCAACCGACCGCAGTTTCACCGTCACGGCGGCGCGCGGTTCGACCACAAACGGCATCTGCTCCGGCCCGTTCCTTGAAGAGAACTTCCGCACCGATGCGGTCTCCATGACGGTCACGGTGAGCAGCGACGGGACCTGGAGCTATTCCGAAACCACGATCCTTGCCATCAAGGGCGTGCCGGAACCCTTCCGCCATACGGACGAAAACCGCCTGACCCGCATCGCGCCGCCGAGGCCCAACCCGCTGATGGCGGCCAAAGGAACGAAGGTGCCCTGAAGGGCCGGACCCCGGCACGAATACCGCTGCCTGGACAGCACCGTTGCGAGGGAAGTAACAGCTTCGCGCGTGTGACGGGAAAGGCTTGGACCCGGGAGGCCGTCCGATATACCATCCACGCGGCCATAAGTGGCGGGAAATATGCGGTTTCTGACCCGAAGTCTGACGGGATTGTTCTTGTTCGCGGTGACGGTCGGGCTGATCGCCGTGGCTGCCGCATTGCTGAAGTCTGCCATCGACATCCGCATGGCTCCGCCAGCCCCCAGCCGCGCGGCAGAGGAGCGGTCGTTCAGTGCCCGGGTGGCGACCCTTGCACCCGGTAGCATCGCCCCGACCCTGACCGCTTATGGCGAGGTCAGAAGCCGGCGCACGCTGGAGCTCAGGCCGCTGGCGGCGGGGCAAATCGTCGAGCTTTCCCCCGATTTCGAAAGCGGCCGGCAGGTGACGGCGGGCGCGCTTTTGCTCCGCACCGATCCTGCCGATGCCCAGTCCGCCCTCGATCTGGCGAAGGCTGGACTGCGCGAGGCCGAAGTCGAAGGGCGCGACGCGGCGCGGTCGCTTGAACTGGCGCGGGCCGACCTTCTTCTGGCCGAGGAGCAGGTGATGCTGCGCCGTGGCGCCTTCGACCGCCAGAAGGGCATCAGCGACCGCGGCTTCGGCACCGCCACAGATATCGAGACGGCGGAACTTGCGCTGGCCACCGCGAACCAGAACCTCGGCAACAGCCGGCAGGCGGTGGCGCAGGGCGAGGCGCGGATCGACAAGGCGGCCACCGCCTTCGACCGGCAGAAACTGGCGCTGGCCGATGCCGAACGGCGGCTGGCCGATACGGAACTGCGCGCCGAATTCGGCGGCGTCCTGTCGGCGGTCACCGCAGTGGCCGGCGGGCTGGTCAGCAATTCCGAGATGATCGGGGAACTCATCGACCCCGACAACCTCGAAGTCGTCTTCCGCATCTCGACGGCGCAGTTCCAGGAACTGGCGGATGAAAAGGGCGGCCTCATGCCCCTGCCGGTCACCGCCTCGCTTGACATCTATGGCGCAGAGATCACGGCGACGGGTATGCTCGCCCGTGTCGATGCTACCGTCGGAGTTGGCCTCAGCGGGCGTCTGGTCTTTGCCGCGCTGAATGTGGCGCACGGGCTGAAGCCCGGTGATTTCGTGACCGTCTCGGTGACGGAACCGCCGCTTCATGGCGTGGCGCGGCTGCCTGCGGCGGCGCTCGGGTCGAACGGCACGCTCCTGCTGGTGGCGGATGGCAACCGGCTCGAGGAGGCGCCGGCGGAGATCCTGCGCCGCGAAGGCAACCAGATCATCCTGCGCGTGGGCAATCTCGCCGGACGCGAGGTAGTGACCGAGCGGGCGCCATTCCTCAGTGCGGGTATCCTCATCAAGCCGGTCAGGGATGGCCGGAACAGCGGTGCGGCGGCCGCCGCCAAAGATCAGGCGGCAATGATCGACCTCACGCCGGAACACCGCGCCGAGCTTGTCGCCCTGGTGGAGGGGAACGGTTCCCTGCCGCAAGAGGCGAAGGACCGGCTCCTGCTCCGCCTTCGGGATCAGCAGGTGCCGCTGGAGATGGTTGAGCGCATCGAAGCGCGGAGGGGCGGCTGATGACCGGTCCCGCCGGCCGCTTTCCGAAAGTGAACGGGGTCCTGTCCTACTTCGCCCGGCACGCGACGGCGGCGAACCTTCTTCTGGTGCTGATCGTGGCGATGGGGCTGGCTGCGATCCCGAACCTCAGGGCGCAGTATTTTCCCGATGTCGTCACGCAGGACATCGTCGTCAGGACCTACTGGAATGGTGCGGGACCCGAGGATGTGGACCGCGGCATCGTCCAACTGATGGAACCGGCCTTGCGGGCGGTCGAAGGCGTTGACCATGTGACCGCAATCTCGCGTGAGGGGCGCGCCGTCATCACGATGGATTTCGGCCCCGGCGAAGACATGTCGCGGGCGCTAGACGACGTGGAAAAGGCCGTGGCCGGCGTGACAAATCTGCCCGCCGACGCCGAAAAGCCGGTCGTGGTGCAGAGCGGCTGGCGCGACCGGGTGACGGACATGGTCATCACCGGCCCGGTGGAGCCGGCGCAGCTTCTGAGGCTCGCCGACGAGTTCCTGTCGCGCCTCTTTGAGGCGGGCGTGACCCGTGCGACCATTGAAGGCATCGCCAACCCCGAGGTGCAGATCGAGGTGCCGCTGGCGCAGTTGATGCGCCACGGCCTGACCCTGACCGAGATCGGCCAGCGTGTCGGGGCCGAGGTGGCCACCGATCCTGCGGGCGAGGTCACGGGCAGTTCGTCGCGGCTTCGCGCCGGCACCGAAAGGCGCAGCCCGGACGCCTTGGGCCAGATCGTGCTGAGGTCCGGCCAGGACGGAACCGATCTGAGGCTCGGCGATATTGCGACCATCACCGAGCGCGGCAGTTCCGCGATCCACGCCTATTACGTCGGCGAGAACCCGGCGATCACGCTCCGCGCGGACAGGGATGCCAACGGCGATGCGCTCGCCCTGCAGGCCAAGGTCGAGGAGGTGGCGGCGGAGCTTCGCCCGACCCTGCCGAATGGCGTGAAGATCGACATGATCCGTGTGCGGTCCGACGAGATTCGCGCCCGTCTCGACATCCTCGTCGCCAACGGGTTGATGGGGCTGGCACTGGTGGTCGTGACCTTGTTCCTGTTCCTGAACGCGCGCACGGCATTCTGGGTTGCCGCCGGCATTCCGGTGTCCATGCTGATCGCGGTCGCGATGATGCAGGCCTTCGGGATGACCATCAACATGATCTCGCTTTTCGCGCTGATCCTGACGATGGGCATCGTGGTGGACGATGCCATTGTCGTCGGCGAACACACCGACTTTCGCACGCGAAGGCTGAATGAGCCGCCCGAGGTGGCGGCGGAGAATGCGGTCAGCCGCATGGCGGCGCCGGTTCTCGCCTCAAGCCTGACGACGATCGCGGCCTTTCTGGGGCTGACGGCGCTGACCGGCCGTTTCGGGCATATCCTGCAGGACATCCCTTTCACAGTGACGGTTGTGCTGACTGCCTCCCTTCTCGAATGCTTCCTGATCCTGCCGAACCACATGTCGCACCGTCGCCCGAAGGACCAGCACGGGCATTGGCTCGACGCCCCGTCACGCTATGTGAACCGGGGCTTTGGCCGGGTCCGCGACCATCTGGTGCGGCCATTGACCCGCTGGGTCATCTGGGCACGCTATCCCGTCTGCGCGGCGGCGATTGTGTTGCTGGCCTGGCAGGTGGGCGCCTTCATCAAGGGCGACGTGAAGTGGCGCTTCTTCGCCTCGCCCGAACAGGGGACTATCGACGGCAATTTCGCGATGCTGCCCGGCGCGACGCGCGCCGATACATTCGCGATGATGAAGGCGTTGCAGGCCTCGGTCGACAAGGTGGCTGCGGAGTATCGGACGAAGTACGGCGTGGAGCCGCTCAGCTACGTCATTGCCGAGATAGGCGCCAATGCGGGTCGCGGGCTCGCCGTGGCCGAGACAAAGGATGCCGACCTTCTCGGCGCGGTTTCCATCGAGCTTACCGATCCCGACCTCAGACCCTGGAGCGCTTCGGATTTCATCTCTTCGCTGCAGGATGCCGCGCCGCTCAATCCGCTGGTCGAGCAGCTTTCGTTCCGGGGCGGCCACTTCGGGCCGAGCGGCGACGCGATATCGGTCGAGCTATCGGGTGCGGATGCCGCAATCCTGAAGGCGGCGGCGGAAGGCCTCAAGCGTGCGCTCGTGGTCTTTCCCGAGGTTTCGGCGCTTGAGGACACACTGCCTTACGACAAGGACGAGATGATCCTGAACCTGACGCCGCAGGGGCGGGCCTTGGGCTTCACCGTCGATGCACTCGGCGCGGAAATGCGCAACCGCCTGAACGGGCTTGAGGCGGCGAGCTTCCCGGACGGTTCGCGCAGCACCAAGGTCATGGTGCAGCTTCCGGAACACGAACTGACGGCGGATTTTCTTGCGCGCTCGCTGATGCGGACACAAAGCGGCGGCTATGTTCCTCTCGCCGATCTGGTGACGGTCGAGCGGAAGCAGGGTTTTTCCACCGTCCGGCGTGAGAACGGAAAGCGGGTCATCACCGTCAGGGGCGATGTCGCGGACGACAACCCGAGCCGGGCCGAGGAAATCCGCAGCCGGATCGAGACCGAAATCCTGCCGGGGATCGCGGCGGACTACGGCGTCGCTTATGGGGTCGCGGGGTTGAACGAGCAGGAAGCGGATTTTCTGGACGAAGCTGCGATCGGCCTCATGCTGGCGCTGATCGGCATCTACGCGATCATGGCCTGGATTTTCGCCAGCTGGACACGGCCCATCGTCGTCATGCTGGTGATCCCGCTTGGCCTGATTGGCGCGCTTTACGGTCACGGCGCCTGGAATGTGCCGGTCAGCATGTTCTCCATCGTCGGGATCATCGGCATGTGTGGAATCATCGTCAACGATGCCATCGTGCTGGTATCGACCGTCGATGAATATGCCGAGAAGCGCGGGCTGATCCCCGCGACCATAGATGCGGTGGCCGACCGGCTCAGGCCGGTGTTCCTGACCACGGCAACGACCGTCGTTGGCATGGCGCCACTTCTTTTCGAGACCTCGCGTCAGGCGGAATTCCTGAAGCCGACCGTCATCACCCTTTGCTATGGTCTCGGCGTGGGTATGGTGCTGGTTCTTCTGGTCGTGCCGGCAATGGTCATCATCCAGCACGATCTTGGCCAGCGCCTGCGCGCTTATCGCCGCGCCCGGCGTGCGCCGCACATGGCCCGGCTCGTCTTTTCCTGCGCCCTGACAATGGCCGGCATATTCGCGGCAACGCTCGGCGTGGCGATCTGGCAGGAGGCGGCGCTTCTGCCGGCCTTCGGTTACTTCGTCGCGGGTGAAGCGCTGGTGTGCGCGATCTTCTGGCTGATCGGACGCGGCTATCTGCGCCGCGCTCAGCCGGCGCAGCCCTGAAGCTCGACCGCGCGGCCGGTGCCGCCGAACACCGTGATGCGGATATCTTTGCCATCGAACGCGAAAGGTTGCGCCGAGGCGGGAACGAGGTCTGCCGTAGCGCTGAGTTCACCGCCGTTCCGCGAGGTTTCCGCCGGAGACACCCAGACGCTCTGATCGGCGAGTTCGAGAACCGCAACCTCCTCAGGCCCGACCGGCGGCAGGACAAGGCGGGCGGTCAGGCGCATCCCGTCGCTGATCGGCTCGGCTTCGCATTGCGCGGCGCTGAGGCCCGCCGCCCGCGCCGCTTCGGGCTGGTTGTCGAGAGCGCTTTGGATTTCAGGAACCGCGGCGCCGCCGGGGACGATGCTGCCCGCCAGGCTCAGCGACATCGGAACGCAGATGTTGTCGCAAACTCCGATTTCAACCGCCGCCTTGAGCTGGATCGGCGCGCCGGGGTCTTGCGCGGTGATCTCGATCGGCAGGACGAGCGATTCCTGGTAGCCGAAGGTCCGCATCCCGCTGAGGTCGAACATCTCAGGCTTGGGCCAGTGAAACGCGACGCCGGCAAGGTTTGTCGATCCTGACCAGTCGAACCGGGGCGGTATGCCCGCCTCGCCCGGTGCGCGCCAGTAGGTCTTCCAGCCCGGCGCAAGAACGAGACGCATGGCGATCATCTCGGTGCCGGACTCCGTGCGCCAACCGTCGATCAGCTTCGCCTCTTGCACCGGCACCGTTTCGGCGACGGCGGGCGCTAAGGGAAAGCCAACGCCGGCGGCGGCTGCGATGAATGAGCGGAGCTTGTGCTTCATGGCGCAAAAATTGGGCAACAGACCGCCGAAAGAAAGCACCAAAAGGCAACATCACAAAGAGTTTCCTCGCCCGTCCTGCAGATCGCGGCTTGAAACGTGGCCGCCGGAGCGCGATCCTTGTATCGGAGGCCCGATTATGAACCTCAGTGGCAAGCTCCTCATCGCCATGCCCGGCATGGGCGATCCGCGCTTCGAACACAGCGTGATCTTCATGTGCGCCCATTCCGATGACGGCGCCATGGGGCTGATCGTCAACAAGCTGGCGCCGGGCCTGACCTTTGGCAAGCTGCTGAAACAGCTGAACATTCCAGCGCCGCACGACCCGGTGCGCGACATCCCGGTCCATTTCGGCGGCCCGGTCGAGCAGGTGCGGGGCTTTGTCCTCCATTCCGCGGACTACGATGGCGAGGGGTCGACCCTGCATGTCGACGACCATTTCGGAATGACCGCCACGCTTGACGTGCTGCAGGCGATTGCGCGCGGCGACGGGCCGCAGTTGTCGATCCTGGCGCTTGGCTATGCCGGCTGGGGGCCTGGGCAGCTTGAGGAGGAGATCCTCGGAAATGGCTGGCTGACCTGCGATGCCTCGCCGGATCTAGTGTTTTCCGGGCAGGATGAGATGAAATGGACGCGCGCGCTTGGAACGCTCGGCGTCGATCCGATCCTTCTGTCCTCGACCGCGGGCCGGGCCTGAGGTCAGCCGACCTCGCGGCGGAAGTTGACGGTGGTCGGGCGGCTGTAGCCTTCATGCGCGGTCTCGCCGGTCCTTGCGAAACCCATCGCTTCGAAGGCGGTCTGGTTTTCCGTCAACTCGATCCGGGTCTGCAGCGTGACCGCCGGCTTGCCGAGCGTCTTGGCCCGTCCGATTGCAAGATCGACCATCTGGCGGGCGAGGCCCTGCCTGCGGTGGCTCGCGGCGACGGCGAGCTTGCCGAGGTATAGGTCATCCGCGCGCGGCGTCAGCACCACGCAGGCGATGGGTGCGCCCGCTTCCTCGCGCACCCAGACTTCGCTGTCGCGCGCGGTCGCCGAAAGCGCCGCCTCGGACAGCCGGTGCATGGAGCTTGGCGGGTCGATCCGCCCTTCCATGAAGGCGAAGGCGTCGCGGATCAGGGCGAGGACGGGCCCGAAGTCCTCGGAAGGGTCCATCTGCCGCGCGGCCTCATGCTTGGGCAGGTCGTCGGCGATGTGGAGCCATGGCAGGCGCTCGTTCCAGAAGACGTGGAGACCCGCCGCGAAGGCGGAAGGATCGTCCAGCGTCGTGGCGTAAAGGTCGATCTCGCCCGTGCGGACGTCGCTTTGATAGGTGAGGGGGGAGCCGCAGCGCGGGCAGAAGCTGCGCAAGATGCCGGGCGAGGATTCGTAAAGCTGCGGGGCGATGCCGGTCCAGGTGATCCGGTCGTGGCTGACCGCAAAGAAACTGACCATCGGGGCAGAAGTCGCGCGGCGGCAGGTTTCGCAATGGCAATGCGCCGACCAGTTGGGCGGACCTTCGAACCGGTATCTCACCGCCCCGCAAAGGCACCGCCCCGTTCCGCCATCCATCGTTGCCTCCCCCACTATCGGGCCGATTTGGCGCTGCATTAGTCGCAGCGTCAAGCGCGGCAGACGCCGATATCTTGGGGATAACTCGCGGGATCATGCCATATACGGTGTGCATCGGTTGACAGATGCCGCCGTCGCACCGACGATTGGCAACCTTTAGGAATCATCGAGCGGTCCCTTGCTGCGTTTCTCCCGCCTGCGTCTCAACGGCTTCAAGAGCTTCGTGGACCCCACGGACCTCATCATCCATGAGGGGTTGACGGGTGTCGTCGGGCCGAACGGCTGCGGCAAATCGAACCTTCTTGAAGCGCTCCGCTGGGTGATGGGCGAAAACCGCCCGACCGCGATGCGCGGCGACGGGATGGAGGATGTGATCTTCGCCGGCGCCGCCAGCCGCCCGGCGCGGAACTTCGCCGAGGTGGCGCTGACCATCGACAATACCGAACGGCTGGCGCCTTCGGGCTTCAACGATCAGGACGCGCTTGAAATCGTGCGCCGAATTACCCGCGATGCCGGATCGGCCTACAAGGCCAATGCCAAGGATGTGCGCGCCCGCGATGTGCAGATGCTGTTCGCCGATGCCTCCACCGGATCGCATTCGCCGGCGCTGGTGCGGCAGGGGCAGATTGCCGAGCTTATCAATGCCAAGCCCAAGAACCGCCGCCGGATTCTGGAAGAGGCCGCGGGCATCTCCGGCCTTTACCAGCGGCGGCACGAGGCCGAGTTGAAACTGGCCGGGACGGAACAGAACCTTGCCCGCATCGATGATGTGGTCGAACAGCTTGCCCAGCAGTTGGCGCAACTGGCGCGGCAGGCCCGGCAGGCGGCGCGCTACCGCGAGATCGGCGAAGAGTTGCGGCGCTCCGAAGGGATGCTGCTTTACCGCCGCTGGCGCGAGGCTGACATGGCCGCCGCCGCCGCCGGGGCCGACCTGACCGAGCGTACCCGCCTTGCGGGGCAGGCCGAGGCTGCGGCGCGGCAATCCGCCCGCGCCCGTGCCGACCGTGAAGATGACCTGCCGCCCCTGCGCGAAGAAGAGGCGATTGCGGCGGCAATCCTGCAGCGCCTGCAAGTCCAGCGCGATGCGCTGAAGGATCAGGAGGATCGCGCGCTCCAGACGATCGAGACGTTGAACGGTCGCATCGGGCAGCTTGCCCGCGACATGGAGCGCGAGGCGGGGCTGAACCGCGATGCCGGCGAGAACATCGAGCGGCTGGAATGGGAGCAGGCGCAGATCCTGAAGGCGGCGGAGGGGCATGACGACCGCCTCGGCGCGGCGCTCGAGGCGGCGCAAGACGCGGCCCGGGTGCTGTCGGACCGGGAAACCGCGCATTCCGAACTGGCCGAGGATGTCGCGCGCCTGTCGGCAAGGCACCAATCGGCGCACCGGCTTCTGGCCGACAGCCGCTCTACGCTGGAAAAATCCGATGCCGAGGCGGGGCGCGCCCGCACCGCCGCTGTCGAAGCCGAGACCGCGCTGGCGCAGGCTGCGGCCAGCCAGAAGGCGGCGGAGGAAGCCCAGGAAGAGGCGGTGAGTGCCGCCGAAAACGCCGAGGCCGCGCTGGTCGCCGCCGATGAGGCGCGGAGCGATGCTCAGGCCCGGGAATCCGAGGCGCGGGCGGCGCTGTCGTCGGCAGAAGGCGAATGGGGGGCGCTCAAGGCCGAGGCCACGGCGCTCCTGCGGCTGGTGGAGCGCGAGGCGACGGCGGGCAAGCAATTGCTCGACCGGGTCGAGGTGAAGAAGGGCTACGAGAAGGCGCTTGGTGCCGCCCTCGCCGACGATCTTCGCGCGCCGGAAGTTGCGGCAGAAGCGGCGTCGGGCTGGGCCGTGCTGCCGGGCTACCCGCAGGCGCAAGGCCTGCCGGAAGGCGTTCAGGCGCTGTCGGCCTTCGTCAATGTCCCCGCTGTGCTGGCGCGGCGGATCGGCCAGATCGGGCTGGTGGCAAAGTCCGATGGCGCGCGGCTGCAACCGCTCCTGAAGCCCGGCCAGCGGCTTGTGTCGGTCGATGGCGACCTCTGGCGCTGGGACGGGTTCCGCGCCGGGGCCGAGGATGCGCCGACGGCCGCCGCGCTGCGGCTGCAGCAGTTGAACCGCCTGACGGACCTCAAGCGCGATCTTGAAGAGGCCAATGGTCGTGCCGAAGGCGCGCGCCGCGCGCACGAACATCTGACGCGGCGGCTGGCCGAGGCGTCGGAGGCCGACCGCAGCGCGCGGGACGCCCGGCGCGAGGCCGACCGGCGCATGGCCGAGGCTTCGCGCGCCCTGTCGCGGGCCGAGGCGGATCAGTCCATCACCGGCGGCAAGCTGGAAAGCGCCCGCCTCGCCGTGTCCCGGCACGAGGAAGAGGCGATGGCGGCCC
>DJUV01000171.1 GCA_002440625.1 Rhodobacteraceae bacterium UBA6273 | reverse complement strand
CCGCTGCGCCGGAGGTGGCCCCCGTGCCCGAGCCCCAGCCCGTCGCCCAGCCCGTCGCCCAGCCCCAGCCGAAGGCCCAGCGCCGCAGCCGGGGGATCAACCTGGCCCCGAAGGCGGAGGCGAAGGCATGCCGCTATGGGACCAAGCAGGCGATCCTTGTTGACCTGTTGTTCCGCTCCGGCGGGGCGTCCATGGCCGAGTTGCGGGAAGCGCTGGCCCCGTGGAAGGACATCACCATCAAGTCCGGTCTGGGCTGGGACATGAACCATCAGAAGGGCTACGGCATCCGCACCACGCACGAGAACGGCTATCAGCGCTGGCTTGCCACCGACTATGCCGGGATGGGCACCTTCCGGGGCGACAGCCACCCTGACGACCTGTCGGAGGCGGAGAAGGCGGCGCTGTTGGCCCAGAACCTAGCCGATGGCTACAACCCGGGGGAGGTGTTCGCGGTCTACCACCTCGTGCTGCCCGCCGGGATGACGGCCCCGGTCCCGCACACCGGCGGTCCCCACCTCACCGTCGCGGACAAGCTGAACCACCTTGTCTTTGGCGACCCGCTCCCCACCAATGAGGCCAATCAATGACCCGCCGCGCAGCGATCTATGCCCGCGTCAGCACGTCTGACCAGAACACCGAGAACCAGCTTATCCGCCTCCGGGAGGTGGCGGCGCGGGCGGGCTGGGAGGTAGTCCAGACCTACACCGAGACGGCCAGCGGGGCCAAGCGGTCCCGCCCGGCGCTGGACGCCATGATGGCAGACGCGGCCCGCCGCCGGTTTGACGTGGTGATGGCATGGGACGTGTCGCGCCTTGGGCGGTCCCTGCGCGACCTCGTGGACCTGTTCGAGAACCTGCGCGCGCTCAAGGTGGACCTCTACCTTGAGCAGCAGGCGCTGGACACTTCCACCCCGGCGGGCCGGGCGCTGTTGCAGATGTCGGGCGTCTTTGCCGAGTTCGAGCGGGCCATGATCGTGGAGCGCACCAAGGCCGGGCTGGCCCATGCCCGGGCGCGGGGCGTCCACTGTGGCCGCCCGCCCGCGTCGGATGCCCTCACATCGGCCATCCGCGCGCTGCGTGAACAGCGGGTGGGCATGGACCGGATCGCAAAGGAGTTGCGCTGCGGCAAAGGGCTGGTCCACCGCGTCTGCGTGGCCATGGAACAGGAGGCCGCCAATGCCCAAGGCTGAACCACCCATCAGGAAGGTCTACCCCGGCAAGGGCGGGGTGGGCCGTGCCCACTGGGGCGTGACCAAGACCGGCCTTGCCATCATCCGCAAGATGGCCGCCAACGGCTGCAAGCTGGAGACCATCGCCGGGGCGCTGGGCTGCTCGCATGATGCCCTTGAGGCCTGCCGCCGCCGCCAGCCCGAGGTGCAGGAGGCGCTGGACGCCGGGCGGGCGGTCATGCATGACGAGCTTGTTGACATCCTGATGCAGCAGGCCCGGGCCGGGCAGTTTGTCCCGGCCATCTTCCTGCTCAAGAGCCGGTTCGGGTATCGGGAGGGCGCGCAGCTTGAGGTCGCCGTGGACCTTGGGGGCGTATTGGTCGTGCCCGCCGACATGTCGGTTGAGGACTACATCGCCCGCAAGACCGCCGCCGGGGAGATTGACACGTCACCGCCGATGCCCATGCGCGACGTGACCCCGCCCCCGCGCAGCCTTATCCCCGAGGCAATCGAACACCTGCCGGAGGCCCCCATCCCGGGGAGTGAGCCCGCGCCCCGGCGCACCCCGTCTGGCACACGCCTTGAGCGGGGGGACTGACCATGCGCGCCCTGATCCTGTTCCTGGGCCTTGCCGCCTGCGCGCCAGTCCTGCCGCCAGACCGCGCCTTGACCCCGACCGAGGCCCGTGGCCTTGCGATGCTGCACGACCTCCGGGCGATGGATCCATGCCAGCGTAAGTGCCCCTGCGATGACTGAGACGCGCCAAGAGGTCTACGCCAACGCCGCCGGGCTGTTGTCCCGCATGGGCTTTGCCGCCCGGGTGGAGCCCGCCTTCACCCCCGCCGCCCATCCCCGGCCCGTGGTGGCCCTCGTCACCGATGCGCCGCCGGTCCTGATCGGACATGCCGTGTCGCAGGTCGCCACCGACCCGGAGCCGCACCTGCCGATGGCATCGGCCAAGGTCGCGCGGCCCAAGCAGTGGGAGCCCGGGGACCCTCAGTTTGCTTGGTGGGTCTGACCCCGCTTCTGTCCGGTAAGGGACCGCCCCCGCCGCACCCGCGCGCCGCCAGCCCCTTGGGCAAAATCGGCCGCAGTCCCCGCCACACTTTCGGGGTGACCCCGGGCAACAATGAATACCACGGGCGGGGCGACACAACCCAAGGTATAGTTGGCGGGTAGGGGCCACCAATGGCGGTGGCCTTCCGGCAGAGGAGCCCGCGCCTTGGCACAGACCTTCCCCGACCTTCCCCCCATCCCGAATGACCCCGAGCCCGCGCCGATCACGGCAGGCAAGCTCCTGCCCAAGGGCGAGCTCATTGACCTTGCCGCCTTCGCCGCCAAACGGGCGGAGAAGCTGGGGCAGACCATCGCCGCCCTGACCGCAGGCGCAGAGGCGCGGGCCGCAGACGTGGCCAAGAGCCTTGCCGCCGCCGGTTTTGACCCCAAGGCGCAAGCCGATGCCGCCGACAAGGCCCGGGCGAAGGCGCGGCAGGAAATCATCGCCGCGTCATCCGAGGCCCGCTGGGCAGAGATCAGGCAGCTTGTCGCCGCCGCCGATGGTCTGGCCCTCACCGAGGCCCTCTATGCCAGCCCTCAGGCCGTGTTGGCCCGGGCTGGTCTGGGCGATGCCCGCCGCACCGACCTCATGGCCCAGGTCGCGGGCGCTGGCCCTGCCGAGGTGCGCCAGCTTGCCATGCTGGCCGTCGCCACCAAGGATGTTGTCCTTGGCGCGGCCATCCAGTCGGTGAATGACCGGCTTCCCCGCCGTGACCGGCCCATCTCCTCTGCCGAGCTTGCCGATGCGCTGGTGGGCGAGGAGGCGCGGGCCGTGTCAACCGCCATCGCCGCGATCAAGGATGCGGCGCAGCGGGCGCTGAACGCCAACCGCGAGTTTGAAGCCGGGAAGGTGCGGCCCGTGGACCGCGTGAAGCTGGCCCTCAACAACCCCAACCGGAAGGAAGCCTGACCATGCCCCTCTACCTGATCCGCCGCCCCGCCGGTCTTGCAGCCGAGCCGCTGCGCAACAGCGCGGGCCTGCACTCGGCACTCATCAGCGCCGCGTCCCCCGCCGCTGCCATCACCGCCGCCAATGCCCTTGCTGCCGCGCGTGGCGCTGGGCAGGGGGCGTTCTCCGGCACGGGCTGGGTGACGACCGACATTGCCACCACCCCGGGCGGTCTGCACGTTGATTGCGTGTTCGATGGCGACCCCATCAACATCCGGGGCATGGACCGTGGGGGCAACCCGGCATGACCTCAGAGGAGCTTCTGGACGGTTACGACATCCTGTTCAGCCCCGAGTTGCGGCTGGCGCATGAGGCGGTCCTGACCTATGCGGCGGAGATGGAGCCCGATGGCTGGCCGTCCATCCCGACCCTCTGGCGGTTCGCCCGGTGCTATGATGTGCCCGTGGGCGAGCTTGCGGCCCTGTGCGGGGTGCTGACCTACAAGATCGGGCGCAAGACCATCTTCTGCGACAGCCGCCGCGCGCCCGAGGTTGTCCACCGGACCAGCGCCCGCAACTTCAGCCGGAAAGTCCTTGCGGCCTATGGCTTCTACAACACCGCCGCCGCCCTGTCGCAGGGCGAGGGCGCGGCCATCCACTGATGACACGCCGCCCGGACAAGTCGGGCGGCGCAGTCGCTGTCAGATCACGGCCCGGATCGCATCAAGCGGGTTGCGGGTCATCGGCCTGCCAAGGGCAAGGTCTGCCGCGACTTCGGCCACGATGGGGGCGACCTTCAGGATCACGTCTGCCTGCGACTGGTCATGGGCATTTGTCTGCCAGAAGGTCGGTGCGTTCCAAGGTCCGTTGCGTTCTGAATCATCGCCCGTGCTGCGCTGCACAGCCTCACTGATCGCATCCACCACCATCCCGAAGTCAGGGTCAGGGCTGTCCTGATCCGCCGCCCCCGCCCGGGCCAGCGCCGTTGCCGGAACCCAGATGGTGTTCATCCCGTCCTCCGGTCCATTTTGCGCTACCTCAGCAAGTGCTTCACCCATGATCACCGCCGCCTCCGGCAGTGGCCAGCACAGGTCGTCGCCCATCGCTTCAATCGCAAGTGCAGCGACCTCCAATGCGGCCAGCGCAAGGGCGCGGTGGCCGTGGCCTTCATACGCCTCTGGCGCGACCTTGATTTCAGCGATCAGCCGCGCGACGGCGCGCTGCGCTGCAAGCAGGCGGTAGTCGCCCACGTCTATCACTTCACCCATCGGGTGTTCCTCTCATGATTTGGGGGGAGCGCCGCCCGACACTACGCCGGGCGGCGCAGGGGGTCAGACCGTCAAGGTGACCATCACCTTGTCACCCGGTCCCCATTCAAGGGCGATGTGGTCGGGAAACCGTGCAGAAAGGTCCGCCAAATCCTCGTGGCTCTTGGGTCCCTTGGGGAGTGCGCAATAGGCCGCCATTGCATTGGCGGAGGAGGCGCACCAGTCGGCCATGGCTTCCCGTGCCAACCATGCCTCCAAAGCGGCGCGGTCCTCAGGCGAGGGTGGTGCAGTTAGATCAAGTGCAGTCATCAGTCAGTCTCCTGTTGTGGAGCGCTGACGGTCGGAGACGGGCCACGCGGGCGCACTGACAAACCGAGACACCAGCGCCCCGGGGGTTACGCTTCAAGTGTCGGTTCGCGGATGGTCTTTACGTCCGCGATGAGGGCCTAGCCGAACCCCAAAAGGGCTCCCCTTCTACAGGGATTTGATCGACCGTGTGCCAGTTGGCCTACCTGCCGCCAAGATCAGCCGCGCCCGGTCCCCTGTCAATTTGAATCTATCCCTTTCAGGCCTGCAATTTCGTGCGGTCCCCGCCCGGCGCTCCGGCCCACAGTTCCATAACGTTGTCAAGTCCCCGCCGCCGTCAACCTGCGTTGACGCCTGCCGGGGCCACTTCCGAGCGCGTCAAGCATTTGTTGTGTAATGGAAAAATCCTCTGGCGGGGCCGGGGATAACTCTAGACCTGCGCTGGGGCCGCCAGCTAAGCCGGGATAAGTTCACACTTTGTTCACACCCCGGAGCGCCCATGAACGCCATCCCCATCTTCCGGTCAATCCGTGACCCGATAGGCTCCGCCGCCCGCTGGGCCGTGGTTTCGGTCCCGGCCCACCTGTCAGCCCGGGGGCTGGCCGTGCCTGTCTGGGCCGCGCTGTGCCTCCCGCTGGCCGCCCTGCTGCCCCTCGCATCCCTTTGGGCGTCCCTCATCCTGGCCCCGGTCTTTGCGCTTGCCGCTGGGCTCCGGCTGGCCGCGCTGGTGGGCCTGATCCTCCCCAAGCCGAAGGAACCGCCGCCGCTGGCCAATGCAGACCTGCCCACCGTCACCGTGCTTGTGCCGCTGTTCCGGGAGGCCAGCATCTTCCCGGACCTTGCGACCGCACTGGCCCGGCTGGACTACCCGCCGCACCTGCTTGAGGTCATCATCCTGTTGGAGGCCTGCGACACCGCGACCATCGCCGCCGCCCGCGCCCACGCCCCGGCGGGCTGGCGCATCATCGTCGTGCCGCCGGGCAAGCCCCAGACCAAACCCCGGGCCTGCAATGTCGGGCTGGCGCTGGCGTCTGGCGACCTCGTTGTAGTGTTCGATGGGGAGGACCGGCCCGAGCCCGCGCAGGCCCGGCTTGCCGCCGCCGCGCTGGCCGCAGACCCGCGCCTTGCCGTGGTTCAGGCGCGGCTTGGCTGCGACCATGCGGGGCCGGGTGCGCCCATCGTCACCCGCCTCTGGGCGATTGAGTATCAGGCCCTTTTCGGGGCCATCCTTCCGCTCTTGTCGCGGCTGGGCCTGCCCTTCCTCTTGGGCGGGACAAGCAACTGGTTCCGGGCGGAGGCGCTGCGGGTTGCTGGCGGCTGGGATGCCCACAACGTCACCGAGGACGCAGACCTAGGGGTGAGGCTTGCCCGGCTGGGGTGGCGGTCTGCCGTGATCGACAGCACAACGTGGGAGGAGGCCCCGCTCAGCGTGAACGTCTGGCTGCGCCAGCGGGCGCGCTGGTTCAAGGGCTTCGCCGTGACCACCATCGTCCACGGCAGGACGCCACGCAAGACGGTCCGGGAGCTTGGTGCGCCGGGTTTCATCGCCCTGCTGGCGCAGCTTCCCGTGTCGCTCCTCTGCACGGCGGCGCACCCGCTGGGGGTAGGGCTGGCGCTGGGCGGGGACCTGTCCGGCCCGCTGGCCGCGCTGCTCCTGCTGGGCTACGCCGCCGCCGTCGCCCTTCACGCAGCCGCCGCCCCGGGGGCGCGCTGGGTCGCACTCCTGCTGCCGTTCTACTGGCTCATGCACTGGGCCGCGCTATTGCTGGCCCTGTCCGACCTCGTGCGCGACCCCGCCCATTGGCGCAAGACGGATCACGGAGCGGCGGTGCGCGCTCAGGCGGCTTGAGACAGCCGCCGCATGAGCTTCATCAGGTGGTCGCCAATCGCCTTGCCCAAGAGCGGAGGCACCGCGTTGCCCACCTGCACATACTGTTCCGTGCGCGACCCGGCGAATTCAAACCAGTCCGGGAACGCTTGCAGGCGGGCGGCTTCCCTGACCGTGATGGCGCGGTCCTGTTCCGGGTGGATGTAAGCCCCCCAGTGGATGTCACACTTGGTCAGGACCGTGCAGGAGAGCCCGTCCCACGTCATGCGCCCGTAGCGCTTGGTGTGGTCTGACCGCTTGGCCCGCTTCATGCCCTCCGGCAAGAGGTCGTGGGGAATGTCGCGCCAGCTTCCTCCCGGGGGAATGAAGGGGAGCCGCTGCATGTTCACCTTGCCGAGGGTGGGGGCCGCGTGGCCCGCAACAGTGGTGGCGTTCCCGCGCATCAGGCGTTGGAATGGTGATGCGTCGCCAGCGACGTATGGCACCCGGCCATGGTCCTCGCCGTTTCCGAGGGGCGGCAGGTCGCCGATGGCGTCTTTGATCGTGGTGAAGGGCGAACCGCGCCCCGGGCCGTGCGTGGGCTCCGGGTGCGAGATGGCGGCACCGATGCGGTTGCCGATGAACACCACGCGCCGCCGCTCTTGCGGCACCCCGAAGTCCTCCGCCCGGAGAACCGCGTCCTCCACCCCATACCCGAGGGCAGCAAGCTCTGACTTGATGGCCCGCACCGCCTCCCCGTTTGCGATGGAGTAGATGCCTGTCACGTTCTCCATGACAATCCACTCCGGGCGCAGCCCGTCCACGATGCGCAGATATTCGCGGAACAGGGACGCGCGTTCATCGTGCATCCCGCGCTGGTGGTTGTAGACGGAATAGGCCTGACAGGGTGGGCCACCAACAAGCACGGTCAACTCACCGCGCCGGAGCCCCGTTACCTCCATGAGCCGCTCAACGGAAAGTTCCTGAATCGGGCCGGGGATAAACTTGGCCTTGGGGTGGGTCTGTTCAAAGGTGCGGCCCGCCGCCTCAAAGAGGTCGTTGCCCGCCAGAACCTTGAAGCCAGCCATCTCAAGCCCAGCGGAGAGGCCGCCAGCGCCGCAGAAAAGGTCAATCGCTGTGTGTGCCATGGGTCCCGCCTGTCCGTTTGTTCTCATTTTGTCCCAGTCTTACCTTACAAACCGTTAACTGGGCAACGGCTATTTCTGGGCCTTCGCCTTGATCCGCTTCTCAAACTCCCCCTGCGAGACGGGAAGCCCGCCTGTCAGCCCGAGGGTGGCACTCTCAAGCGTGGTGAAAAACTCCTCCACCACTTCCAGCCTGAACCGCCCGCCGCCCGCGTCCTCCACGAAGTCAACGAGGAACCACACAATGTCCGCATTCGACACGTCCCGAACCCGCTCCATCTGGCCCATGGAGTGGAAGAACGGCGCGTCAACAACAACGGCCATCTTCTTGCCCCAGCGCCGGAGCGTCGGAACCTTGGTCAGCAACTGGGGCATCAGGCGCTTGACGCCGCTGCTGCGGTAGTCCGGGCGGCGCTTCTCCCGGGCCATCGACAGCTTGCCCTGTGTTTTCAGGATGTGGTCAAACTCGATGCTCATGCGCTTGCCGGAGAAGTAGACCGCCTGAACCTCCACGGCCACCCAGTCCATCGGAGCCCCGGGGGCTGCGTTGGACTTCACAAGGATCATGTCGATGCGCCCCACATCCTCGCCCGGGTCACTGTCCAGGTTCCCGGTAGACTCAAGGAAGCCGACCTCACCCGCCCGCGTAGGCGTCGGGTCAGCAAGCAGCCGCTCCCCGATCTTGTCGAATGCCGTGCCGTCTTGATGGAAGCGCCACGGGCACAGAGCCCGGAGCCGCCCCCGGTTGCCGTCAATCGGCGCGACAACGCCGCGCTCCTCCTTGAAGATGCGGATGGAGCAAACGCCGCCGGGCTTGGTGCAGGTTGGGTGCGGACTGTCGGTTCTGAATGGGCAGGGAAGCTCCTCCGCCTGCTGCTTGGTCAGCTTGGCCCGGAGGTCTGTGAGTCGGTCAAGGTCGCGCGGCTTCATCGTGCCGAGTGCGGCTTGCTCCTCAAGCGCGACCATGCGTGTCAGTTCGGCCTTGGTCATTGCAGACCCGCCAACCTCATGCTGGGCCAGCTTCACCCGGTCCCAGTCGCCCAACCCGTGGAAGGGGTGCCCATACCACTCGGCAATGTGAAAACGCTCTTCTGACAATGGCAATCCCCAGTCTTTTGGGTGCCAATGGACAATTTCCACCACATTTAGTCAATGATTCACTGCCGGTTGCACGGACCGGGAGATGGGCCGTTCCGCCTGCAATACCCCCGTAGAGCCTTACGCCAGCCTTACTTCGCGTAAGGCTGGCGTATGAGGATCGCAGCTAAGTATCTGATTTCTTGGCTCCGGCGGTAGGGATCGAACCTACGACCAATTGATTAACAGTCAACTGCTCTACCGCTGAGCTACGCCGGAACACGGAGGCGCGTATAGCAAGGGGCGGCGGGGGCGTCCAGAGGTTCCGTCACAATATTTTCGCGCTGCCTGTCTGGCGAAAAATACTGTTGGCGCGGAGGGGCGCGTCGCTGGTCGTGAGATTTCTTTCTGTCAGATCAATGAGATGGGCAAGGACGTTGCGCGCGGCTGCAGGCAGAAGCATGGCAGGCGTGTCAAGATAGATGCGTCGGGCAAGGGTGGCGGCATCCGAAGGGCCGTCCGCGAGGGCGGCGAGGATCTGCGTCTCGCGGGCGCGGCGGTGGCGGGTGAGTTCGGCGAGCCGCGCCGGCGGATCGGGGATCGGGTCGCCGTGGGCGGGGTAGTAGCGTACCGCGGGTTCGTGGCCGAGGCGTTCGAGGCTGCTCAGGAAAGCACCCATGTCGCCGTCGGGCGGCGAGACGATGGAGGTCGACCAGCCCATGACGTGATCGCCGCTGAAGATCACCGGGCCGCCGGGAACATCCACCGCGAAGCTCAGGTGGTTGCCGATATGGCCAGGTGTGTGGATAGCGCGGAGCCGCCAGTCTGCGCCCTCGGTCACCGCGCCATCGGCAAGGAGGATGTCGGGGTGAAAGCGTGCGTCGATGCCTTCGCCGCCGCCGATTCCGCCCTCGGCAGCAAGCGCCTCCATCATCGGGGAGCGCCCGGCGCTTGCGTCGCCGAAGGCGAGGACGGGCGCGCCGGTCTGCTCTGCCAGCCGGCTGGCGAGCGCGGAATGGTCGAGATGGGCATGGGTGACGAAGATGTGGCTGATCCGTTCGCCCGGGCCAAGTGCCGCCATGATCGCGGCGAGATGGCGGGGATCGTCGGGGCCGGGGTCAATGACGGCGACCTGGCCTTCGCCGAGAAGGAAGGTATTGGTGCCGTGCAGGGTCATGGGCGAGGGATTGGGCGCCAGGACCAGCCTCAGCCCCGGTTCGGGACGCTGCACAACGCCGGGCTGACTGTGGTATTGCGGGCCTTCCGCCATCTTCCGCTTCCGCTTGTCCGCCGCCGCCGCTAGTCTTTGGGCATGCTGTCGCAATGGCTCAAACAGTTCATGCCACGCGGTCTTTACGGCCGCGCCGCGCTCATCCTGATCCTGCCCATCGTCACCATCCAGCTCGTGGTGTCCATAGCATTCATCCAGCGCTACTATGAGGATGTGACGCGGCAGATGACGGAGAACCTGATCCAGGATATCCGCCTCGTGGTCAACCGGGCCGAGGCTGCGCCAGATCTTGCAGCGGCGCAGGCCGAGATCGCGGGCCTCGCGCCGACGCTGGAGCTTGCGGTGACGCTGCCCGCGGCGGCGCGGAGCGGCGACGAACGCGTGTTCTACGACCTCAGCGGCCGGATCGTCATCGCGAGCCTGCGCTTGGCCTTCCCCGAGGTCCGCGCCGTCGATCTTGCAGACCTGCGCACGGTGCGGATCACGATGGTGACAGGGAAGGGGGACCTGCAGGTCGATCTGCCACGGCGACGCGTTTCGGCCTCGAACCCGCACCAGCTTCTGGTGCTGATGCTGCTGACCGGCCTCCTCATGACGGCCATCGCCTATGCCTTCCTGCGCAACCAGTTGCGCCCGATCCGGCGGCTGGCCGCGGCGGCGGAAGCCTTCGGCAAGGGCCGGGTGACGGTCTATCGGCCGGTCGGAGCGCTGGAGGTCCGCGCGGCGGGCAATGCCTTTCTCGACATGCGCTCGCGGATCGAGCGGCAGATGGAGCAGCGCACGCTCCTCCTTTCGGGGGTGAGCCATGATCTGCGCACGCCGCTGACCCGGCTGAAGCTTGGCCTTTCCATGCTCGAAGATGATGCCGAGGCGCGCGCGCTCCGCCGCGATGTCGCGGAGATGGAAGAGCTCCTGAACTCCTTCCTGAGTTTTATCCGCGAGGACGCGCGCGAGGAGGAGGCGCAACTGATCGACCCGGTGCCCCTGGCGCGTTCCATCGTCGAGGATGCGCGGCGGGGTGGTCAGAACGTGCTTCTTGGCGCCGTCGAGGGCGGCGGCAAGGCGCGCTTGCGCGAAACCGCCGTTCGCCGGGCGCTCGCCAATCTGATCGGCAACGCGGTCCGTTACGGGACGAGGGCCGAGCTTTCGCTGGCGATCTCTGACAGGGCTGTCCGCTTCACCGTGGAAGATGACGGGCCTGGCATCGACAAGGACCGGCGCGAGGAGGCAATGCAGCCCTTCACCCGGCTCGATTCGGCGCGCGACCCGAACCGGGGCGGCGGAGTGGGGCTTGGCCTTGCCATTACCGCCGATATCGCCCGCAGCCACGGCGGTTCCTTGCGGCTTGGGGACAGCCAGAAACTTGGCGGCCTGCGCGCGGATCTGGTGCTGGCGAGGTAGCCTTCAGGTCAGCGCCATCCAGCCGATCACCCCCCAGATGGCGAGCGACATGACCAGCGCCGGAAGGATCCACCAGCCCGGCGGAAACGGGCGGTCATATTCGGCTTCGACCTCCTCGACCGGGGGGGCCAGTTCGGCTTGTTCCTGCTCGTACCAGCGCCGCAGCGCCTCGCCCCAAAGATTGTCAGACGGCTCCGCCGCCTGCGGTCGCCCCGCATGATTGCCCATCACGATTCCCCTTTTACCCGCATCCAGAAGTAGCGGGGGGCGCTTTCGCGATTATTAACGACCTCCGGCTGGCCGGCTTTGCCGCACCGTCGCGGCAATATTTGAGGCCTCCGGCTTGCCAGACGCGCGCCGTGCCTCTATCTCGCAAGCCAGCATCGCCCATGGCCCAAGACCGTCAGACATATCCGGGCGACTCCGCCCAGCCCAAATCCGGGGCCCTGTCCGATCGTCTGATCTGGCGCCTGATGAAGGACGGGTTCCGCACCCAAGGCTGGACCTACGCTATCGCCATCGTTGCGATGTGTGCCGTTGCCGCGACCTCGGCGATGACCGCCTGGGTGATGGAGGCAATCATCGACGCGCTGACGGAGCCTGACAACAGGGCGCGGGTTACCGGCGTCTCGCTTCTCGTCATGGCGATCTTCTTCGCCAAGGGGGTCGCCTCCTATGTCCAGTCGGTGGCGATGGCGAAGGCCGGGAACCGGATCGTCGCGGAACAGCAGCTGAAGCTTTACCGCAAGCTGATGCAGCGCGGGGTCGCGTTCTTTTCGGTCACCGATTCCTCGGACATCCTCCTCAGGGTCACACAGAGCGCCCAGCGCGCGCGGGCGCTGATCGACCTTCTGGTCTCCACCTTCACGCGCGATCTTCTGACCCTGATCGGCCTTGTCGGGGTGATGTTCTACCAGCAGCCGCTCCTCTCTGCCGCCTCGCTGATCGTCGGTCCGGTGGCGCTTCTTGGTATCCGCTACATCGTCCGGCGCGTGCGCGGGATCGCGGCGCAGGAGATGACCTCGCTCGGCGAGATCATGAAGGTGATGCAGGAAACCGCGAAGGGCATCCGCGTCATCAAGATCTTCGCGCTGGAGCCAAAAATGAAGGAGCGGATGGACAATGCCGTCCGCCAGGTCGAGGCGCGGTCCAACGCCATTACCCGGCTCCAGTCGATCACCGGTCCCTTGATGGAGACGCTCTCGGGCTTTGCCATCGCCCTTGTCGTCTGGATCAGCGCCCTTGGCGTCCTTGGTGGCGAACCGACGACGCCCGGTCAGCTGATGTCCTTCGTGACCGCGCTCCTCATGGCCTATGACCCGGCCAAGCGGCTGATGCGGATGCGGGTGTCGGTCGAGCAGTACCTCGTCGGCGTCCGGATGATGTTCGAGCTTCTCGACCAGGAGGATGTGCTGACCGAAGCGCCCGACGCCCTGCCCCTGAAGCCGGGGCCGGGTGCGGTGGAGTTCCGCGATGTCGGCTTTTCCTATGAAGGCAATCAGCCGGTTCTCGGCGATGTCACGACGGTCTTCGCGCCGGGCAAGACCACGGCACTCATCGGCCCCTCCGGCAGCGGCAAGTCGACGCTCCTCAACCTCGTGATGCGGCTTTACGATCCCGAAAGCGGCGCCGTCCTTGTCGACGGGCAGGACCTTCGCGGCGTCACCTTCGCCTCGCTCCGCGACCGGATGTCCTTCGTCGGGCAGGACACCTTCCTGTTCTCGACCAGCGTGCGCGAAAACATCCGCGTCAGCCGGCCCGATGCCTCCGAGGATGAGATCGTCGCCGCCGCCCGCGCCGCCCATGCGCATGAGTTCATCGAGACATTGCCGCAGGGCTATGACACGCCCGTGGGCGAGAACGGCGCCTTCCTCTCCGGCGGCCAGCGCCAGCGCCT
>DJUV01000273.1 GCA_002440625.1 Rhodobacteraceae bacterium UBA6273 | reverse complement strand
CGGATGCCGTTCTCGATCTCAAGCCCCGCCTCTTCGGCCAGAAGCGTGGCGGGGGTGATGCCGACGCCGACGATGGCGAAATCGACGGCAATCTCGGTCCCGTCGGACAGCTTCGCGCCGGTGACGTGGCCATCGCCCAGAAGCCGGTCGAGGCCGGTGTTTTCGAGGATCTTCACGCCATGCGCGGCATGTTCCTTGCGGAAGTAGTCCGATGTCTCGGGCGAGGCGACGCGCTGCAGGATGCGCGGCGCCATTTCGACGACAGTGACGTTGAGGCCAAGCTTCGCGCCCACCGCCGCCGCCTCAAGCCCGATATAGCCGCCGCCGATGACGAGAAGGTTGCGGCCCGCGCGGAACTCGGGCGCCATCGCATCGACATCGGCGAGGGTGCGGACGGTGTAGACGCCTGCCAGCGCCCCGCCGATGGCGGCAGGCAGCCGGCGCGGCTGCGAGCCGGTCGTCAGCGCGAGATGGTCGTAGGAAATGGTCTCGCCGTCCACCCGCACCGTCCGCGCGGTACGGTCGATGGAGGTGACGGCGGCGCCGAGCTTCAGCGTGATGCTCTGGTCCTCCCAGAAGGAGGGCGCGCGCAGATACAGCCGCTCAAGCTCCATTTCGCCCAGGAGATAGGCCTTTGAGAGGGGTGGGCGCTGGTAGGGCGGGGCGGGTTCGGCGCCGATCATGGTGATCAGGCCGTCATGGCCGAGGCTGCGTAGTTTCGCGGCAAGGGCCGCGCCTGCCTGCCCGGCCCCGATGATGACAATCGCCGTCATGTCACGTCTCCCTCTGGTCGTGGCCGCTGGGGTAGCTATATCCTTGGCGCAAGGGAACGCAACGCGAGAAGGTGATTTCATGGTGATTTCCGTTGGAGACAGGCTGCCGGAGGCGACGCTGCTCACGATCGGGGCAAACGGGCCGGAGGCGGTTGAACTTGGTGCAAGGCTCAAGGGCCGCAAGGTTGTGATCTTCGGCCTGCCGGGGGCCTTCACCGGCACCTGCACGACCGCGCATGTGCCGAGCTACATCCGCACCAAGCCGGGGTTCGATGAAAAGGGCGTGGATGAGGTCATCTGCCTGACCGTGAACGATCCCTTCGTGGTCAAGGCCTGGACCGAGGCCACCGGCGCCGCAGAAGCCGGGATCGTCACCCTGGCCGATGCTGAAAGCGCCTTTACCGCTGCCATCGGCATGGCGTTCAGCGCCCCCGCCGTGGGCTTCGTCAACCGGTCGAAGCGCTATTCGCTCTATGCCGAGGATGGCGTGGTGAAGGTGTTCAATCTTGAGGTCGCCCGCGGCGGTTGCGAGATTTCGGCCGGCGAAACGCTGCTCGGCCAGATCTGACCGTCTCAGCCGGTCGCGTTGCCGTCGTCCCCGGGCGGTATCTTGGGGATGGCGGAGCTTGCGGAGGTGATGCCCGCGGCGTCGAAGGCCTCCTTCGCGGTGCGGATGAGGTCGCAGGACACCGGCCACCAGTCCGTTCGCGCCACCCAGACGCGGAGGACAAAGCTGACCGTGTCGCCCGCGAGGGCGGAAAGCTTCACGACCGGGGCAGGTTTCGGATGGATGCGCGGTTCGGCGGCGATCACCTTGCCGAGGATCGCGTCGACCGTCTTCAGGTCGCTGCCATAGGGAACGCCGAAGGTCAGGTCGAGGCGCCTGGTCTGGTTCATCGAATAGTTCACGATGGTCGACGACCAGATTTGCCCGTTCGGCACGATGATCTGCAGGTTGTCGGCCGAGGTCAGCTCGGTAAAGAAAAGCGAGATGATCCTGACCGTGCCCGAGGCCCCGGCGGCATCGACATAGTCCCCGGCGCGGATCGGGCGGAAGATCACCAGCATCACCCCGGCGGCAAGGTTCGAGAGCGTCCCCTGCAACGCAAGACCGATGGCAAGGCCCGCCGCGCCGATCAGCGCGACGAGCGAGGCCGTCTGGATGCCGAAACGGTTGAGGACAAGGACGGCGGCAAGTCCGAGGACCGCATATTTCGACAGGCTGCCGAGAAAGCCGAAGAGCGTCGGGTCGGCGCGCGGGTGATCCGCCGCGACGTCGACGATGCGCTTCCTGAGCCAACCCGAAACCACCAGCGCAACCAGCATGATGACAACGGCGATGACGAGGTTCAGTGCGAATGTCACCGCTTCATCCACGCGCTGTTCGGTCACCCAGCGCTGCCAGTCCATCAGGTTCATGATGCCGCCTCTTGCCGCTCAGCCGCCCTTCCGGGCGTGGATCTGGCAAAGGCAGGTGACCGGCGCACCGTGGTCGCGTTCCACCTCCGTGCCGGGGGACATTGCGTCCATCCTTTTGGCAAGCTTCACGTCAAGATCGCTGAGCCCGTCGCAGTCATGCGTGGTCAGCGTCACGTCGACGACGTTATAGACGTTCCGCCATTCCGGGTGGTGGTTCAGCTTTTCGGCCTGAAGGGCTGCCCGCGACATGAAGCCCCAGGCTTCGGAAAAGCTGCGGAATTTCCAGATCTTGCGGATCGCGTCGCGGCCCTCGACCGCGTTCCAGCCGCTCTCGCCAAGGGCAGGCAGGGCGGCGTTCCGGTCGGCTTCGCTCAGGCGTTCGGCCATCTACTCCTCCTTCTTCGGCATGGCCGCATTGTCGGCGTCATTGGCCCGCTGGAGCGCGGGGCGGGCGCTGATGCGGTCCCAATATGTCTGAAGCGCCGGGCGCGGCTCGATGGTGCGGAACCTCAGGCCCCAGCCGATCTGCGATCCGGTCGCGACATCGGCGGCGGAGAAGGTTTCCCCTGCGAGGAAGGGCGTGCGCTCGAGCTGGGTTTCCAGCGCGTCGAGCGTGGTGGCGATGGTGCCGAAGCCGACCATGCCGCGCTTATCTTCCGGCACCTCGACGCCAAGCGCCTTGGCGATGACCGCCGCTTCGAAGGGGCCGGCGCCGAAGAAGAGCCAGCGGTAGTAGGAGGAGCGTTCCTTCGGGGCGAGCCCGGCCTCGGGGAAGGCATCGGCGAGATAGGCGCAGATCGCGGCATATTCGGTGACCACGCGGTCGCCATGGACCAGCGCCGGCACCTTGCCCATCGGGTTGATGCGGCGGTATTCCGGCGCCTTCATCTGCGGGCCGTAATCCAGATAGCGCACCTGATAGGGCTGGCCCACTTCCTCAAGCATCCAGCGGGCGATGCGTCCGCGCGACATCGGGTTGGAATAGAGGATCAGCGCGTCGGGCATTCCGGTTCTCCTGTTCGGGATCAGTGTCGCCGCCTTCCGCGCCGGTTTCAAGCGCCCGGCAGGTCTTTGCGGAAGGGGCCGAAGTCCAGCAGCGCGCCGATATCCTCGCCGACGGCCCGGCGCTCCTCTTCCAGATAGCGCGCGACGGCATTGCGGAAACTCGGTTCGGCGATCCAGTGCAGCGAATGGGTGGCAACGGGCAGGTAGCCGCGCGCGAGCTTGTGCTCGCCCTGCGCGCCGGCTTCAACCCTCTTGAGACCAGCCTCGATGGCATGGTCGATGGCCTGATAGTAGCAGCATTCGAAATGGAGGAAGGGGTGGTCCTCGACGGTGCCCCAGTAGCGGCCATAAAGCGTGTCGCGGCCGATGAAGTTCAATGCCCCCGCAATCGGACGGCCGCCGCGTTCGGCCAGTACCAGCAGCACGTCGCGGCGCATCGTCTCATGCAGCCGGTCGAAGAAGGCGCGGGTCAGGTAGGGGTGGCCCCATTTGCGGCTGCCGGTGTCCTGATAGAAGCCCCAGAAGGCTTCCCAGTGTTCGGGCCGGATGTCATCGCCGGTCAGCCGCCGGATGGTTCCGCCGAAAGCCTGCGCCTCCGCCCGTTCCTTGCGGATCGCCTTGCGTTTGCGCGAAGCGAGGTCGGCGAGGAAGGCATCGAACCTGGCATAGCCCCGGTTTTCCCAATGATACTGATGCGTTGTACGCCGGAGGAGGCCCATCGCCTCGCCCGCCGCCGCCTCCTCTTCGGTGCAGAAGGTGACATGGGCTGAAGACAGGCGGTTGTCGGCGGCGATCCCGACCATCGCCTCGGTCAGAGCGGCACGGCCCGGGGTTTCCCAGCCGGGACGCGTCAGGAACCGCCGCCCGGTGGCCGGGGTGAACGGCACCGCCGATTGCAGCTTCGGGTAGTAGCGCCCGCCCGCGCGTTCCAGCGCATCAGCCCAGGCGTGGTCGAAGACATATTCGCCCTGGCTGTGCGACTTGGCATAAAGCGGCATCACCGCGACGACAGCGCCGCCCGCCCGCATGACCAGATGGTGCGGTTCCCATCCGGTGCCGGGGCCGACCGAGCCGGAGGTCTCGAGCGCGGACAGGAAGCGGTGCGTGGTGAAGGGGTCGACGGGGCGGCCCTGCGCCGCCTCCGGGCAGGCGCAGGCATCCCAGTCGGCGGCGACGATGTCCGACAGGCTGTCCACTGCGGTGATGGTGAGTTCTGACGTGTCCAAAGCCTGTCCTGCCTGACGCCAATCTGGCGCTGCCTGCGGTGAGGTCAAGCGGCGTGATAGCCCTCGAATGTCACGTTCGCGGCAATCCTTCGCGCGGCGGCATCGGCCTCGGGCGAGCGGATCGTCCAGGTCAGGATCGCCGCGCCCGCCGCCTTGAGGTCAGCCACCCTTGGCCGGTCAAGATCGGCAGCCTCATGCGAGATGAAGCTGGCGCCGGTCGCGTCGTAATCCGGGATGCCGCGCAGCCGGTCGCGGACGGGGGCGGGGATCAGCGGCCAGTCCCCGGGCTTGTAGGCCGAGGTGGTGATGCCACGCGGGCGGTCCGGCGCTGCTTCGGCCAGCGCCGCGACCGAGAAGGGGTTGAAGGACATGAGGGCGACCGGCCCGTCGTAGCCTTTGAGCGCTTCGGCCACCCGCCGCTCCAGCGCGCCGACCGATGGACCCATCGCACCATCCTGATCCTTGATCTCGATCAGCAGGGGCACCCGGCCCGCGACCAGTGCCAGAACCTCGGCCAGCGTCGGAATCCCGTCGCTGCCGCCCAGAAGCGTCAGGCCCTGCAAGGCCTCGGGCGTCCGGGCGGCAATGCGGCCCGGCTGGCCGGTCAGCCGCCGGAGGTCATAGTCGTGAAAGACCATCGGCGTGCCGTCCGAAGCGGGCTGGATGTCGCATTCGATGCCGTAGCCGGCGTCGATCGCCGCACGGAAGGCCGAGGGTGAATTCTCGATCCGGCCCGCCGCGCGGTCGTGGTAGCCACGATGCGAGATTGGCGCGCCAAGGAAGGCTTCCGGCAGGGCTATGCGCACGGACATCCTCAGGCCAGTTCGAAGATCGCTTCGATCTCCACCGCGACGCCCAAGGGCAGTGCCGGGGCCGAAACGGCGGCGCGGGCATGGCGGCCGGCATCGCCGAAGACCGCGACCATCAGGTCGGAACAGCCGTTGATGACCTTGGGCTGGTCGGTGAAATCCCCGGTGGAATTCACGAAGCCGGAAAGCTTCACCACCCGCACCACCCGGTCAAGATCGCCGCCAAGCGCCGCCTTGGCCTGCGCGATCAGGCTGAGCCCGCAGCGCCGCGCCGCCTCGGCGCCTTCCTGCACGTCCATGCTGTCGCCTAGCCGGCCCTTGATAAGTCCGCTCGGCCCCTGGCTGATCTGGCCCGAGACGAAAAGAAGGTTGCCGGAGCGGACAAAGGGCACGTAATTCGCCGCCGGGGCGGGTGCGTCGGGCAGGGTCAGCCCAAGTTCCGTCAGGCGTGCGTCGATTTTTCCGGCCATGTCAGTCTCCCTGTTCTTGACGGTCGGAGGCTAACCCCGGCGGGAAAGAGAGGAAAGGCGGAAAGCGCCCTTTCAGCTTTCGCGGAAGGCGCGGTTGAAATACTCCGCCAGCGGCTTGACGAGATAGGCTAGCGGGGTGCGGTCGCCAGTGCGGATGAAAACCTCCACCGGCATCCCCGGAATGGCAGGGCGCCCGCCAAGCTTGGCCATCTCGCCGGGTTCAAGAACGATCTCGGCCCGGTAGAAGGATTGGCGGCTCGTCTCGTCGGTCAGCGCGTCGGCGGAAATCTGGCGCACCCGGCCCGTCAGTTCGGGTGTGGTGCGGCTGTCGAAGGCGGCGAAGCGCAGCGTGACCGGCTGGCCCACCGCGATCTCGTCGACATTGATCGGCGCCACCTGTGCCGCGATCACCAGCGGGCGGTCTTGCGGGATGATGTATAGCACCGGCTCGGCGGCGCGGACCACCGAACGCGGTGTTGTCACCTGAAGCGCATGGACGATGCCCGCGACAGGGGCGCGGATATCGAGCCGGTCGATCTGTTCGCGAAGGCTGCGGCGGCGTTCGGCGAGTTCCAGTTCGCGGTAGCCAAGATCGCGAAGCTGGGTGTTGGCATCCTCTCGCCGGGTGCTGCCTTGCTTGAGGATCTCGATTTCGATCTCGGTGACCTTGCCTTCCGCTTCCGCCCGGGCGGCATCCAGCTCGCCCGCCGACCCTTCGAGCCGCGCCTTCTCGCGCTCCAGCGCAAGGACGCGGGCGGCTGGCGTCAGCCCGCGATCAAGCAGCCCCTGAAGATCACCCAGTTCCTTGCTGATAAGCGCAATCTGCTCGGAAGCCGAACGGCGCTGGGCGGCGATGCCGTCAATCTGGTTCACGATCTGCGCGCGCCGCTTGGCGAGCTGTTCAAGCTCGTTCGCCGTGGTTTCCTGCCGCGCCGCGAAAAGCCCTTGCTGGCCGGTGACGAGGTCGGCAATGTCGGGCCGGGTTTTCGCGGTGGCGACCAGTTCTTCGGGAAAGCTGATCGTTTCCCGCCCGTCGCGCTCGGCCTCAAGCCGGCCGCGCCGGGCGAGGATTTCGAAGAACTGGCCTTCGACGATGGCGTGTTCGGATTTCAGGAGCGTGCCGTCAAGCTGGACCAAGGGATCGCCGGCCTTCACCACATCGCCGTCCTTCACGAAGATCGTCTCGACGACTCCGCCGTCCGGGTGCTGGACGACCTGCCGGTTCTGCTCCACCTCGACCCGCCCCGGCGCGACGACCGCCCCGGCGATCTCGGTCATGGTGGACCAGAGGCCGAAGCCGCCGACGAGGAGGGCGAGGGTGAGGAAACCGAAGATCACCGGGGCGCGGGCCGAAGGTCCGGTGGGGGTGGGGGCCTTGGTGCTCATGCCACGCCTCCGGGGCCGGTCGCGCGGACGATCTCGGGCGCGTTCCTGACCAGTGCCTTCAGCACCTCGTCGCGCGGACCGAAGGCGCGGCGGACACCGTTGTCGAGCATCAGGAGAAGGTCGCATTCCTGGATCGCGGCGGGGCGGTGCGCCATGATGATCACGCCCTTGCCCTCCTGCTTCATGGTGCGGATCGCGGTGTTGAGCGCCAGCGAACCGTCATTGTCGAGGTTGGAGTTCGGTTCATCGAGGACCAGAAGGACGGGGTCGCCGTAAAGCGCGCGGGCCAGGCCGATGCGCTGGATCTGGCCGCCGGAAAGCCGGCCGCCTGCCTGCGTGACCCGGGTGTCGTAGCCCTGCGGCAGGTCGAGGATCATCTGATGCGCCGCAGCCTTCTGCGCGGCGCGGACCACGGCGGCATCGTCCGGCGAAGGCGACAGGCGGGCGATGTTCTCGGCAATGGTGCCGTCGAAGAGCGTCACCCGCTGCGGCAGATAGCCGATATGGTCGCCAAGCACGTCCGGATCGTACTGGTCGAGCGTCGCCCCGCCGAGCCTGATCCAGCCACTAGCCGGCTTCCAGGCGCCGGTGATGGCGCGGGCGAGCGTCGACTTGCCGGCACCCGAAGGACCGATGATGCCTAGAGCCTGCCCGGGTTCAAGCTTGAACGACACCATCCTCAGCGCCGCCTGGTTCTGGCCGGGCGGGGCCACGGTCAGCTGGTTCGCCTCGAGCATGGCGCGCGGACGCGGAAGTGCGGTGCGCGGTGCCTCCTCGGGCTGCGCCGCCAGAAGCTGCGACAGCCGCTGCCAGGCGTCCTGGGCCCGCTGGACGAGAGCCCAGCCACCGATCGCCTGTTCCACCGGCGACAGCGCCCGGCCCATCAGGATCGAGGAAGCGACCATCGCCCCCGGCGTGAGGTCGCCCTGAAGGACGAGATAGGCGCCAAGCCCGAGCATCGCCGATTGCAGGAATAGCCGGAAGGTGCGGGTGAAGGTCGAGAACCCGCCCGTCGCATCGCCCGCCGCCAGAGCCTCGCGCAAGGCGGTGTCGCGGGCGCCTATCCAGCGCGCGAAGCCTGCGCCCCGCATGCCGAGGCTCTGGATCAGGTCAGCTTCGTCGCGCAATTGTTCGGCCAGCCGGTCGGCGCGCTGGAGCGCGGCCTGCGACGCAAGGACACCGCGCCGGGTTGTCACCTGATTGGCCCATGTCACCAGGATCAGCACCGCGCCGCCGCCGACGGCCATCCAGCCGAGCCAGGGATGGAAGATGAAGACGGCCAGCAGAAACAACGGTGCCCAGGGCAGATCGAAGAGCGACAGAAACACCGGCGACGACAGAAGCTGGCGGATCGATTCCAGATCGCGAAGGCCAAGCGTTGCCGCCGCATCGCCGGGAAGCAGTGCCGCGCGCGTGATCGCGGCGCGGAAGACCCGCGCCTCCAGTGTGGTCTGGAACCGCGCCGACAGGCGCGCCATCACCCGCGCCCGTGCCGCATCGAGAAGGCCCATCATCGCGAAGAGGAAGATCACGAGCATGAAAAGCGCGAGCAGCGTCTCTTCCGAGCGGCTGCCGAGCACGCGGTCATAGACCTGCAACATGAAGATCGGGCCGGTCAGCATGAGAAGGTTCACGAAGGCCGAGAAGAGGGCCACCACCCAGAAGAGCGGTGCCTGCGAGGCGCGGGCCTTCCGCAGTTCCGCCCGGCCACGGGCAAGTTCCATTTCCGCCACTCTGCCTCTCTTCCCGGTCGTTTTTCCGCCGCCGGATCTGATTTCCGGGGACTGTGACTTGCCTCTGCCGCCCCGGCCTTCTAATTCATGCGGGCGTTGACCTCAGCGTCACCATCATCGGCTTGTTACCAGAGTACGAAGGAAATGTTGAAAAATCCATTGCCCGTATCAGCGCGCTTCCACGCCGCCCCAGCCGCTTTCGCGGCGCTGGCCATCGTGGCCGGATGCAGCAAGCCGGTGCCGGGGGCGGAGTTCAACGATCCCTACGAAAAGGCGAACCGCGCCGTCCACGAGGTCAACGTCACCCTCGACCAGGCGGTGTTCGGTGGCGGCGAGGTGCCGCAGCGCAGATACCTGCCCGGCCCGCTCGCCAAGGGCTTTTCGAATGCCGCCTACAATCTGTCGATGCCTTCCGCCGTCATCAACAACATCCTGCAGCTCAACGGCGAAGGCGCGACGCGGGACACCTTCCGCTTCGCGCTGAACACGACCTTTGGCGTTGGCGGCCTTTTCGATCCGGCAGCGGTAATCGGGCTTTATGCCGAGGATGCGGATTTCGGCGAAACGCTCCATGTCTGGGGCGTGCCGGAAGGGGCTTTCGTCGTTCTTCCGCTTGCCGGGCCGACGACCGAACGCGATCTGGCGGGGGCAGTCGTCGACTTCTTCATCGACCCGCTTGGGCTGGTTTTCGACGGCAAGGACTATGTCGCTGTCGAAGTTGTGAAGGTCGCGGGCCAGGTCGGAAACCGCCAGCAATATAGCGCTCTCATCGAATCGATCTTATATGAAAGCGCGGACAGCTATGCCCAGATGCGCCTGTCCTACCTGCAGTACCGCCGCAACAAGCTCGGCATCAAAGACGAAGACGTGATCGACCCATACGAGGATTTCTATGCTCCGTAATCCGACACGACGCACGCTCCTTTCGACGGTCGCCGCTGCGGCCAGCCTCGCCCTCTTGCCGATTGGGGCCTTCGCGCTGACCACCGATCAGGCGAAGTCGCTGATCGGCAAGCTCGTCGACCAGATCAATGGCATCATCGCCTCCGGCAAGTCCGAAGCCGCGATGATAAAGGATTTCGAAGGCATCTTCTCACGCAATGCCGACGTGACCTTCATCGCCCTCAGCGCGCTTGGCCCGGCGGGCCGGGGTGCCGACAAGGGCGCGGTCACGGCCTATGTCAACGCCTTCCAGGGCTATATCTCGCGCAAGTATGGCAAGCGGTTCCGCGAATTCATCGGCGGCCGGGTCGAGGTCAAGGAAGCCCATCCGCTGAAGAGCTTCTATGAGGTGGTGTCCATCGCCTACCTGAATGGCGAGGCGCCGTTCGAGGTGCGATGGCACGTGTCCGACAAGAGCGGGCGCAACCTCTTCTTCAACCTCATCATCGAGGGCGTGAACATGCTGTCGGCAGAGCGGACCGAGATCGGCGCCATGCTCGACAAGCGCGGCGGCGACATCGCGGCGCTGGCACAGGACCTTCAGCGCGCCGGCTGAGGCTTTCCGCCATGAGGATAGGAAAGGGCCTGCCCCGAAAGGTGCGGGCCCTTTTTCCGTTTCAATTGCGCCCGCCAAGCAGCCTGCCAAGGACGTCGATGATAACGTCCTCGGCGGTTTCCCTGCGCGGGGCTTGAGCTTGTGGCTGCGGTTGACCGGGGGTGGGCTGGGTTTCGGGATAGGCTGGCTGACCCGCGCCGTCATAGACTGGATCGTTCGTTGAATAGGTCTGGCCGGGGTACTGCGGCGGCGGCATCTGGTCGGGCGTGATCATCGGCAGGGGCGTATTCGGCATCCCCTCCTCAATCCGGGTCATGACCTCCTTCCAGATGTCGGCGGGCAGGCCGCCCCCGGTGACGCCGGTCAGGGGTTTGTTGTCATCGTTGCCCATCCAGACGCCGGTCACATAGTCGGCGGTGAATCCGATGAACCAGGCATCGCGATAGTCCGAGGTGGTGCCGGTCTTGCCCGCCGCGTCGTGGCTGCCAAGCAGCGCGCGCTTGCCGGTGCCCTTCTGCATGACCTGGGTCATGATGTAGGTCAGCTGCTTTGCCGCCTCTTCCGAAATCACCCTTTCGCCCATGCCGCCCTCCTGCCCCATGAGGGCGACGTCATCACCTTGGATGCGAAGCTCGACCAATCCGTAGGGGCGAACGGACGATCCGCCGTTGAGGATGCCGGCATAAGCGCCCGTCATCTCCAGAAGCGTCGCCTCCGATGCGCCAAGCGCCACGGCGGGACCGGCGGCGAGATCGGACTGAAGGCCGAAGCTGCTCGCGACATTGCGCACGGCGTCAAGGCCAACGGCCTCCGCCACCCGGACGGTCGAGGTGTTGAGCGAATTGGTCAGCGCCTCGGTCAGCGTGATGAATCCGCGGAATTCCGGCTCGTAGTTCTTCGGGCACCATTGGCCCGAGCCCTTTACGTTCAGGCAGATCGGCGCGTCCTCCACCACCGAGTTCAGCGTGTAGCCGAGATCGAGCGCCGCGGCGTAGACGAAGGGCTTGAAGGTCGATCCCGTCTGGCGCAGGGCCTGCGTCGCGCGGTTGAACTCGCCGGCCACCTGCGTCTTGCGGCCGCCGACCATGGCGCGTACCGCGCCGTCCGAGGACATGACCACGATCGCGGCCTGTGCCTTCGACTCCGGCTTGAACTTGTTTTCAATGACCCAGGCGAGCGCATCTTCTGCCTTTTTCTGGATGGTCTGGTCGAGCGTCGTCTGGATGATGACATCCTCGGTCGTGTCCTGTGTCAGGAACGCCGGCCCCGCATCCATCACCCAGTCGGCGAAATAGCCCCCCGCGCGCGCCTCGGCGGCGGCCGACAGGCGTGCGGGATTGGCCAGCGCATCCTGATATTGGGCATCGGTGAGGTAGCCCTGCTCATACATGAGGCCGAGCACCACCGCCGCCCGGTCCTGCGCGCGCTTGAGATCAGCCGTCGGCGCATATCGGGTCGGCGCTTTCAGAAGCCCGGCCAGCATCGCTGCCTGCGACGGGTTCACCTCATTGGCGGAAATGCCGAAATAGCGCTGGGCGGCGGCTTCGAAGCCGCGCGTGCCGGCGCCGAGATAGGCACGGTTGAGATAGAGCGTCAGCACACTGTCCTTGCCGTATTTCGCCTCCATGGCGAAGGAGAACGGCACTTCCTTCAGCTTGCGGACGATGCTCGACTGGCGGCA
>DJUV01000240.1 GCA_002440625.1 Rhodobacteraceae bacterium UBA6273 | reverse complement strand
AGCTGGATGAACACATCCTCAAGGCTCGTCTCGGCCTCCGTCATCCGCACCCCGGTCTCCGCCGCCACCCGTTCCGCTGAAGCGCGCAGCACAGCGCCGTCCCGGCCCACGACATGCAGCGTGTTTCCGAAGGGCGCGATCTGCTCGACCCCCGGCGCCCCGCGCAAGAGTTCCGCCGCGCGCGGCGTCTCCCGCCCCTCCAGCACCACGGTCGTCAGGGCGGCATCGCGCACCACCTCGGCTACAGTGCCCTGAGCGACCAGCTTGCCGTAGGAAATGTAGTTGATGCGGTGGCAACGCTCCGCCTCGTCCATGTAATGGGTGGAGACGAGCACGGTCAGCCCCTCCGCTGCGCGCGCGTGAATCTCGTCCCAGAAGTCGCGCCGCGCCTTAGGGTCGACGCCCGCCGTCGGCTCATCCAGCAGCAGAAGGCGCGGCTTGTGCATGATGCAGGCGGCGAGCGCCAGCCGCTGCTTCCAGCCGCCCGACAGCGACCCGGCCAACTGCCCCTTGCGGGTGGTCAGCCCAAGGTCGGCCAGCGTCTCGGCCACCGCTCCGCGCGGCAATCCGTATAGCCCCGCGACGAAGGCGAGGTTCTCCTCGATCGTCAGATCCTCGTAAAAGGAAAAGCGCTGGGTCATGTAGCCGACCTCGCGCTTGATGGCGTTGCCTTCGGTGCGGATGTTGTGGCCAAGCACCGTGCCCTCGCCCTCATCCGGCGTCAGAAGCCCGCACATGAGGCGGATCGTCGTCGTCTTGCCTGACCCGTTCGGGCCGAGGAACCCGGCGATCTCGCCCTTCTCCACGCTGAGCGAAACATGGTCGACCACCGCCCTGCCCCCGAAGCGTTTCACAAGGTCTTGGACCGCGATGGCGGGCGCTTCGCTCACGGACCGGCCTCCGGCAAGGCGACATCGACGATCTGGCCCGGCTTCAGCGCATGGCTGCCGCCATCGGGCCGCGCCTCGATCAGGTAGACGAGCGTCTGGCGGTTTTGCAGCGAATAGATCACAGGCGGAGTGAATTCCGGGGCGTCGGAGATATAGGTCACCGTCGCCGTCTCACCCTCCGCGCAACCGTCGCAGTGAACCTCAAGCCTTGTGCCAAGTGTCACGCCAGAAATCGAAGGTTCCGGCACATAGAGCCTGAGCTTCACCGCGCCATCGGGCAGCATCGACAGGACCGGCGCCGAAGGCCCCGCAATCTCGCCCGCATCGCGGATCTTGTCATAGACGACACCCGGCGCCGGGGCGGTCAGCTCCCGCTCCGAGAGGTTCCACGCCGCCTTTTCCTTCGCCGCCCGCGCGCCCTTCAACGCGGCCTCAGCGGCGGCGATTTCCTGCGGACGTGCCGGGAGTTTCGCCACGGCAAGGCTGGCTTCCGCCTCGGTCACGCGCGCGCGGGCGACACTGGCGGCGGTCGCCGCATCATCGGCCTGCGCCGTCGTGGCGGCACCGCGTTCGGCAAGGTTTCTCGCGCGGGACTCCGAGCGTTCCGCCTCGGCCAGTTGCGCCTGAGCCGAGGCCAGAGTCGCCTCGATCACGCGAATTTCTTCGGGCCGTCGCCCCTCAAGAAGGTTGGCCAACTGGCTTTCCGCCTGCGCCTCGGCGGCTTCCGCCTCGCGCAGCGCAATCTCCGCATCGCGCTTTTCCATCTCGACCAGCGCCTGCCCGGCCACCACACGGTCCCCGCGCCCGACCGTCAGGCTGTCGATCTGCGCCGTGGCGACGGGGGCGATCAGCACATATTCGCCCTCGACATAGCCGGTGGCGAAGGGCGGCACCGGCGCGCAGGCGTTGAAAAGCGCCGAGATGAAGGGGATGGCGCAGAGAAGCCCGGTCATGGTCGACGCTCGCTTTCGATGATTGCGTGAAGATTGCCGATGAGGATGTCCGCGACCTGCCGCACCTCATCGGCGCCGGTTTCATGCCAGCCCATGCGGCGTTCGACGATGGGGCGGCCGATGCGGAAGTAGAGAAGCTGGCCGATCAGAGTGAAGACCAGAAGCCGCGTTCGTTCGCTTTCGGCGGGCTGGCCGGTGACGGCGGACCAGAAGCGGCAGAGCCGGCCATGCACCGGCGCGAACATGCTGACATAGACATCATCCAGCACCGGGCCGTTGTCGGCGAGTTCGCGGAGCATGAAGGGCACGATGTCTTCGGCTTCGCGCCGGGTCAGCATGAATCGAACCATCGCCCGGATCGCCCCCTCGATGGCCCGGATCGCCATCTCCGGCGGCAGGTCGACCTCGGGCGTAGCAGGCCCCATCACCGCACCGACGCGCCGGATGATTTCCTGCCCGCATGCGCGGCGCAGCCCGTCCTTGCCGCCGAAGTGATAGGCGATGGAGGCGACGTTGGTGTTGGCGGCGGCGGCGATTTCGCGCGTCGAAGTGGCGGCGAACCCCTTCCGGCCAAAAAGGCGCAGGGCCGCCTCGATCAGTTCGGCGGCGGTCCCTTGCGGTTTCTCGGTCTGCACAGAATCGGGCATCGCATTCTCCGTGCCCTAGATTTTAATCAAACGATTGATTAAGCGCAAGCGCACCGTCGCCGCTTCCCCTGCCGGGGGCGATGTTCTACACCCTCCCAGCGACTTACTAGAGCCGGGGGACATCAGGCGATGGATCATTTCCTCTACCGCGAGGGCAGGCTTCATGCCGAGGAGGTGGCGCTTGCCGACATTGCCGCTTCCGTCGGCACCCCCTTTTACGTCTATTCGACGGCAACGCTCGAACGGCACTACCGGCTATTCGAGGAAGCGCTGGCGGGGATGGACCATCTCATCTGCTTCGCGCTCAAGGCCTCATCGAACCTCGCCGTTATCCGCACGCTCGCCAATCTCGGCGCCGGGGCCGACGTCGTCTCGCTCGGCGAATATCTGAAGGCGAAGGCGGCGGGCGTCCCCGGCGACCGCATCGTCTTTTCCGGCGTCGGCAAGACGCGCGAAGAGATGCGGGCGGCGCTTGAAGGCGGCATCCGCCAGTTCAACGTCGAAAGCGAGCCTGAGCTTCTGGCGCTGAACGAGGTCGCCCTGTCGCTTGGAAAACGCGCGCCGATCACCGTGCGGGTGAACCCGGATGTGGATGCGAAGACGCATGAGAAGATCGCGACCGGGAAGAAGGAAAACAAGTTCGGCATCCCGATCAGCCGCGCCCGCGCCGTCTATGCCGAAGCCGCAGCGCTCAAAGGCATCGAAGTGGTCGGCATCGACGTCCATATCGGCAGCCAGCTGACCGACCTCGCCCCCTTCGCCGAAGCCTATTCCAAGGTCGCGGAGCTGACCGCGGTGCTCCGCGCCGAGGGGCACAATATCCGCCGTCTCGACCTTGGCGGGGGCTTGGGCATTCCCTATGAACGCTCGAACACCGCCCCGCCCTTGCCCATCGAATACGGCGCCGTGATCCGCGACAAGCTCGGCCATCTCGGCTGCGAAATCGAGATCGAGCCGGGCCGCCTGATCGCCGGCAATGCCGGCCTCATGGTCTCGCGCGTGATCTATGTGAAATCGGGCGAGGAGCGGGATTTCCTCATCCTCGACGCCGCGATGAACGACCTCGTGCGCCCCTCGATGTACGGCGCGCATCACGACATCCTGCCGCTTGACGAACCCGCCCCCGGCACCCTGCCGCGGCCCTATGATGTCGTCGGCCCGGTCTGCGAAACCGGCGACACCTTCGCCAAGCAGCGCCCCTTGCCGCCGACGCAGGCCGGCGACCTCGTCGCCTTCCGCTCCGCCGGGGCCTACGGCGCGGTCATGGCCTCGGAATACAACACAAGGCCGCTTATCCCGGAAGTGCTTGTGAAGGGGGATCAATTCGCTGTCATACGGGCACGTCCCACCTATGACGAGATGATAAACCGCGATAGCATTCCTTCGTGGCTCTGACGCGCAACCCCGCGCGGCTGGCCGTCAGCCGGAGTTTCTCCACAGGCCGATGACCGAACCGAAAGCCATCCCCGAGGGGGCGCTCCGGCGTCTTGCCTGGCCCTTGCGTCTGACGCGGGCGGGAATGGTGGCCGAGCGCGTGACGCGCGGGTTCTGGCCGGTCTGGACCATCCTTTTCGCCATCATCGCCGCCCTTGCCCTCGGCCTCCATGACTGGCTGCCGGTCGAGGTGCTGTGGATCGGCTCACTGGCGGTTCTGGTCGCGCTCATCTGGTCGCTCTACCGTGGCATCCGGCAGTTCCGCTGGCCGACGCAAGGCGAGGCGCTGGCGCGGCTGGACGCGCCCCTGCCGGGTCGGCCCATCGCCGCCCTGACCGACGCGCAGGCGCTTGGCGCCGACGATGCCGGTTCGCTCGCGGTCTGGCGCGCCCATGTGGCGCGGATGACCGAACGTGCTGCGAAGGCCCGCGCCATCATGCCGGACCTCAGGCTTGCCACACGCGATCCCTACGCGCTCCGCTATGCCGCGCTGACGGCGCTTGTCATCGCCGTGGTCTTCGGATCGCTTTGGCGGATCGCCGACGCGCCGAGGGTCGCGGCGGGCGGCCTGCCCGGCGCCGGTGCCGCGACCGGCCCGTCGTGGGAGGGTTGGGCCGAACCGCCCGGGTATACCGGGAAGCCGAGCATCTACCTCAACACCGTGAACGCGGATGATCTTTCCTTGCCGGAAGGAAGCCGCATCATCCTGCGCCTTTATGGCAAGCCGGATCAGATTGCCGTGACCGAGACGGTTTCGGGCAAGCCCGCCGCCGCACCGCCGGCGACAGACGCCAGCGTGCAGGCGATCGAGTTCGAGGCGGTTCGTTCCGGCACGCTCAGCATCTCTGGCCCCGATGGGCGCGAATGGGCGCTGACGGTCCTCGCCGACAACGCGCCGACAGTCAGCATCGAGGGCAGCATTTCGCGCGGGGCGGATGGCACCATGTCGCAGCCCTTCGCCGCGAAGGACGATTACGCGGTGACGGCGGGCCGCACGCTGATCGAGCTTGACCTCGCCAAGCTCGACCGCCGTTACGGCCTTGCCGCAGACCCCGAGCCGCGCGATCCGCTGACGTTCGATCTGCCGCTGCCGATCACCGGATCGCGCGCCGATTTCGCCGAGACGCTTGTCGAGGATGCCTCAAAGCACGCCTGGTCCAACCTGCCCGTCCGCATGACTTTCGAAGTCACCGACGGCCGCGGCCAGACTGGCAAGAGCGAGACGGTGGAACTGGCGCTGCCAGGGCGGCGCTTCTTCGACCCGGTGGCAAATGCCGTCGCCGAACTGCGCCGCGACCTTCTCTGGACCCGCGACAACGGCGCCCGCACGGCGCAGGTCCTTCATGCCATCACGCACCGCCCCGAGGGGCTTTTGCGGAGCGAACGGGCCTACCTCATGCTGCGCGTCGCCATGCGCCGGCTTGATGCAGCGCTGGCGCAGGGGCCGCTCAGCGCAGATCTCAGGGATGAGACGGCAGAGGCGCTCTGGCAGGTTGCCCTTCTGATCGAGGATGGCGGGCTTGCCGATGCGCTGGAGCGGATGCAGCAGGCGCAGGAACGCCTTTCGGAAGCGATCCGCAACGGGGCCTCGCCCGAGGAAATCCAGAAGCTGATGGATGAACTTCGGCAGGCCACCAACGACTACATCCGCCAGCTTGCCGAGAACATGGAGCGGAAGGGCGCGGATGAGCCGTCACAGCAGGCCGACGCAGGACAGCAGATCACCGGCGATCAGTTGCAGCAGATGATGGATGAGATCCAACGCCTGATGGAAGAAGGCCGCATGGCCGAGGCGCAGGAGCTTCTCGACCAGCTCAGCCGGATGATGGAAAACCTGCAGGTCACCGAAAGACAGGGCGGTCAGCAAGGGCAGCAAGGACCGGGCGAACAGGCGATGAACGGCCTTCGCGACACGCTCCGCCAGCAACAGGGTCTGTCGGACGAAACCTTCCAGGGTCTGCAGGACCAGTTCGGATCACCGCAGGGCGGCCAGCCGGGACAGCAACAGCAGCCGGGTCAGGGTGGCAACCAGTTCGGCCAGCAGCAACAGGGTCAAGGCGGCCAGCCGGGCCAGAGCCAGCCGGGCCAGCGGGATGGGCAGCGCCGCCCCGGTCAGGACAGCGGCCAGAATCCGAACGGGCAGTCCGGGCAGCCGGGCGGCAGCCTTGCCGACCGCCAGCAGTCGCTGCGCGAGACGCTGCGCCAGCAGCAGGGCGCCCTGCCCGGCGACGGCTCCGCCGAAGGAGACGCGGCACGGCAGGCGCTGGACGATGCAGGGCGCGCGATGGACGGCGCCGAAAAGGCCCTGCGCGACGGCGACACTTCCGAGGCGATCGACCGTCAGGCGGAAGCGATCGAGAACCTGCGCGAGGGGATGCGCAATCTCGGTCAGGCGCTGGCCAAGAACGAACAGGGCCAGACCGGCGAACAGGGTCAGGCCACGCGCGAGGCCAACCGCGAGATGCCGCGCGACCCCTTGGGCCGCACCACCGGCCAGTCGGGGCGGGTCGGCACCGATGAGAACTTGATGCAGGGCGAGGATGTCTACCGCCGGGCGCGGAACCTGCTTGACGAAATTCGCCGCCGGTCCGGCGATCAGGAACGCCCGACGCTGGAACTCGACTATCTCAAGCGTCTCTTGGAGCGTTTCTGAGGCTTTGCGCCCGCAGCCCTACCCGTCCGACATCGAGGCGGTCAGCCCGCGCAGCGCGTTGTCGACCCAACTCCGGAAACCGTCGATGGCACCGACAAATGCCTCCATTGCCGGGGCGGTCGCGGGCGCTTTGGCGGCAATGGCGGGTGCCAGTACATAAAGCAGGAGGAGGACCGCCGCGACCAGCACCGCCGTCGAAAAGCCCATGCGGAAGCCACTGCGGCGGCGGCGCAGCGTTTCTGGCGCATCCACCGATGCCGCCTCGCCGCCCCGGTCCGAGGTGGCGCGCAGGGTGGAGTTGATTTCCTCGATGTCGGGCAGAAGCTCACGCCGCGAGGCGCGCGAGATCACTGCGTCGTCGCCCTCCATCACGTCGCGGGAAACATCTGCCTCATCCGCATCATTGAGGTCGGGCGCCATGGCGGCGCTTGCCGCCGCGACGGCAGCCACCGCAATCACATCCGGCTCGGCCATCGGCGCAGAGCCTTCCGCCTCACGCGCGCGCCGCTCTCTGTCGGCTTCTTCGCGAAGAACGTTCATCACCGCGTCGTCGAGTGTCTTGCGCTTCGGTTCCGGCTCAGCCGGGGCAGGCTCTTCTGGTTGAGGGTATTCGGGTTCCGCCGGTTCGGCTTCAGGCTCGGGCGGAGCGGGATCGGCAACCTCGGCAGGCGCCTCTTCAGCCTCCGGCTCATCCGTCTCGGCCCATTCTTCGGTGCCTTCCGGGGCTTCTGCCTCAGCCGCGGCGGCCTCGGCCTCTTGCGCCCGAAGCTGGCTCGCGGACATCTGGAACCAGGCCTGACCGCAGTTGGAACACTGCACGTCCCGGCCAACGTCGGGGATGACGCTTTCGTCAACCTCGTATTGCGCACCACAATTGGGGCATATCAAACGCATCTGGTCCCAACCCGCTCTGCCAGCCTCACGCCAGTCCGGTTCAAGCTTTCTGGCCATTCTTGTTAACGTGTTGTAGCAAGCAACTCCAAATCGGCCAAGCTTTTGTCACCGAAGTCGAAAAATCGGCAGAAGGCGCGGCAGATTGGCACCGGCGGCGGAGATCGGGCAGTGATCGCATTCCAGAACGTAACGCATGGCTATGGCGACGGCCCGCTTCTGTCCGGCGTCTCATTGCAGCTTGCGCCGGGTTCGTTCCACTTCCTGACCGGCCCGTCGGGTGCGGGCAAATCGACCTTCCTCAAGCTCTGCTACCGCGAGCTGATGCCGCAGTCCGGAACTGTCGAGATCTTTGGCAGCGACGGCGCGCAGATGACGCGGGACGAGGTGGCGATTGCAAGGCGCAAGATCGGCATCGTCCATCAGGATTGCCAGTTCCTCGACCATCTGCCGCTTGGCGAAAACGTGGCGCTGCCTCTCACCGTCGCCGGACGCGAGGCGGATCAGGGCGAATTGCGAGAGCTTCTGGCATGGGTCGGCCTTTCCGGTCACACCAGCGCGCGCCCGCCGTCATTGTCCGGCGGCGAACGCCAGCGCGCGGCCCTGGCCCGCGCCGTCATCACCGCGCCCGAGATGGTGCTGGCGGACGAACCGACCGGCAACCTCGACTGGGACATGTCGCTGAGGCTCCTGACGCTCCTTGTCGAACTGAACCGCATGGGCAAGACCATCCTTGTCGCGACCCATGACATGAACCTGATCCGCGCCGCCAAGGCGCAGGTCGCCGCCCGCGTCCTTCGCATTCGCGACCGCGCGGTCCAGTTTGCGGGGGCCGATCTCTGATGGCCGCCCTGCCCGCTTTCCTCGGCCGCGCCACCGCCCTTGTGACCGGCGAGTCGCGCGCCGACCGCGTGGTGCCGCCTTCGGGTGCCGCCGCATGGCTGACGCTGCTGACCGCCGCCGCCATGGCCTTCCTTGCCGTCTTCGCGCTGTCGCTGACCGTCGCCACCGGGCGGCTGGCCGACCGCTGGTCGAGCGCGCTTGCCAATGGCGCCACGATCCGCATCTCGGCCCCCGCCGACCAGATGGCGGCGCAGACAAGGCTTGTCCTCGATATCCTCGCCGCAACGCCGGGCGTTGACAGCGCCCGCGCGCTCGACCCGGCGGAAACGCGCGCGCTGCTGGCGCCATGGTTCGGGCCTGACCTGCCGGTCGAGACGCTGCCGATCCCGCAGCTCATCGAACTGCGCGAAACCGGCCAGGGCTTCGATGCCGAGGGCCTCAGGCTGCGCCTCTCAGCCGAGGTGCCGGGCGCGGTCCTGGACGATCACCAGCGCTGGCGAAAGCCCCTTGTGGCAGCGGCAGGCCGCATCCGCGCCTTCGGCCTTTTCTCCATCGTCATCATCGGCGCCGCGACGGCCGCAATGGTCACGCTGGCTGCGATGGCGGCGCTTTCGGCCAACCATCAGGTGATCCGCACCCTGCGCCTCATTGGCGCGCGCGACCGCTACATCGCCCGCGCCTTTGTCCGCCGCTTCACCTTGCGCACTCTGGCCGGCGCCGCCGCCGGCACGGTCACGGCAATGGTCGCCATCGCACTGATGCCCGAAGCCGCCGAAGCGGGCGGCTTCCTTGCCGATCTTGGTTTTCAGGGCACCGAATGGCTCTGGCCGCTGGCGATTCCGCCGCTAGCCGCTATCGTGGCCTTCGCGGCGACCCGAACCGCCGCGCTCCGTTCGCTGAAGGGCGTGCTATGAGAACCGCGCTGCAATACGTCCTCTCCTTCATTTTCATCGTCCAGATGTACCTCTCCATGTTCCTCATGGCGCTTTACTGGACCCCCATCGCGATGTTCCGCAAGGACGGCGCCTTCGACGCGGTCCACAGCTATTGCCGCTGGGTCCGCGCTTCCGCCGCCTTCCTCGTCGGACTGAAGTCCGAAATCCGGGGCGAGGTGCCGCAGGATGAGGTCATCATCGCGGCCAAGCACCAGTCCTTCTTCGACATCATCATGATCGTCTCGGTGGTGCCGCGCCCGAAGTTCATCATGAAGAAAGAGCTCCTTTGGGCGCCCATCGTCGGCTGGTACGCGAAAAAGATCGGCTGTGTGCCGGTCGATCGCGGCAAGCGCAGCGAGGCGATGAAGAAGATGGTGGCGGATGTGAAGGCGGGCGCTGCCGAACCGGGCCAGCTTATCATCTATCCGCAAGGCACCCGCGTCGCCGCGGGGGCGAAGAAATCCTACAAGGTCGGCGTCGCCGTCCTTTACACCGAGCTTGGGCAGGATTGCGTGCCCGCCGCCACCAATGTCGGCGTCTTCTGGCCGCGCCACGGCATCCTGAGAAAGCCCGGCCTCGCCGTGGTCGAATTCCTGCCGCGCATCCCCGCAGGTGGAACCGTCGAGGCCTTCATGGCGAGGATCGAGCCATTGGTCGAAGGCGCATCGGACCGGCTGGCGGCCGAGGCGGGTTTCACCGGAAAGGGTTGAGCCATGCGGTTCATCGCTTCGGTCGAAGAGCTTGAGGGCCACTACGGCACCCCCGGCGAGGCATCGCTTCTGAAGGTCGCACGGCGGATGACGCCCGCTTACCGCGACTGGATCGGGCGGTCGCGGTTCTGCATCCTCTCCACCGTCGGCCCGGAAGGCACGGACGCGAGCCCGAGGGGCGATGACGGTCCGGTAGTGATGGAGCTTGATCCCGGCACCCTCGCCCTGCCGGACTGGAAGGGCAATGAGCGGGTCGACTCGCTCCGGAACATCGTCCGCGATCCGCGCGTCAGCGTCATGTTCCTCGTGGCCGGATCGAACAACGTGGTCCGCGTGAACGGCTCCGCCCATGTCACCGCTGACGAAGACCTGCGCCAGCGCTTCGCGCGGGACGGCAAGCTGCCCCGCAGCGTCGTGGTGATCGGGATCGCGGAGATCTATTCGCAATGCGCCCGTGCCCTGATGCGTGCCGGCCTCTGGACCTCTGGCGACCAGTCGGCGGGGCTGCCGACGGCGGGCGGAATACTCTCGGAACTGACGGAAGGCCGCATCGACGGCGCGGCCTATGATGAGGCTTGGCCCGCCCGCGCCGCAAAGACCATGTGGTAGGCGTCAGGCCGCGAGGCCGGTCGAGCCCATCGACAGGAACTTCTGGCGCCGTTCCTTGACGAGTTCCGCCGACTTCTTGCCCGAAAGCTCCTTCAGCATTGCTCCGATTTCCTTGCCGACATTCTGGATCACATCGGCCTTGTTGCGCTGCGCGCCGCCGAGGGGCTCGGTGATGATCCGGTCGATGATGCCCAGCTTCAGAAGGTCCTGCGCGGTCAACCGCAGTGCCATCGCAGCTTCCTTCATCCGCTCCGCATCCTTCCACAGGATCGAGGCACAGCCTTCCGGCGTGATGACAGAATAGATCGAATGTTCCAGCATCGCCACGCGGTTGGCAGAAGCCAAAGCCACCGCGCCGCCCGAGCCGCCTTCGCCGATGACGACCGAAATCAAGGGCACACCGATCTCAAGGCACTTCTGGGTGCAGCGGGCGATTGCCTCGGACTGGCCACGCTCTTCCGCGCCCTTGCCGGGATAGGCGCCGGGCGTGTCGACAAGCGTGATGACCGGCAGCCGGAAGCGGTCGGCAAGCTCCATCAGCCGGATCGCCTTCCGGTAGCCCTCGGGCCGGGCCATGCCGAAGTTGCGCTCGATCCGGGTCTTGGTGTCGGAGCCCTTTTCCTGTCCGATCACCACCACTGGCTGGTCGTTGAACCGCGCAAGGCCGCCCATGATGGCGTGATCCTCGGCGAAGTTCCGGTCCCCGGCGAGCGTGGTGAACTCGGAAAAAAGCGCCTCGATGTAATCCTTGCAATGCGGCCGGTCGGGGTGCCGCGCGACCTGGCATTTCCGCCATGGGTCGAGCGTCTTGTACATGTCGCGGAGCATGTCGGCGGCTTTCTTGTCCAGCGCCGCCGCCTCTTTCTCGACATTCATCCCCTCGGTCTTCCGCGCCATCGCGCGAAGCTCTTCGGCCTTGCCTTCGATCTCGGCCAGGGGCTTTTCGAACTCGAGGTAATTCATGATCTGCTCCCCTCTGGGTTGGGCTTATATGGCGCGGTCCACGGCCAAATGCAACTTGGCAAGATTTGTGACCGGGGCCGGTGGCAGGGTGAATGCGGTAGAACGAAGGGGTGCCCGGGATGGGACCATATGAAGGCAGGCTCCTGAGGGTGATCGACCATATCCACGCCAATCCCGCCGGGGATCTTTCGCTCGACGCGTTGGCGGATGTGGCAGCGCTCAGCCGGTTTCACTTTCACCGGGTCTTTCACGCGATGACCGGCGAAACCGCGGCGGACGCGGTGCGAAGGATACGAATGCACCGGGCCGCCTGCTGGCTGGTCCAGACCAACTGGCGGCCGGATGATATCGCCCGCCGCGCGGGCTATCCTTCGGGCAAAAGCTTCGCCCGCGCCTTCTCGGCCCATTACGGCCTGACCCCTTCGGCCTTCCGCAAGCGCGGGGAACTGACCTCCCCGCTTCTTCTTCACCAACGGAAAGGACATCAGATGTTCGACGTCACCATCAGGCCGGAACCTGCCCGTCGCCTCGCCGCAGTGGCCCACAAGGGTCCCTACATGCAGATCGGCCAGAGCTTTGAAAAGCTCGGCACCATCCTTGGTGGCCGCGACCTCTGGGGCAGGGTCGGCGGGCTCGTGGGGGTCTACTACGACGACCCGAGCGCCACTCCACCGAAAGACTTGCGGAGCCACGCTGGCGCGGTTCTTCCCGGCGGGGAAGGTCTGCCCGAGGGGCTGGAGGAGGTCCGGCTGCCTGAGGGGCGCTATGCCTGCCTGCGCTTCAAGGGCCATTATTCGGGGCTGCAAGCCGCCTATGACTACCTCTTCGGCCCCTGGCTCGCGCAGTCAGGCGAGGAACCGGGCGAGGCTCCGGCAATCGAAGTCTATCTCAACACCCCCGCCGATACGGCACCCGACGATCTTCTCACCGACGTCTGCATGTCCTTGAAAAGCTAGGGCTTCTTCGTTACCCAAATACCCTCTGGGGTGCGGGGGTGAAACCCCCGCTTCCTCGCTCAGCCCGCGATCAGTTCGGCCTGCCGCACGATCACCTCGGCCTGCTTGATCGAGGCGATGTCCACAAGCCGGCCCTTGTAGACCGTCGCCCCCTCGCCGCGCGCCTTGGCGGCTTCCATGGCGGAGAGGATTTCGCGAGCCTCGGAAACCTGCGCCTCTGACGGCGTGAAGACCTCATTGCACAGCGCCACCTGCTTCGGGTGGATCGCCCATTTGCCGACCATGCCGAGCGTCGCCGAACGGCGGGCCTGGGCACGGAAGCCTTCGTCGTCGGAGAAGTCGCCGAAGGGGCCATCGACCGGCAGCACGCCATGGGTGCGGCAGGCGGCGACAATGGCGGTCTGGGCCCAGTGCCAGGGGTCGGACCAATGCTTAACCCCTTGGTGAAGCATATAATAATTCTCCTGCGTCCCGCCGATGCCGGTGGTCTGCATGCCCATTGAGGCGGCGAAATCGGCCGCCCCGAGGCTCATCGCCTGAAGGCGGGGGCTGGAGGCGGCGATTTCCTCGACATGGGCGATGCCGGCGGCGGATTCGATGATGACCTCGAAACCGATGCGCTTCTTGCGGCCTTTTGCGGCTTCGATGGCGGTGACGAGGGCATCGACGGCATAGACATCGGCAGCGCAGCCAACCTTCGGGATCATGATCTGGTCGAGCCGGTCTGAGGCATTTTCCAGAAGGTCGACCACGTCGCGATACCAGAAGGGCGTGTCCAGGCCATTGATCCGAACAGACAAATGCTTGTTGCCCCAGTTTACGTCGCCGATCGCCTGGATGATGTTCTTCCGCGCCTCGGGCTTGTCAGAGGGCGCCACCGAATCCTCAAGGTCGAGGTTGATCACATCCGCCGCCGAGGCTGCCATCTTTTCGAAAAGCGCGGGCCGGGAGCCGGGGCCGAAAAGCTGGCAGCGGTTCGGGCGGGCGGGGGCGGCGGGCTGGAGACGGAAGCTCATGGGCAATTCCTTCGGCAAGGAAGTTTCGTTAGGAGTTTTCGTTCGGATAGAATATTGCGTCACGCTGCGCAAGCATCCTTTCGCAGTTGCAGCAAAATGCGCCGCAGGATGTGTCGGATATCCGTCCCGCAAGCGTCGGGCATCCGTCCCGACAGGCGTCGGGCAGCCGAGGCCCTATTTGTTTGATCCCACGGTTTGATGGTGCGATCCTTTCGACGTCATGGAAGGAGTCGCTATGGGACAAGTTCGTCATGGGTGCGCCACGACCACGCACGCTGTCAGAGCAGCAATACAGCGATCGCAAACTTCGCTCGCGGTGCTGAGCAGGGAACTCGGCATCAATCCCAAGACGGTTGCCAAGTGGCGGAAGCGGCCGAAGCGGTAGAGGAGCGCCGGCCCTACCCGCCAGTTCGGATGATCAAGCAGGTCCATGCTGAGATAGTTGCCTTCGAGGCTGACATAACGCTCGCCGCCGAGGCTGAGACGGCCGAAGGGCGCGGCGCCGCCGGTGTAATTGTCCGAGCCGATATAATCCGGCAGACCGCCGATGCCGAGCCCGGCATAGTTCGGGATATTGGCGGGGCCGAGTGCGAGCGAAAGCTCTTGCGAGAAGGCGCCGGTGCTGGTGAGGGCAAGAAGGGCTGTGGCGGGAAGAAGCGAGGAACGAAGCTGCATGAATCCTCCGATCAAAACAGATGCTTGAAGCGCGAGGTGCGCCGGTTGGCGCGCGAATTCCTGCCAGCATCCTGCGCCCGGGCGGCGGGTTGTCCAAGCGGAATCGGCCCCTTGACCTTGCGGCCATGAGCGCCGATGAGTCCGGCGCATTCCATCGGGAGACAGCCATGAGCCGCATCGTCTATGTCAACGGGGACTATGTGCCGGAGGAAGAGGCGAAGATTTCGGTCTTCGACCGCGGCTTCCTGATGGCCGATGCCGTCTATGAGGTGACGAGCGTTCTCGGCGGCAAGCTGATCGACTTTCCGGGTCATGTCGCGCGGCTCGCCCGGTCCTTGGGCGAGTTGGAGATGGCGGCGCCGGTGACGGATGCGGAGCTTCTGGCCGTTCACCGCGAGCTGGTGGCGCGGAACGGGATCGTGGACGGGCTGGTCTATCTTCAGGTGACGCGCGGCAATCCCGGCGACCGCGATTTTGCTTTCCCCGATCCGGCCACGACGCCTTCTGGCATCGTGCTTTTCACCCAGTCGAAGCCGGGATTGGCGGATGCGCCGGCGGCAAAGACCGGGTGGAAGGTGATTTCCATTCCTGACGTGCGCTGGGGCCGGCGCGACATCAAGACGACGCAGCTTCTTTACCCGTCGATGGGCAAGATGATGGCGAAGAAGGCCGGGGTGGACGACGCCTGGTTCACCGAGGACGGCTTCGTGACCGAGGGCACGTCGAACAACGCCTATATCGTCAAGGGCCGGCGGATCATCACCCGGGCGCTGTCGAACGACATCCTGCACGGCATCACCCGGGCGGCGGTGCTGCGCTTTGCCAAGGAAGCGCAGATGGAGGTGGAGGAGCGGAGCTTCACACTCGCTGAGGCGCAGGCGGCAGACGAGGCCTTTGTCACCTCGGCCTCGGCCTTTGTGATGCCGGTGGTGGAGATCGACGGCGTCGCACTCGGGTCCGGCAAGCCGGGGCCGGTGGCGGTGCGGCTGCGGGAAATCTATCTTGAGGAAAGCCGGAAGGCGGCTGTCTGACGAAGACAGGTGCCGCGCCGTTCCGGCGCGACGATTTTTGTCTCGCCGCCGCGCAAGGCGCGACGGCTCGGACTTGCCTCCGGCGGGAGTATTTTCGGACAGAAAGTGGGTCAGGCGGTCTGGACGACTTGCAGCGTCACCGCGGCATAGAAGACGAGGCTCGCCACCAGGACGAAGACATGCCAGATCGTGTAGTGATAGGGCAGTCTTTCGCTGAGGTAGAAGACCACTCCTGCCGTGTAGAGAAGCCCGCCGGTGACGATGAGGGCGATGACCGGGGTCGAGAGGGTGGCGAGGAAGGTTCCGCCAGCGAGAAGCCCGGCCCAGCCCATGCCGAGATAGAGCGCGATGGCGAGGGGGCGGAAGCGGTCGGGGGCGGCGAGTTTCAGGCCGACGCCGGTGAGGGCGGCGCCCCAGAGGAGGGCGAGGAGCCAGAGGCCCTGCCCTGAAAGCAGCGTGAAGGGCGTGTAGGTTCCGGCGATCTTGACGTAGATCGCCGAATGGTCGAGCCGCTTCAGCACATGGCCCCAGCCGGGGCTTGCGATCATGTTGTAGAGCGCCGAGCAGGTGATCATCGCGACCAAGGTGGCGCCGTAGACCGAGATGGCGAGAAGGGCCGTTGCATCGCCACGCTGGAAAGCCGTTACCGTGATGAGCGTGGGGACGGCTATGAGGACGATGACAACGCCGGAGACATGGATCACGGCATCCGAGATCCATTCGGCGCGGGTATAGTCCTGACGTCTCTCCAGTAGCCGCATGATGGGAAAGGTTAACACCTGTCCTCGAGTCGCCCCTAGGTGGGGATCGCGCACATTGTGTTTCCGGGGTGTCACAAATTCATGGCGGCGGGGTCAGGACCCGTCGCCGACATTGTCGCGGTAAGCCTTCTCAAAAGCCTGCTGCTTTTCCGGGCTGGCCTCGGTCTGGTTCAGGGCGCGCCAGTCTTCATAGGGCATGCCGTAGAAGATCTCGCGCGCCTCGTCCTTTGTCATCGGCAGGCCGCGCTCGTTTGCCGCCTCCTGATACCAGCGGGACAGGCAGTTGCGGCAGAACCCGGCGAGGTTCATCAGGTCGATGTTCTGCACCTCGGGGCGCTTTTCCATCAGGTGATGGCGAAGGGCGCGGAAGGCCGCGGCCTCAAGTTCGGTGCGGGTAGCGTCGTCCATTCGTCCCTCCGGTCAAATGAGGAGCCCGGCGCGGCGGGCGCCGTCGAGAAGGTTTTCGGCGATGAGATGGTCGCTGCCCGTTGCCGGGTGGCTCATGTCCGGAATCTGCACGACGCGCATTCCGGCGGCAAGGGCGGCGGCGACGCCGATGGCGGAATCCTCGAAGACGAGGCAGGCCGCAGGGTCGGCATCGAGGCGGCGGGCGGCTTCGAGGAAGACGTCGGGGGCAGGTTTGGCGCGGGCGACGGCATCGACGCCGACGACATTCCTTTCGCCGAAATGGTGAAGGAGGCCGGCGCTGCCGAGCTTGGCGAGGGCGCCGGCGGTGCGGCTGTTCGTCGCAACGGCGCGTGGGAGGTCGAGGCTGGCAAGCTGGTCGAGGAGCGTATCGGCGCCGTTCATCAGGGGCACACCGGTGGCGAAGGCGGCTTCGGCCTCGGTCTCCCAGACCCGCGCGAAGGCTTCGACATCGAAGCCGGGGCCGGCGAGGTTCTGGAGCCGCCGCCGACCCTCGCCGCCGTCGACACCGACGAGACGGGAGAGGATGGCGTGGCCGTCCACGATACCCATGCCGTCAAGAAGCCGGGCGCCGACATCTAGGGCGATGCTTTCGGAATCGATCAGCGTTCCGTCGAGATCGAAGATGACGGCGGCGGGGCGGGTCACAGGGCGGACTCCCTAAAGGCGTCGGTGAGGATCGGCGCGAGCCGGTCGGCCCAGGCAATCTGCCCCGCCTCATCGCGGATGAGGTCGTTCCGAAGCTCGATCAGAACGTTGGGCCGGCGCGGCTTCAACGCATGGGTGTCGATGGAATCGCCGTCGAGATGGCCTTCGTAGGGTTCATTATCGCCGGTTTCGATGCCCTCGGCGCGCAGGCGCTGGATGAAGGGGACGGCAAGGCGCGGGTCGAGATGGGAATAGAGGACGCCGACATGCCAGGGCCGCGGCCCCCGGCCATTCAGCCGGGGCGTGAAGCTGTGGATGGCGCAGATGACGCTGTCAGGCCGCCGGGAAGCGAGGGTTTCCAGCGCCGCGTGATAGGGGCGGTGGAAGGCATTCAGGCGGCGTTCCGTCTCGGCGGCATCGACGTGGCGGTTGGCGGGGATCAGGGTGCCGTCGTAAAGCTTCATCACGAGGGTCGGGTCATCCTCGCCCCGGTTGGGGTCGATGACGAGGCGGGAGAAATCGGACAGAATCGCCGGGGCGCCAAGCCGGCCGGCAAGGTGACGGGCAAGGCCCGCCGCGCCGACGTCATAGGCGATGTGACGCGCCATGTCGGCGGGCGCGATGCCGAGCGAACCGCCGCCAACGCAGGGCGGCACCCGGTTCGTTGCATGGTCGCAGGTGACGAGCCAGCGGGACGGGCGATCTTCGCCGTGGATGTGGTAAGATTGACCCGTCATCAAATTTCCATCGTTCCCAGGCGAAAGATCGTTTAGACGAGCGAAGGGAAAAGCGCCAGTTGCCGGGGCCGGGGATTTCGGCCATATAGCCACAGCACTTATGGTAGCGCAAACATTCTGAGAGGACCCGGGGATGAGACGACAGCGCAACGTGAAAATCGTGGCCACTTTGGGTCCGGCGTCGAGCACTTACGAAATGATCCGGGCGCTCTTCGAAGCCGGCGCCGACGTCTTCCGCCTGAACATGAGCCACGGCAGCCATGACGAGCAGAAGAAGCGCTACGACATCATCCGCAAGATCGAGAAGGACGTGGGCCGGCCGATCGGCGTCCTGGCCGACCTGCAGGGGCCGAAGCTGCGCGTGGGTGCCTTCAGGAACGGCTCGGAAGAGCTGGCCGAGGGTGCCGCCTTCCGCTTTGACCTTGATCCGAAGGAGGGCGATGCCACCCGTGTCTGCCTGCCGCACAAGGAGATCTTTGCGGCGCTGACGCCGGGATCGTCGCTGCTGGTCAACGACGGCAAGATCCGCCTGAAAGTCGAAAAATGCGGGCCGGACTTCGCCGATTGCACGGTGACCATCGGCGGCACGATTTCCAACCGCAAGGGCGTGAACGTGCCCGACGTCGTGCTGCCGCTGGCGGCGCTTTCGGAAAAGGACCGGGGCGATCTGGAGTTTGCCTGCCAGCTGGGCGTCGACTGGCTGGCACTTTCCTTCGTGCAGCGGCCCGAAGATGTGCTGGAGGCGCGCGAACTGGCCAAGGGCCGCGCGGCGATCCTTTCGAAGATCGAAAAGCCCGCTGCGGTGAATGCCTTCGCCGGCATCCTTGCGGTGTCGGACGGGATCATGGTGGCGCGCGGTGATCTGGGCGTGGAACTGCCCGTGCATTCGGTGCCGCCGATCCAGAAGCGGCTGGTGCGCACCGCGCGGGCCGCGGCCAAGCCGGTGATCGTGGCGACGCAGATGCTGGAAAGCATGATCGAAAGCCCGATGCCGACGCGAGCCGAAGTGTCCGACGTGGCGACCGCGATCTACGAGGGTGCCGATGCGGTGATGCTCTCGGCCGAATCCGCCGCCGGGAGCTATCCGGTCGAGGCGGTGACGACGATGGACAACGTGGCGAAGTCGGTCGAGCGCGATCCGACCTACCGCGAGGTCATCGAGGCGAGCCGCCGGGTTGCCCGCAGTACCGTGGCCGACGGCATCGTCGCAGCCGCGCGCGAAATCGCCGAGGCCACGAACATCAGCGCCATCTGCTGCTTCAGCCAGTCGGGCACCACCGCCTCGCTCGTCGCGCGCGAAAGGCCGTCTGTGCCGATCATCGCCCTGACACCGATCGAGCGGACGGCGCGGCGGCTTTGCCTGACCTGGGGCGTGCATTGCGTGTTCTCCGATGAGATCATCGACCGCTTCAAGATGGCGGTGGTGAACGCGGCCAAGGCGGCGCGCGAATACGGCTTTGCCACCGAGCGCGACCAGATCGTCGTGACGGCGGGCGTGCCCTTCAACGTCCCCGGCACCACGAACATCCTGCGCGTCGCCCCCTGCGACGAACGGCTGATCTTCCGCACCGACCCGGAATAGGCCGCGCGCGCCTATGTCTTCCTTGTAACAGGCTGGAGAACCCTTCCGCCGTACCCGTTGTCTCGCAGGCGGCGGGCCGCTTAGTCTTGGCACCGCGCGGGTCAAGGCGCGCGGACAGCGGAGCGGGGTGGATGACTGCGGATTATCTGATCGTATTCGGGCTGACCTGTGTGCTGATCGGCCTGATCCGGATGATCTCGTCCTTTTCGACCGATGAACCGCTGACCGGCGCGGCGATCATGGGGAGCCTCGGCTTTGCGATGATCTTTGCGGGCGCCGCGATGAACCCCATGGGCTTCGATCCAACCGATATTCCCGCGGCGGTGATGCGGGTGGTGGACCGTTTCGGCTGACGCGCGCCGCGAAGATTCACGCCTCGGCCCGGCTGGGGCCATAGTGGCGCTGGTCAACCTTCCGCTCGCCACCAAGTTCCGACAGCAGGAACCATGTGAGCGCTGAAAGCAGCGTGATGCAGGCGCCGCTGAGGCCGTAGCCAAGGATGGAAAGCCAGAGCGGGTAGCCCCAGGAATGAATCATCGAGCCGACGACAATGCCGGAAATCCCTCCGCCGATGAGATGGGCAATGAACATGGGGCCTCCTTGCGGTCTGGTCTGTAAGTTCCGTTCTTCCACTAAGGGTTGTATTCCGACCAAACAGGGCATGAATGTGTTTCTGCAAGGGAAATTCCCAAGATCATTGCCTCAATTGGAACAATCCCGGCGTTTCATGCCATTCTCGGCGGCATTGGCTGAGTTCCGTGAACAGTTTGACGTCGCGGAAACCCCTTTTCGGGCCGCGTGGCGCCGCCATCCCTGGCCTGCATTTCAACCTATTGTATAGTTTGGGCGGCCGGGTCGCCTGCATCAGAGACAGCGGCGCCCGCGGACGCCCGCCTGCCCGCCCCGTTCCCCGCCCCCTTGCCAAACCGCCCCCCCGCGCGTATAGGGCGCCTCTCGAATACCCCGCGAGGCCGGCCAAGTGGCATTGCCGAGTCGCGCGTTCACTCTGATACGGAGATAGAAATGCCCAAGATGAAGACCAAATCCGCTGCGAAGAAGCGGTTCAAGATGACGGCCTCGGGCCGCGTCAAGGCTGGTGTCGCCGGCAAGCGGCACGGCATGATCAAACGCTCGACGGACTTTATCCGCAAGGCCACCGGCACCATGCTGCTGTCCGACCCGGATGCGAAAATCGTCAAGAAATACATGCCGTACAACCGCTGAGGAGAGTGACACATGGCTCGCGTTAAATCCGGCAAGGTCACGCATGCCCGTCACCGCAAGGTGATCAAGGCTGCGAAGGGCTATTATGCCGCCCGTTCCACCAACTTCCGCACCGCCACCCAGGCGGTCGACAAGGCCAACCAGTACGCCACCCGCGACCGCAAGACCCGCAAGCGCAACTTCCGCGCGCTGTGGATCCAGCGGATCAACGCCGCTGTGCGTCTGGTCGATGCCGAAATGACCTATTCGCGTTTCGTGAACGCCCTCGGCAAGGCCGGGATCGAGGTGGACCGCAAGGTTCTCGCCGATCTTGCCGTGCATGAACCGGCGGCGTTCGGCGCCATCGTCGAAAAGGCGAAGGCCGCGCTGGCCTGATCAAACTGGCCTGATCGACAAGACCGAGGGACAGTCAGACCCCCGCGAGCGGCCTAGCCCTCGCGGGGGTTTTCGTTTGTCAGGCCGGTCGGGGCGCACGGGACGGCTTGCGCGCCGCGCCACGCGGTCGCGCGAGGATCGGGGCGTAGAGCAGTGCGTAAAGGCCGAAGCCCAGCACCCAGCCGCCGGCGGCGAGGTGCAAGAGCCAGTCCGGCCCGCCAAGCCCCGCGACGATGCGGGCGATGGCGGCGACCAGCACCGGCGCATAGATCGCCAGTTCGCGCGCGCCTGCGTGCAGGGGCCTGCCGGTGTGGCCGAGGCTCGCCCGGGTCATCACCGCCAGAGTCATCAGCCCGACGCCACCGGCGAGCCAGGCATGGAGCCCGGCGGCGGGAAGCACACGGGCCGGATCGACAAGCGCGCTGCCGAGCAGCAGGAAGCCCAGCGGCAGGAACAGATAGGCCAGGTGCAGGATTGTGACCAGCGGTTCGGCAAAGGTGCGCAGGCCCCGCCAGCGGCCCAGCCGCGCCAGCTGGAGCAGGCCCGCCGCAAGCAGGGCGATGCCCGAGAGCTTCGCCTCCGGCGCCGCCGTCCAGAGCGCCAGCGCCGCGCCCGAGGCGATCAGCGTTGCCACGTCGAACCGCCCTGCGGGGGTGGGGAGCGGACCCGGACCGCGCGCCGCCAGCCAGTTTCGGGTGAAGCTGGGCACGATCCGCCCGCCGATCAGCGAGATCAGCATCACCAGGACCGAAATCCCGAGCCGGGCGGGCCAGCCCTGATAGGGCGCGCCGCCATGCCCCGCGACCCAGTGAAAGCCGAGATTGGCGGCGGCAAGCGCCAGCACGAAGGCAATGACAATCAGGTTGCGTCGGTTGTCCGCCCGGACGATCTCGCGCCCGAGAAGAAGAGCGAGCGCGATCAGGAAGGCAGCGTCGATCACCATGACGGCGACCGGGCCAAGCGCAGCTCCGGTCATCACCGCCACCCGCCCTGCCAGCCACAGCGCGGCAAGTGCGGCCAGCGGCAGGCCCGCCACCGGCAGTTGCCCGGTCCAGTTCGGAACGGCTGTCAGAAGGAACCCGGCAAGTGCCGCCGCGCCAAAGCCGAAGAGCATCTCGTGCACATGCCACGAGAAGGGATCGAAGACCGCGGGCAGGTCGATCCCGCCGGTGAACCAGGCGATCCAGAGCGCCATCGCCAGTGCCGACCAGATCCCGGCGAGAAGGAAGAACGGCCGGAAGCCGCCCGAGAACAGGGCAGGACCGGTATATTTGCGCATTCGCTCGGAGGTAGACATCATGGCCCCAAAAATCCGACTAAATTGCTTGGTATTATGTCGGGGCGACGGGTTCGGGGCAAGGCGCGCGGGCTGCGGCAGATTGGCCCGGTCCTTCGACGCCTTGCATTTGCACGGGGGGGCAATTAGCAGGAACGGGTCAAAGAACGGAGCCGGCGATGGACGCGCTGAGGCAGAAATATCTGGAAATGGTCGGCGCCGCCCGCGATGAGGGCGTGCTTGAGGATGTGCGGCTGGCCGCGCTTGGCAAGAAGGGCGAGATTTCGCTGAAGATGCGCGAGCTGGGCCAGATGGCGCCCGAGGTGCGGCAGGCCGCCGGGGCGGCGCTGAATGCGCTGAAGGATGAGATCGACACCGCGCTTCGGGCCAAGAAGGCGGCTTTGGGCGATGCCGCACTTGATGAGCGGCTGAAGTCGGAATGGCTCGACGTGACGCTGCCGGGCCGGCCGCGGCGGCAGGGCACCATCCATCCGGTGTCGCAGGTGACGGAAGAAGTGACCGCGATCTTCGCCGACATGGGCTTTGCCGTGGCCGAAGGCCCGCAGATCGAAAGCGACTGGTACAATTTCGACGCTTTGAACATCGCGCCCGAACATCCGGCGCGGCAGGAGCATGACACCTTCTTCATGGCGCGGGCCGAGGGCGACACCCGCCCGCCGCATGTGCTGAGGACGCACACCTCGCCGGTGCAGATCCGGGCGATGCAGGCCCAGGGCGCGCCGATCCGCGTCATAGCACCCGGCCGCGTCTACCGCATGGACATGGACCAGACCCATACGCCGATGTTCCATCAGGTCGAGGGGCTGGCGATCGACCGCGACATCTCGATGGCCAACCTGAAATGGGTGCTGGAGGAATTCTGCCGCTCGTTCTTCGAGGTCGACACGGTGGAACTCCGCTTCCGCGCCTCGCACTTCCCCTTCACCGAGCCTTCGGCCGAGGTCGATATCCGCTGTTCCTGGGAAGGCGGTCAGTTGAAGATCGGCGAGGGCGACAGCTGGCTGGAAATCCTCGGCTCCGGCATGGTGCATCCGAAGGTTCTGGCCGCCGGGGGGATCGATCCGGCGGAGTGGCAAGGGTTTGCGTTTGGGATGGGGATCGACCGGATCGCGATGCTGAAATACGGGATCCCGGATTTGCGGGCGTTCTTCGAGAGCGATCTCAGGTGGCTCCGGCACTATGGGTTCAGCGCGCTGGATATGCCGACGGTGGCGGGCGGGTTGAGCCGGTGAGTGTGCCGGTAACCAGAAAGAAAATCGCGCAAGCGTTGTCTGTGATCGCTGAGGCAGGCCTTGAGGGGTTTGAGTACGATTCGGCCGTCAACGCCTTGGGCGGAGAGTCATACGCCTCCAGACGGATGCGCTGGTCGATGGTTCCCAACTCTAAGTTTGCGCCTTCTGAGTTTCGTGAACTTCTCGCTTACGCTGCACGAGCACGTTACATCGAAGCGGGCGACCATACCGAGCGAGTCGCAAACGGCGAGTACGGGATTGAGGCTTGGACTATCCGTTTGACTCTCGATGGTTGGGATCAGATCGAACTGCACGACCAAACAATCATCGAACGTTGGTTTCGCAATATCAGAGACAATTTGCCGGCACTTCTTGTGTCGGCCTTTGTTGCCGTATTGAGCAGTTGGGCTCTGTACATGTGGGGAGCGCCCGATCGCGGTCAGTCCATAAATGGCCGAACTGAGTCCTCAGCCTCCTTAAGCAATCCGTAGGGTGGGCTTTCAGCTCACCACCCGCCGACATGGTGGGTTGAAAACCCGCTCTACAAGCGCGCCGTGGCGCGGCGTTCACCCCCCCCCGAGGACCGAAAGACAACGCGCCGGTGGCGCGTTGGCCGGGCCGATTGGCCCTGACGTGAGGAAGGGCCAAGGGGGTCTCCATCTGCACCGGACGATTGGGGCACGGGTGGCGCCCGCCCCGGTGGGGGCGAATGCCCCCGCCGCCCGGGGGCGGGGGCCGACCGTGCGTCAGGCGCACGGCCGGGATAGCGGATACCGCTCACGGAACGCGGGGCGCGATGGCCCCGCGTTGGCCCGGCGGGTCGAGCTTGTTGTCTTTGTCGGGTTTGTCGGGGCTTTCCTGCCGACGAAGCATACAGTATCCCCTCACCCGACAAGATTTTGGGGCGACGACATGAAATTCACCCTTTCCTGGCTCAAGGACCATCTCGACACCGGGGCCTCCCTCGACGAGATCACCTATGCGCTGACCGACCTTGGCCTTGAGGTTGAGGAGGTCGTGGACCGGGCGGCGCGGCTGAGGCCCTTCACTCTGGCGAAGGTTCTGGACGCGAAACAGCACCCGGATGCCGACAAGCTCCGCGTCTGCAATGTGCTGACCGACGAGGGCGAAAAGCAGATCGTCTGCGGCGCGCCGAATGCGCGGGCGGGGATCACGGTCGTTCTCTGCAAGCCCGGCGACTATGTGCCCGGCATCGACGTGACCCTTGGCGTCGGCAAGATCCGGGGTGTCGAGAGCCACGGCATGATGGCCTCCGAGCGCGAACTGGAGCTATCGGACGAGCATAACGGCATCATCGAGCTGCCGTCTGGCGAGGTCGGCGAGCGTTTCACCGACTGGCTCGCCAAGAACCGGCCCGAGATGGTCGATCCGATGGTGCATATCAAGATCACGCCCAACCGCCCCGATGCGCTTGGCATCCGCGGCATCGCCCGCGACCTCGCGGCGCGGGGGCTTGGGGTGTTGAAGCCGCTGGATATCCAGCCGGTCAAGGGCGGGTTCCAAAGCCCGATCGGCGTCAGGATTGACGACGCGCTGAAGGGCAAGGGCTGCCCGCTTTTCGTTGGCCGGGTGATCCGGGGCGTGAAGAACGGCCCCTCCCCCGCATGGTTGCAGGCGCGGTTGAAGGCCATCGGCCTCCGGCCGATCTCGACGCTGGTGGATATCACCAACTTCTTCACCTTCGACCAGAACCGGCCCTTGCACGTCTTCGACGCGGACAAGGTGAAGGGCGATCTGTCGATCCATCCGGCCAAGGGCGGCGAAGAGTTCGCGGCTCTCGACGGCAAGACCTATGTGCTGGCCGCCGGGATGATGGCGATTTCCGACGATACTGGCGTCGAAAGCCTTGCCGGAATCATGGGCGGCGAAGCGACCGGCTGCACCGGGGAGACCGTCAACGTCTTCGTCGAGAGCGCCTACTGGGGCCCGATCACCGTCGCCACGACGGGCCGGGCGCTGCGGGTAAACTCCGACGCGCGCTACCGGTTCGAACGTGGCGTCGACCCGGCCTTCACCCTGCCGGGGCTTGAGGCGGCGACGCGGATGATCCTCGACCTTTGCGGCGGCGAGGCGTCCGAGGTGGTGCTGGACGGCGCGGTGCCGGACGTCAGCCGCGCCTACCGGCTGGACCCTGCGCGCGTGGTCAGCCTTGTCGGCATGGACATCCCCGAGGCCGAGCAGCGGCGGACGCTGGAGGCCTTGGGCTTCACGCTCAAAGGGGACATGGCGACACCGCCCACCTGGCGGCCCGATGTCTTGGGCGAGGCCGACCTCATCGAGGAAGTGGCGCGGATTGCGTCCCTGACGAAGCTTGACGGCAAGCCCTTGCGCCGCGCGAAACCCGGCGTGCCGAAGCCGGTGCTGACGCCGATCCAGGTGCGCGAGAAGGCGGCGCGGCGGATGCTGGCGGCCTTGGGCTACAATGAATGCGTGACCTATTCCTTCATCGACGCCACCTCCGCCCAGCTTTTCGGCGGCGGGGCCGAGGCGACGCGGCTGGAAAACCCGATCTCCTCCGAGATGACGCATATGCGGCCCGATTTGCTGCCGGGCCTCCTTCAAGCCGCCGCACGCAATCAGGCGCGGGGCTTCATGGACCTCGCGCTCTTCGAGGTCGGGCCGGTGTTTTCGGGCGGTGAGCCGGGGGAACAGGCCTTGCAGGCGACGGCGCTTCTCGTCGGCGCCACGGCGCCGCGCGATCCCTTCGGCTCGCGCCGTCCGGCCGATCTTTATGACGCGAAGGCCGATGCCGAGGCGGTGCTGGCGGCCATCGGCGCGCCCGCCAAGGTGCAGATCACCCGCAAGGCGGCGGGCTGGTGGCATCCCGGAAGGTCCGGCGTCATGGGCCTTGGCCCCAATGTTATCAGTACCTTCGGCGAGGTACATCCGCGTGTGCTGAAGGCGATGGACGTGAAGGGACCGGCGGTTGCCCTGACCATCCGCATCGAGGCCGTGCCCTTCCCGAAGGCCAAGGCAACAACCCGCGCCGCGCTCGGCCGGTCGGACCTGCAACCGGTCGAACGCGACTTTGCCTTTGTCGTCGACAAGGGCGTGGAGGCGCTGACCTTGGTCAATGCCGCCCAGGGTGCGGACAAGGCGCTGATCGACTCTGTCGCCGTCTTCGACCAGTTCGCGGGCGACAAGGCCGAGGCGCAGATGGGGCCGGGCAAGAAATCGCTGGCCATCACTGTGCGCCTGCAACCGCGCGACAAGACCCTCACCGACGAGGAGATCGAGGCGGTGGCCGCGAAGATCGTCGAGAAGGTGACGAAGGCGACGGGCGGCACGCTCAGGGGCTGAGGCCCCGTCCCGCCGCCGTCGGTTTTCCGTAGGTTTTCCGTCCCGACAGGCGTCGGGCGTGCGCCCCGTCAAGGCGGCGGCAAGACCCTTGGGCGAGACTGATCGCTCTGCCCCAAGGAGCCGCCATGACCCGCCCCAGATCCGGCAAGGAAGCTGCCGCCTACCACCATCTCGCCGGGACGCTCCGCGGGCTCGAAGAGGACCTGCGCTGGGGGCTTCAGGGCTCGGCCCGCATCCCCTCCGGCTGGGACGCGATCCTGCGCGAGGTGACGGCGCCCGCCAAGGTCAAGCTGACGCTCCGGCTGGATGCGGATGTGGTGCGGTTCTTCCGCGCCATGGGGGCCGGGCATCTGCCCCGGATGAACGCGGTGCTCCGCGCCTTCATGCTGGCGCGGCTTGCCGGCGTGCTGAAAGGGGCGGAGGGGGTGGACTATGCGCCGACCGACGCCGACGAGGTCAACGGGCTGAGGCGAGAGATCATGGCGCTGATGCAGGAGGAGGAGGTGCGGCGGGAGAAGGCCGCGAAGGAGGCGATGGTTGATCCGGCGGAGCGGGCGATCAGGCTGAGGGCGCTTCGGGAGATGCGGGACGAGAGGATCGAGCGGAAGCTGGGGGATGAGAAGGCGAGGCCGAAGGGGCGGTGAGGTGGGAGTCGGGTATGTGAATCCGCTCTTCTCGCGTTTGCAGCAGTCGCACTAAGGCTGTTCACTACGAATGATCGCAATCAGCGGTTCGAAACCGTAAATGGCAGGTCGCTGCCCTGCGCCAGGAACGATCTGCGATAGAATCCCAACTTCGCGCAACTTTCTTGTCATGCTCGCCGCGACGTAAGACGGAATTCGATCGTGGCTGGTGAACTTACTGTTCTTGAAGCTCGGATTAGCGAACATGAAGTCGAGCGCTTCGATAGCCCATTCACTTTTCAGTTCATCTCGGAAGCGAAGTTTCATGTCGTTGTACAGATGAAAGATTTTTTGTGCGACCGAGATGTTTCGTTCGGCCTGACTGCGTAGGCCGTCGAGAAAAAATATGCACCATTCAGTCCATTCGTCGTCGGATGAGACGCGGCGCATACCGTCGATATAGTCGTCGCGGTTCTGTTCGAAATATGCACTAACATAGAAATGCGGCTGACGGATCAAGCCCGACGTCCACAGCATCAGCGTGATCAACATCCGGCCGATACGGCCGTTTCCATCCTTGAAGGGATGTAAAGCTTCGAACTCGACATGTGCGATTGCGATCTTCAACAGTTTGTTGAATTGATGTTCATTCACGAACGACATGAGCTTCTGCATCCCCTCGGGCAGTGCCGCTGGACTGATAGGGACGAAGGCAACGGGTTGGCGTCGGCGCTCTCCGACATAGTTTTGTTCGGTCTTGTAAGCGCCGGGCGATTTCGTCGCGCCGCGACCGAATGACAGCAGTATCTGATGTGCGCTACGGATTAGATGTTCGGACAACGGCCTGCCAGCCTCGATTTCGCGCTGAATGCGCTGCATGGCGCGGGTGTAGAGAAAAGTCTCGACAGCTTCACTACGCGCCGTTCGGAATGCGAAATCCTGATCAACTTCGCCTTCTGCCTCGATACGAAGAACTTCATCGAGGGTTGAGATTGTCCCCTCCATGCGCGAGGAGACAACCGCTTCCTGATTTCGCAAAGGCGCTAGCAAGATTTCACTGTTGTGCATCGCGGCAAGCATCTGATCGTAGCGCGCAATCGCCGCACTGGTTTCGCTTACGGCGTCAAGTAGCAGTGCGAGGTCTAGATTTTGCGGTGGGAACTTACCGTAGTGGTATGCGACAGCGCCGTCGAGATGTCTTTCCATCGCTTCTAGTACTCCAAACGCGCCTTCTCACACGACAAGCCATGATGTAGCAGGCAGAGCCACCACAATCAAGCTTGTCATGCTTGATGAGCCGCACAACCTACAACAACGCGGTTTGTCGAGTTTGTAGATACGCCACCACCCTTTGTTGTGTTCGAGCATAGCTTTCAGCTACATCAAATCAGACGACCGCAAAGCTCACCAAAGGCCATCCCTTCTGGTAGCGAGCTGAGAGCGTTATGCCACAACCTATAGATAGCGAGGCGCCTGGACTGCCGCGCTTCGCAAAGCAAGTGTGTGCTCAAGCGCACCCGATGAGGTCAGGTGGCGGGTGCACCCGGCCCTACGGGGTTAGGCGTAGTCCCCGGACTTGATCCGGGGACGCGGAGACGGGTGACGTCCCGGAGCATATCCGGGACTACGGGCCAAGATGGCGGGGTGAAACCCCGCCCTACTGTTCCGGCACCAATATCTCGCGTTTCCCCACATGGTTCGCCGGGCTGACCAGCCCCTCTTCCTCCATCTGCTCCACAAGACGCGCGGCCTTGTTGTAGCCGATGCCGAGTTTGCGCTGGATGTAGGAGGTCGAGACCTTGCGGTCGCGGAGGACCACCTGCACGGCCTGATCGTAGAGAGCGTCCTCGCCGCCGTCGCCGCCGAGGCCGAGTACCATGTCGATGTCGGCTTCCTTGTCCTCATCGGGGCCGTCGACGATGCCGGACATGTATTCCGGGGCGCCGAAGGACTTCAGGTGGCTCACCACCTCCTCGACCTCTTCATCCGCGACGAAGGGCCCGTGGATGCGGGTGATGCGGCTGCCGCCGGCCATGTAGAGCATGTCGCCC
>DJUV01000023.1 GCA_002440625.1 Rhodobacteraceae bacterium UBA6273 | reverse complement strand
CACCCGGTCGAGTTCATGGCCGGGGTGATGAACTGCGATATCCACCTTACCGACAAGCTGTCGATCTATGCCGAAGAGGTGCGGCGCGGCCTTGGCATCACCATCGTGCCGCCCTGTGTGAACCGCTCCGAGGCGACCTTCTCGGTGATGGAGGGGCAGGTCGTCTATGCGCTTGGCGCCCTGAAGAACGTCGGTGTGGAGGCGATGCGGCTCATCACCGGCGCGCGCGGGCAGAAGCCCTTCGCCACGCTTTTCGATTTCGCCCGCCGCACCGATCTGAAGCGCATCGGCAAGCGCCCCTTGGAGATGCTCGCCCGCGCCGGGGCCTTCGACCAGCTTGATCCGAACCGCGCGCGGGTCTTCGCGGCCCTTGACGCGCTTTCCGGCTATTCCGCCGTGATCCACGAAGGCCGCGCGTCGTCTCAGGTCTCGCTTTTCGGCGAGGCGGGGGATGACCTGCCCGAGCCGCGCCTGCCGCAGTCGGACGACTGGATGCCCGCCGACCGGCTGGCACAAGAACATCAGGCCATCGGTTTCTATCTCTCCGGCCACCCGCTCGACGACTACGCGCCTGCGCTGAAGCGCAAGAACCTTCTGACGCTCGCCGAGTTGCAGCAGAAGGCCGAGCGCGATGGTGCCGCCGTCGCCCGTGTCGGTATCCTCGTTTCGGGCCTTCAGGAACGGAAATCCGCGCGCGGAAACCGTTTTTACCGCATGAACATCTCCGACCCGACGGGGCAGGTCGCCGGCATCGCGCTTTTCACCGATGATTTCGAGGCCTGCCGCAAGGTCTTCGAGCAGACGCATCAGGTGGTGATGACGCTTGAGGCGCGCTTCAACGAAGGTCAGTTCGACCCCGTTGCCCGTTCCGTCACACCGATGGAGGGCGTGGTCGCCGATGCCGGTGGCGCGGGGCTTCGCATCCATATCGACAGCGATCAGGCGGTGGCCTCGGTCGCCGCCCTTCTGAAGCGCATCGCTGAAGAGGCGAAGATCCGCAGCCGCGGGCCGATCCGCTTTTGCATCGCTGACCGCGAGACCGGCGAGGAGGTCGAGGTTGATGCCGGCCGCGACTACCCGGTCAATCCCCAGATCAAGGGCGCGATCAAGGCGATGGCGGGCGTCGTCATGGTCGAGGAAATCTGAGGCGAAAGGACAGCACATGCTCGGCAAGATATTCCGCTTCTGTCTGGTGCTGATCCTCTTCCTTGCGGTCGTGATCGTGGCCTTGCGGGTTCTCTATCCTCTGCCCGATGCCTCCGCGCGCATCGAAAGTCAGGCCGAACCGGCGCGCGCCGAAACCGCCCTCGGCGCGGCGATCCTGCCATTGGCGGCTGAGCATCCCGGAACCTCTGGCATCCTGCCGCTTGGCAGCGGACTTGACGCTTTCGCCGCGCGGGTGGGACTGGCGCGGGCCGCAGAACGCACCATCGACGCGCAGTATTACATCTGGCAGGACGATCTCACCGGAATTCGCCTGCTTTCCGAACTGAAGGCGGCGGCCGAGCGTGGAGTCCGCGTCCGGCTTCTCGTTGATGACAACGGCACCCCGGCGCTCGATCAGGAAATGGTGGCGCTCGACGCCATGCCCACCGCCGAGGTGCGCTATTTCAACCCCTTCGTGCTCAGGTCGCCACGCGTCCTCAACTACGGGTTCGACTTCTTCCGCCTGAACCGGCGAATGCACAACAAGAGCTTCACCGTCGATGGCGTGGCCACCATCCTCGGCGGGCGCAACATCGGCGACATCTATTTTGAGACCGGTGCGGGCCATCTCTACTTCGATCTCGACACGCTCGCCGTTGGCCCGGCGGCAGCCGATGTGGGCGCGGATTTCGACAGGTACTGGAACAGCCCTTCCGCCTATCCGGCCGACCTCATCATAACCCCCGAATCCGGCGGCGACAGCCTCCTCGCGCAGCGCGATGCCGAAGTCAGCGCATCTCCGCAGGGCATTGCCTATGGCGAGGCGGTGCTGGAATCGTCCCTCGTCAAGACGCTCCAGGGCGGAACGGCGCCGCTAGAATGGGTAGGCGCGAAGCTGTTCAGCGATGACCCGGCAAAGGCGCAGGGCCTTGTGGATCCCGGCAACCTGATGATCGAGAAACTTCTGGTGGATATCGGCAAGCCCGCACGGTCCGTCGATCTTATCTCCGCCTATTTCATCCCCGGTCCGATCGGCACCGCCGACATGGCGGCCTTTGCCGCGACAGGCGCGAAGGTCCGCACGCTGACGAACGCGCTTGAGGCGACGGACGTGGTCCCCGTCCATTCCGGCTATATCGGCTACCGCGAGGCGCTGATCGACGCCGGAATTGAGGTCTACGAGCTCCGTGCCGAAGGCAGCGAGCGGAAGTCGGTCAACGATCTTGGCATCAAGGAACTGTCGCAGGCAGCACTTCACGCCAAGAGCCTGTCCATCGACGGCGAACGCGCCTTCATCGGCTCGTTCAACTTCGATCCGCGCTCGGCGCAGCTCAACTGCGAGATGGGTCTACTGATCGACAGCCCGGTCATCGCCGGCGGCATGTCGCGCTGGCTCGACGACAACCTGCCGCGCGTTGCCTGGCGCGTCACGCGCGACCCCGAGGGCGGCCTCCTCTGGACCACGGAGGGAGGAGACGGAACGCAAGTCACCGCGACGACGGAGCCGAACACCACCATGCCGCTGCGCATCCTCATCCGGGTGATCGGCTGGCTGCCGGTAGAGTGGCTGCTGTAGGGTGAAGCCGCGGAGGCTGACGCCAGGAAGAGGATTCGTTGACCGGTGTGAGTGTCGTGGTTAAAATCGTACGCAAGCGGATGACGCAGGCCGCGCGCAGTCATTTTAATGGTATGCTTTTTGAGTAATTGCTGAAACAGGGTGCATGATCGGAAACCTACTTTCGGGGGTTCACGTCTTCAGACACGGCAAGGTACTGCTTAGTGTACGGCACACGCTTCGTTCCGCTGACAATCGGGGCATCCAGAACAAGATTATTGCGTTCCCGGCGACAGATCATCGCCCGGGATTTGCTGTGGACGGCCCCCTTTCCCGCTGCACGTTCGTGCCGCCGCACGAATCGACGGTCGCTGGCGCAACTTCACAGGTCGGTGGGGTGAACTGAATGGAGCCCGCCTCACGGAAACGCCCGGAACAGGGGTATGCGCCGGGACCGGTCGCGCTGATCCTTCTGGCCATTGCGGCGACCCTTTGGGTGTTCGTCGCGAATGGCGGGCTTCTGACCTATTTCGACAGCGCGCATTACATCAAACGCGGGGTCTCGCTGGTCCAGACCCTGGGTTTCGGCGAGGATCTGGTGCTGCCGGCGCCGGCGCCCGATCCCGATGCGCCGGCACAGGCGTCCCCCGGCGGAGAGCAATCCGTCGATGGCTCGCGGGCGATGGTCTACTCGCTCCTGACCG
>DJUV01000026.1 GCA_002440625.1 Rhodobacteraceae bacterium UBA6273 | reverse complement strand
CGCGCCCATGTCTGGGCCTGGGACGCGCGGCCCTTCCCGCAGTTCCCCAATAACCGCGATCTCTGGGCGGATGGGGCGAACTATGCGCGGGGCCATTGGCTGAACGGCCGCACGACGGCGCAGCCCTTGGCCAATGTCGTGGCCGAGATCTGTGCCGGATCGGGTTTGCCGGGCGTGGACGTGGCGGGGCTTTTCGGGATCGTGCGCGGGTACAGCGTCCAGGAGACGGGGAGCGGTCGCAGCGCGTTGCAGCCGTTGATGCTGAGCTACGGTTTCGATGCCTTGGAACGCGATGGCGCCCTGCGCTTTCGGATGCGCGACGGTGTTGCGAATGCGGGGATCGTGCAGGACGACCTCGCGGTCGGGAGCGAGACGGACGGCTGGATCGAGACTACGCGTGCAACGGATGCGGACAGTGTCGGCAGGGTGCGGGTGAGTTACGTCGAGGCCGAAGGCGACTATGAGGCCCGCACCGTGGAGGCCGTGCATCCAGCGGGCGACCTGCAAGCGGTCTCGCAATCGGAGTTTGCGCTATCGCTGACGCAGGCCGAGGCCCAGCGGATTGCCGAGCGCTGGCTGACCGAGACGCGGGTGGCACGGGATGGTGCCCGGTTCGCGCTGCCGCCGTCGCTCGGCGATATCGGCGTGGGCGACGTGGTGGCAATCGGCGCGGGCGTGCCGAAGCTCTACCGGATCGACCGGGCCGAACAGGCCGGCGCGATCGGGCTTGAGGCGGTGCGGGTGGAGCCTGCCGTCTACGTGCCCTCAGACGAGGCAGAGGTGGCGGTGGCTGCGCGAACCTTCGTAGCGCCGACACCTGTGGCCGCGCTGTTTCTCGACCTGCCGCTGATGACAGGGGAAGAGGTGCCGCAAGCGCCGCACCTGGCCATCGCCGCGCAGCCCTGGCCGGGGTCGGTCGCGGTGTTCAGTTCTGACCAAGACGCGGGCTATACGCTCAACCGGCTGATCTCCAGTCAGGCGGTGATCGGGCAGACCGAGAGCCTGATGGCCCCGGCGACGGGTGGTGTATGGGATCGGTCGCAGCCAGTCAGGGTGAAGATCAGCGGCGTGTCGCTAAGTTCGGTGGGGGCTACCCAGCTCCTGAACGGTGCCAACCTGATGGCGGTTGGCGACGGGTCGTCGGGCGGGTGGGAGTTGTTCCAGTTCGCCAATGCCGAGCTTGTCGCACCTGACACCTATGAGCTCTCGCATCTCTTGCGAGGGCAGACCGGAACCGAAGCGGCAGGGGCCGCTGGCTGGCCGGTCGGGAGCAATGTCGTCCTGATGAACGGGGCGCCAACGCAGATCGCGCTTGCGGCAAATGCCCGCGACCTTGCGCGGCATTTCCGTATCGGTCCGTCGCGGCGGGGTTACGACGATCCGTCCTACGCTCACTTGGTGGAGGCGTTCGCGGGGATTGGCCTCAGGCCCTATGCGCCGGTTCATCTGAAGTCGGTGCGTCTGGCTGGCGGCGATCTTTCGACCTCGTGGATACGGCGGACGCGGATCGGCGGTGACAGTTGGTCGGGGCTGGACGTGCCGCTCGGCGAAGCGTTCGAGGCCTATCAGGTTCGCGTTGTCTCTGGCAGCACGATGCGCCGCGAAACCGTAGTGAGTCAGCCGCGCTGGGTCTATCCGGTGGCGCAGATGGCCGCCGACGCGGTATGGCCGAGCTTTGAAATTCACATTGCCCAGTTGTCCGACCAGTTCGGGCCGGGGCCTTTTGCGAGGATGGTCGTCAATGTCTAATACCGCTCGGCTTGGCCTGCCCCTGGTTCAGGCGGCGCAGGCGCAGAAGCATGTGACCGTGAATGAGGCCCTGGTGCGTCTCGACGGGCTGGTGAATCTTGTCCTGCAATCCGAAAGCCAGACGATCCCGCCCACACTCGTTGTCGATGGGGCCTGCTTTGCGGTCCCGCTTGGCGCAGTGAATGCCTGGGGCGGGTATGACGGCGCCATCGCGATCGGCACGAACGGTGGCTGGGATTTCGTCCAGCCAATGCGTGGTTGGCGCGCCTTCATCGTTGATCGGGGCGCCAACGCCGTATTCGATGGATCGGACTGGCGCGAGGGGACGGTGACGCTGTCCGCCAACAATGCCGGTCTGGCGCTCAGGACCGTTGAAACCGACCATGCTGTGGCGGTGGGGCCGGTATCGCTGACGGGCTACGTCATTCCATCGAATGCGATGGTTGTCGGCGTTACGGGGCGCGTGATTTCCCCGATCACCGGCACGCTGACGGGGTGGTCGCTTGGCAATCCTGGGGCGGTCGGACGCTTTGGCTCGGGGCTGGGCCTGTCGGGAGGGTCCTGGGTGCGGGGGCTTCTGTCCGCGCCCATGACCTACTACGCACCCGAGGTGCTGCAGCTTGACGCCACCGGCGGCGACTTTGCGGGCGGAACCGTGCGGCTTGCAGTGCACTTTCTCGAACTCGGCCTGCCGGACCTCTGAGGCATGCGGGAGTTTACACACGGCGATGCGGTGGCGGCGGCGGCGGCGTTGAGAACGCGGTCGCCTGAAACATGGGAGGGCTGGCTGGCGGACTACCTTGACCGGGCGCATGCCGCCGACCGGTTTCGCAAGCGGACGGGCCGGGTACATCCATGCTGGGGCAATGGCAGCCTGATGAGTGCGATCCTATGCGACATGCCGGTCTGGCCGGAACCCCGGCTGTCCGACCCCGACTATGCGGAGGCGCTGGTGGCGGCGCTTGAAGCCCTGATCCGCTGGCGTCGGCGGGAATTATGACAAAGCGTTATGGCGAGAGGCTTTTCTTTTCGGCGCCCAACTCTATCTGTTATAGAGACGGCAAATCTGGAGGACATGCCATGGCCGAAAAGAAAGCTGTCATATCGCGGGTCGATCCGGTCTGGACCCATATCTGTGACGAGGCGCGGGCTGCGGTGCGCGACGAGCCGCTGATGGGTGGCCTCATTCATTCCGGTATCCTGCACCACCAGACGCTGGAACGGGCGCTGTCCTACCGCTTTTCGATGAAGCTCGCCTCATCCGAGATGAGCGAGCAGATCCTGCGCGAGATCGCAGACGAGGCCTATGAGGCCGACCCTGAGTTGGGTCAGGCCGCACGCGCGGATATCGTGGCGGTCTATGACCGCGATCCGGCCGCGCACCGGTTCATGCAGCCACTCTTGTACTTCAAGGGCTTCCAGGCGGTGCAGGCTTACCGCGTCGGGCACTGGCTCTGGCTGCAGGGTCGGCGCGACCTGGCCTATTTCGTGCAGATGCGGGTGAGCGAGGCCTTCGGCGTCGACATCCACCCCGGTGCGGTCGTGGGCAAGGGCATCATGATCGACCATGCCCATTCCATCGTGATCGGCGAGACGGCGGTGGTCGGCGACAATGTCTCCATGCTGCATTCGGTCACTCTGGGCGGCACCGGCAAGGAAGACGGCGACCGCCATCCGAAGATCGGCGACGGTGTGCTGATTGGTGCGGGCGCGAAGGTGCTGGGAAATATCCATGTCGGCGACCGGTCGCGGATCGCTGCCGGTTCGGTCGTCCTGCAGGATGTGCCCAGCTGCAAGACCGTGGCGGGCGTTCCGGCCAAGGTGATCGGCAGCGCGGGCTGCGAGCAGCCGGCCTTGAGTATGGATCAGTTGATCGACAGCCGGCACTGAGCCGGGGTCAACGGGAAATGGAAAAGGCCGGGCATCGCTGCCCGGCCCTTGTTTTTCTGTTGCCACACGTCAGGCCAGCATGGCCATCGGGTTTTCGAGGTTCTCGACGATTGCCTTCAGAAGCTCGGCGCCAAGCGCCCCGTCGATGACGCGGTGATCGACCGAGAGCGTCATCGACATGACCGTGGCCACGCCAATTTCGCCATTGGCCTTGACGACCGGCTTCTTCACCCCGGCGCCGACGGCAAGGATCGCGCCATGCGGCGGGTTGATGACGGCGTCGAAGTTGTCGATGCCGAACATGCCGAGGTTGGAGATGGCGAAGGTGCCGCCCTGATATTCATGCGGCGCAAGCTTGCGGTTGCGGGCTCGGGCGGCAAGGTCCTTCATCTCGGCCGACAGCGCGGAGAGCGACTTCCGATCGGCATCTTTCAGGACCGGGGTGAAGAGGCCGCCCTCGATGGCGACGGCCACCGCCACATCGGAGGGCTTGAGCTTCAGGATGCGGTCGCCGGCCCAGACGGCATTGGCATCCGGCACCTGCTGGAGCGCATTGGCGCAGGCCTTGATGACGAAGTCGTTGACCGAAAGCTTCACGCCCCGCGATTCAAGCTTGCTGTTGAGCTCCGCGCGGAACGCCATCAGCGTGTCGAGCTGGACATCGCGACGAAGGTAGAAATGCGGGATGGTCTGCTTGGCTTCGGTAAGCCGCGCAGCAATGGTCTTGCGCATACCGTCGAGCGTGACCTCGGTGTATTCCCGGCCCTCGTAGAGCTTGGCCACCGTGCTGGCGGAAGGGCCAGCGGGTGCCGCCGCCGGGGCAGGGGCGGGTGCTGCGGCTGCTGCAAGTGCCGCGGCCGGTTTCGCCGCGCCGCTTGTGGCTGCCGCCTCGACGTCGGCCTTGACGATCCTGCCGTGCGGGCCTGATCCGGCGAGGGCGGCGATGTCAACGCCGCGCTCTTTGGCCAGACGGCGGGCGAGCGGTGACGCCATGACACGGGCGCCGGGCGCTTTCGGCGCTATCGGGGCAGGTGCGGCTGCAACAGCGGCCGGCGCCGCCGCTTCGGCCTTGGGCGCGGCGGTGGGGGCCGCCTTCGGCGCGGGCGCCGCATCGGCGCTTTCGCCTTCCTCGACCAGAACGGCGATGGGCGTATTGACCTTCACCCCCGCCGTGCCTTCGGCGATCAGGATCTTGCCGACGACGCCTTCATCAACGGCCTCGAATTCCATCGTCGCCTTGTCGGTCTCGATCTCGGCCAGGATGTCGCCGGATTTCACCGTATCGCCTTCCTTGACCAGCCACTTGGCCAGCGTGCCTTCCTCCATCGTCGGAGAAAGGGCGGGCATCAGAACTTCGGTTGCCATGTCGCTGTCTCCTTACCGGTAGGTCACTTTTTTCACCGCCGCGACGATCTCGTCGGAGGTGATGAGCGCGTGCTTCTCAAGGTTGGCCGCATAGGGCATCGGCACGTCCTTGCCGGTGCAATTGATGACCGGCGCGTCGAGATAGTCGAAGGCCTGCTCCATCAGCACCGCCGAGATGTGGTTGCCGATCGAGGCGACGGGCCAGCCTTCCTCGACCGTGACGCAGCGGTTGGTCTTCATCACCGAGTTGATGACCGTAGCCGTGTCAAGCGGGCGGAGCGTCCTAAGGTCGATCACCTCGGCGCTGATCCCCTCTGCGGCAAGCTTCTCCGCGGTGTCGAGCGCATGGCTGACCCCGATCCCGAAGGAGACGAGGGTGACGTCCGTTCCCTCGCGCCAGATTTTCGCCTTGCCGAAGGGCACGGTGAAATCGGGCAGGTCCGGGACTTCGAAGGACCGGCCATAGAGGATCTCGTTCTCAAGGAAGATCACCGGGTTCTGATCGCGGATCGCGGTCTTCAGAAGCCCCTTCGCATCCGCCGCCGAATAGGGAATGGCGACCTTGAGGCCGGGAACCTGCGCATACCAGGCAGAATAGTCCTGGCTGTGCTGAGCGCCCACGCGGGCCGCCGCGCCGTTCGGGCCGCGGAAGACGATCGGGCAGCCCATCTGGCCGCCCGACATGTAAAGCGTCTTGGCGGCCGAGTTGATGATGTGGTCAATGGCCTGCATCGCGAAGTTGAAGGTCATGAACTCGACGATGGGCCGGAGGCCGCCAAAGGCCGAGCCGACCGCGATCCCGGCAAAGCCATGCTCGGTGATCGGCGTGTCGATCACCCGCTTCGGTCCGAACTGGTCGAGAAGCCCCTGGCTGATCTTGTAGGCGCCCTGGTACTCGCCGACTTCCTCGCCCATCAGATAGACGTCGCCGTCGCGCGTCATCTCCTCGGCCATCGCCTCGCGAAGCGCCTCGCGCACCGTCATGGTCTTCATCGGTGTGCCCGCCGGCCAGTCGGGCGAGGTGTCGGTCTTGGGTGCGGCGGGCGCAGGTTCTGCCGCTTTCGCCGCCACAGGCGCAGCGGCCACGGGCGCGGCCTTCAGCGCAGGCGCCGCATCGGCGCTTTCGCCTTCCTCGACCAGAACCGCGATGGGCGTGTTCACCTTCACACCCGCCGATCCCTCTGCCACGAGGAGCTTGCCGACGATGCCTTCATCGACGGCTTCGAATTCCATCGTCGCCTTGTCGGTCTCGATCTCGGCAAGGATCTGGCCGGATTTGACCGCATCGCCTTCCTTGACCAGCCACTTGGCCAGCGTGCCCTCTTCCATCGTGGGCGACAGCGCGGGCATGAGAATTTCGGTTGCCATGATTGCGGTCCCCCTCAGGCGTAAATGTCGGTCCAGAGTTCCTCGAGCGCGGGCTCGGGGCTCTCCTTGGAAAACTCGGCGGCTTCGTTGACGATCGCCTTGATCTCCTTGTCGATCGCCTTCAGGTCGTCATCGGTCGCGTGTTTGCCCTGCAGGATCAGTTCGCGCACATGCTCAATGGCGTCGCGCTCGTCCCGCATCTTCTGCACTTCCTCACGGGTCCGGTACTTCGCCGGGTCCGACATCGAATGGCCGCGATAGCGATAAGTCATGACTTCAAGGATGTAGGGGCCTTTGCCGGCACGGCAATGCGCCACTGCCTTCTCGCTTGCCGCCTTCACCGCAAGCACGTCCATCCCGTCGACCTGTTCGCCCGGAATCCCATAGGCAAGCCCGCGACCGAACAGCGTGGAGGACTTGGTCGAGCGCTTGACGCTCGTGCCCATCGCATACTGGTTGTTCTCGATCACGAAGATGACGGGAAGGTCCCAGAGTTCGGCCATGTTGTAGGTCTCGTAGACCTGGCCCTGGTTCGCTGCGCCGTCGCCGAAATAGGCGAAGGTGACGCGGCCGTTTTCCTTGTACTTGTCGGCAAAGGCGAGTCCGGCGCCAAGCGGCACCTGGGCGCCGACGATGCCGTGGCCGCCATAGAAATGCTTCTCTTTCGAGAACATGTGCATGGAACCGCCCTTGCCCTTCGAATAGCCGCCCTCGCGGCCGGTGAGTTCGGCCATGACGCCTTTCGGGTCCATACCGCAGGCAAGCATGTGCCCGTGGTCGCGGTAGGAGGTGATGCGCTTGTCGCCCGGCTCGGTCGCCGCCTCAAGGCCCACGACCACCGCTTCCTGCCCGATGTAGAGGTGACAGAAGCCACCGATCAGACCCATGCCGTAAAGCTGGCCGG
>DJUV01000133.1 GCA_002440625.1 Rhodobacteraceae bacterium UBA6273 | reverse complement strand
GCGATGTAGTTGGCATTGAGGATCGCCACCTTCGTCGCCTGCGTCAGGCCATCGCCGCTCATCAGCAGGATATAGGCCCAGGAGATCGGCAGGATCGAGGCCGAGCCCCAGGGCGCCGCCGAAACCGGCCCTTCAAGGCCCCCGGTCACCGGATGGCCCGGCAGATAGGGCTCCAGATGCGACTTGACGCCGATCGGCCCCATGCCGGGACCGCCGCCGCCATGCGGGATGCAGAAGGTCTTGTGGAGGTTGAGGTGGCTGACATCGCCGCCAAGGTCGCCGGGCCGGACAAGGCCGACCATGGCGTTCATATTGGCCCCGTCGATATAGACCTGACCGCCGAAATTGTGCGTGATATCACAGACTTCGCGGACGGTCTCCTCAAAGACGCCATGCGTGGAGGGATAGGTGATCATGCAGGCGGCAAGGTTGTCGCCGGCCGCTTCCGCCTTGGTGCGGAAGTCATCAAGGTCGATGTCGCCATTCTCCATCGACTTGACCACAACCACCTTCATTCCCGCCATCTGCGCCGAGGCCGGGTTGGTGCCATGCGCCGAAACCGGAATCAGGCAGACATCGCGGTGCCCGTCGCCTTGGGCGCGGTGGAAGGCCTGAATGGTCAGGAGCCCGGCATATTCACCCTGCGCGCCAGAGTTCGGCTGCAAGCTCATCGCGTCGTAACCCGTGATGTCGCAAAGCTTTTTCGAAAGGTCTGCGAACAGCTCGGCATAGCCCTCAGTCTGATCGGCAGGCGCGAAGGGGTGAAGGTTCGCGAACTCCGGCCAGGTGATCGGCATCATCTCGGCCGCCGCATTCAGCTTCATCGTGCAGGAGCCCAAGGGGATCATCGCCCGGTCAAGTGCCAGGTCGCGGTCGGCCAGACGGCGCATGTAGCGCATCATCTCGGTTTCCGCCCGGTTCATGTGGAAAACCGGATGGGTCAGGTAGGCGCTGTCGCGCAGAAGCCCCTCCGGGATGCGGTAGACCTCGACCGATTTCACCTTCTCCACCCCGAAGGCGCGCAGAAGCCGCGCCAGCGTATGTTCCCGCGTGGTTTCATCCAGCGCGACGCCAACCTTGGTCTTGCCGACCTTCCTGAGGTTGATCCGCTCCTCGCGGGCAGCGCGCATAATCGCGCCCTGCAGCGGGCCGACCTCGACCGTGAACGTGTCAAAGAAGTCCTTCGGCGCCACCTTGAACCCCGCCGCCTCAAGCGAAGCGACGACCGTCACGGCCTTCCGGTGGATGCGCTGGCCGATGGCTTTCAGCCCTTCCGGCCCGTGGTAGACCGCGTAGAAGGACGCCATATTGGCCAGAAGCGCCTGCGCCGTGCAGACGTTCGACGTGGCCTTTTCGCGACGGATATGCTGCTCGCGGGTTTGCAGCGACAGCCGGTAGGCCTGCCCCCCCTGCGCGTCGATGGAAACACCGACGATGCGGCCCGGCATGTTGCGCTTGTGGGCATCCTTGCAGGCCATATAAGCCGCCGACGGCCCGCCAAAGCCCATCGGCACGCCGAAGCGCTGGGTCGAGCCGACGGCAATGTCAGCCCCCATCGCCCCCGGCTCCTTGAGGATCGTCAGCGCCATGATGTCGGCGATGACGATACCGACCGCGCCAGCGGCATGCAGCTTTTCGATATGCGGCGCGAAATCGGTCAGGTGGCCGTAGGTGCCGGGGTACTGGAAGACGGCGCCGAAGACCTTGGACGGGTCCAGCTTCGCGGGGTCGCCAACGGTGATCTCGATCTCAAGGGGGGCGGCGCGGACCTTCATCACCTCGATATTCTGCGGATGGCAGTTCTCGTCGATGAAGAAGGCGGGGGCTTTCGACTTCGCCACCCTTTGCGCCATCGCCATGGCTTCCGCCGCCGCCGTCGCCTCATCGAGAAGCGAGGCATTGGCGATCTCGAGCCCGGTCATGTCGCAGACCATGGTCTGGAAGTTCAGAAGCGCCTCAAGACGGCCCTGCGAAATCTCGGGCTGATAGGGCGTATAGGCCGTGTACCAGGCGGGATTTTCCAAGATATTCCGCTGGATGGCCGGCGGCGTTACAGTGCCGTAGAAACCCTGCCCGATCATCGTGGTGAAGACCGCGTTCTTCTTCGCGACCTGCCGCATGTACCACAAAAGCTCCCGCTCCGACTTCGGTGGCTCGAAGGCCAAGGGCTTGTCCTGCCGCAGGCTTTTCGGGATCGTCTGGTCGATCAGCTCGTCAAGATCCTTCACCCCCAGCACCTTGAACATCTCCGCCATCTCGGCCGGGGACGGCCCGATATGGCGGCGGTTGGCGAAATCATAGGGATCGTAGGAGGTGGGGGTGAAGGTCATGTTTCGGCGTCCTTATCCGATCAGCGCATTGTAGGCGGCTTCGTCCATCAGCCCGTCGAGCGCGGACTTGTCGGCGAGTTTCATCTTGAAGAACCAGGCCTTGCCGGTCGGGTCCTCATTCACGAGGCCGGGGTTGTCGGCGACGTCCTGATTGACCTCAACGATCTCACCATCAAGCGGGGCGCGGATGTCTGAGGCGGCCTTGACGCTTTCGA
>DJUV01000132.1 GCA_002440625.1 Rhodobacteraceae bacterium UBA6273 | reverse complement strand
ACGCCGACCTTGCCGACCTCGCCCCTGGCGCGGGGATCGTCGCTGTCATACCCCGTTTGCGTCGGCAGGTCGAAGGCGACGGAAAGCCCGGTCTGCCCTTTGGCAAGGTTGGCGCGGTAGAGCGCGTTCGACTTCTCTGCGGTCGAATGGCCCGCGTAGGTTCGGAAGAGCCAGGGTTTGTCCTTTTCGGTCATCGCCGACCTCGTGCAAGAATATTTCTGTGACGTGAGCGATACGGAAAGAAAGATGCGCTGTCAATTCGCTGCGTTGCGGCGACTGCGCTGCGGCGTGGCGGGAGTGATGCGGCATAAACACCCGCTTCCAACGCCATTTGCCGGTGCTATACCGAAGAGAGGATGCCCGCCCGGCAGTCTTATACAGGAGAAGCGCAGCCATGATGGAAGTACTGGATTTCCTGCGCCTGTCGCCCGTCAGCTTTGGCCTTGCTGCGCTGGTCGCCATGATGGCGATGAACGAGGTCGGCATGTTTCTGGGCCGGACCCGCCGGGCGCGGAACGAGGGCAAGCCGGACGAGGCGACCGGCATCGTTGTCGGCAGCGTCCTTGGCCTCCTGGCCTTTGTCCTCGCGCTGACGCTCTCCAACGCGAACAGCCGCTTCGAGCAGCGGCAGGAAGCGGCGCTGGATGAGTCCAACGCGATCTCGACCGCCTGGCTACAGGCCGGGGCGGTGGGCGGCGATCGTGCCAAGAGCCTGCAGACGACGATGGGCGCCTATATCCTCGCGCGCTACGCCTATGTCAGCTCGCCCCCCAACGACACGGTGATCGACGGCTTCAACCAGGCGACCAACGATCTTCAGAACAAGATCTGGGCGGATCTGAGCGCGGTGATCGAGGCAAGGCCGGGGCCGCCGGCGACCTCGCTCATGAATGCGATCAACACGATGTTCGATGCGTCCCAGTCGATGCGCTATGCGATGAATTATCACATGCCCTGGCAGTTCCTCGGGCTGCTCTTCGCGATGACCGTCGTTGGCATGGCGAGCATCGGCTACCAGTTCGGGCAGTTCGGGCAGCGCGGCCGCTGGCCGGCATTCGTCATCGCCATGGTCTGGACCGTGGTCGTCGTGCAGATCCTCGATATCGGCATGTCGCGCATCTGGTCGATGCAGGCGGACGGGCGGACCTATATCTGGACGATGCAGAGCATGGGGATGCCGACGAGCGGGTTCAAATAGCCTTGGCGCGGCGCATGTTTGCCGCGCGGCCGGGCCTGTGACAGAGTGCGGCGATGCCCTCGACCGTCACGCTTCCGTTCTGGCTCTTCCTCCTCATCATCGCCTTCGCGCTGATCGCCTTCTTTTCGCATTTCCTCTTCCCCTCGGTGCGCTGGTATTTCCGCCGCCGGATGCAGCGCGTGGTGGCGCGGCTGAACCAAAGGCTCGACCGGCCGATCCAGCCCTTCAAGCTGATGCGGCGGCACGACATGATCGTGCGGCTGGTGCATGATCCGAAAGTGGCCGAGATGATCGCCGCCGAGGCGGCTGCCAGCGGCGAGCCCCTGAGCGTCTTGCAGGAACGCGCGCGGCGCTATGCGCGCGAGATCGTGCCGGCCTTTTCTGCGACGATCTATTTCGGCTTTGCCGCGCGGGCGGCGAAATGGCTGTCGCGGATGATCTACCGGGTCCGCTTCGGGCGGTTCGATGCCACCGGCATCGACAAGGGCGCGACGGTGGTCTTCGTGATGAACCATCGGTCGAACATGGATTACGTGCTGGTGACGCATCTTTCCGCCGAGCGTTCGGCACTGTCCTATGCGGTCGGCGAATGGGCGCGGGTCTGGCCACTGTCCTGGCTGATCCGGGCCTCGGGCGCCTATTTCATCCGGCGCCGGCATTCGAGCCCGCTCTATCGCCGGGTCCTGTCGCGTTATGTGCAGATGGCGACAGAGGAGGGCGTGACGCAGGCGATCTTTCCGGAAGGCGGCCTCAGCCTCACGGGTGCTGTCGGGACGGCGAAGCTTGGCATCCTCTCTTACATCGTTGCAGGCTGGCATCCCGGCGGGCGCGATGTCGTCTTCGTGCCGGTGGCGCTGGCCTATGACCGTGTGATCGAGGACCGGGTACTGGTCGCCGCCCATGCCGAGGGGACGCGGCGGTTCCGCGCGCCGCTCTGGTCGATCGCGAAGTTCATCGGGCGGCAGCTCAGACGGGCGCTCATGGGGCGGTTCCAGAAGTTCGGTTCGGCGGCGGTGGCTTTCGGTGCGCCGGTATCGCTGTCGGCCTACCTTGCCGAAGCGCGCGGCGATGCCGTGGCCGAGCTTGCCGCCGACCTGATGGCGCGGATCGCCGGGGGTGTCCCGGTCCTGCCGGTGCCGCTCTTCTCAGCCGCGCTGGGCGCGGACATGGTTGCCCCGCGCGCGGTGGTTCTGGCGCGCGCCGAGGTTCTGGCGGAGAGGTTGCGGGCGGCGGGTGCGCGGCTTGACCTGCCGGAAGGCGGTGTGCCGGCGGCGGTCGACTATGCGCTTCAGCTTCTGACCCTCAGGAAGGTCGTGACCGAGGATCAGGGGCAACTGACCGTCACCGAAAGCGAGCGCGGGCTGATCGGATTCTATGCCGCCGCCGTGCGGCAGCACCTTTATGCAGGCGCGGCATGAATCTGTGCGGAAATGGCGCCATTCGCCCCCTACTTTCGTCGAGAGGGACATAATATTACAAAACCAATGGCTCACGCTATTGCATTGTTGCTTTCCCAATCCTATCCCTTGACTTGAGATCGCGTTGATTCTGCAATGCGGCACGAGCTTCAGGAGACGCCCATGGCACTGGATGTGAACACCGAGATCGCGGCCTACGACGCGCCGGAGAAGGACCTTTACGAGATCGGGGAGATGCCGCCCCTCGGTTACGTGCCGAAGACGATGTACGCCTGGGCGATCCGCAAGGAACGCCACGGCGAGCCGGATACCGCGATGCAGGTCGAGGTGGTCGAAACGCCCGAGATCGACTCGAATGAAGTGCTGGTCCTCGTGATGGCCGCCGGGGTGAACTACAACGGCGTCTGGGCGGCGCTCGGCGTGCCGATCAGCCCCTTCGATGGCCACAAGGCGCCCTACCACATCGCCGGGTCGGATGCCTCGGGCATCGTCTGGAAGGTCGGCGACAAGGTGAAGCGCTGGAAGGTCGGCGACGAGGT